>NZ_JAFNPE010000007.1:0-555 GCF_026535805.1 Lactobacillus sp. B3795
GCTTACCAAGCTGGTCAAAAAGCTAAGAATGACTCAAAAATCGGTGCTGATTTAGCAACCGCTGGTCAAAGTCTACCAGCTTCTCCATCACAAGCTGAAAGAGATGGTTACCAAGCCGCTAAGGATGCTTATGATGTTGCCACTGGTAAGAAGGCTGCTCCTGACCTAACTAATAAGTCATTAGCTTACAAAGATGCATACAATAAGACTCTTGATGCTGCTACTCCAGTAGTAAGTAAAGCACTTGGGGATTACACAGATGGTGTAAAAACTAATCCATATGATGCAAATAGTGCTGAAGGAAAGCTTTACCAAGCTGTCAAAGACGATGCTGCTGCTGGTGAACAAGCTGCTAACGATCCAAATAGTCCAGCAGCACCTGACGCAACCCAATCAACCGCATACAAGGCTGGTTACGACATTGCTAAGGGTTCAGCGGATGCTTTAAATGGTGCTCAAAAGAACTCCAACAATAATGATGATGCATACAAGGATGCATTCGACAATGCAACTGATGGATTTAACGGTGACAACAACAATGCTCCTGAAAATCAA
>NZ_JAFNPE010000008.1:0-811 GCF_026535805.1 Lactobacillus sp. B3795
TGAACTGAACCCCTTGAGTTGGAGAAATCTAACTTAAGGGGTTCTTTTATGTTTTCTAAAGAATTAAAATTAGCTGCCATTAAAGATTATTATAATGGTTTAGGATTTACAAAAATCACTAATAAATATGGTATTAAAGGGTCTGCGACCCTTTATGAATGGATCAGAAAAGTTGAACAATTTGGAATTGAATATTTCTCAAAAAATACAAAGACATATTATGAATATTCATTTAAAATAAAGGTCATAAATTGGCGACTTAAAAATCATGAATCTTTAACAAATGCCGCACGGCATTTCGGTATAAGCGGTCCTTTTGTGATATATCAATGGGAACGATTAGAAGCTGAAGGTCGCCTAAATAAACCTAAAGGAAGACCGCCCAAAATGAAAAATAATAAAGATATGTCATTAGAAGAAAAGAATAAGCAACTTGAACAACAAGTAACTTACTTACAAGCTAAGGTTGCATACTTGGAAAAATTGGACGCCTTGATTCAAAGCAAAAAATCACCAATAAAGAAAAAGCGCAAATAATAAATGAGTTAAGGCGAGAAATGAACGTTCCATTATTTGTGTTATTAGATATTGCCGAGATGTCTAGTAGTAGTTATTACGATGCGTGTCAACGTGAGTACGAAGTTGATGACCAAGAGGTCATCAGTGAGATGAAAGTCATTAGAAACGAATTTAAAGATTACGGATATAGAAGAGTAACCATTGAATTGAAACGCCGAGGATATAATATCAATCATAAAAAAGTCCTTCGCATCATGAAGAACGAAGGACTCTTATGTGATAGTTATAAAAG
>NZ_JAFNPE010000009.1:0-3196 GCF_026535805.1 Lactobacillus sp. B3795
AAAAATACAATTTCAACCGAGAACACCGCGTTATTTTGAGTTTTAAAATATTAGTTTATTCGTAAATACTCAACTAACCAAACATCACGTAGTGATGAAATAGGTTAAGTTATGAAGGGCGCATGGTGGATGCCTTGGCACTAGGAGCCGATGAAGGACGGGACTAACACCGATATGCTTCGGGGAGCTGTACGTAAGCTTTGATCCGGAGATTTCCGAATGAGGAAACTCGATAATCTTAATCGATTATCACCAGCTAGAGAATACATATCTAGTTTGGGGGCAGACGTGGGGAACTGAAACATCTAAGTACCCACAGGAAGAGAAAGAAATTTCGATTCCCTAAGTAGCGGCGAGCGAACGGGGAACAGCTCAAACCAAAGAGCTTGCTCTTTGGGGTTGTAGGACTGAACATTTGAGTTACCAAGTTAATTGATAGTCGAATTATCTGGGAAGTTAAGCGATACAGGGTGATAGCCCCGTAGGCGAAATCAATTAACCTCAGTTCAGGATCCTGAGTACGGCGACACACGTGAAACGTCGTCGGAATCCGGGAGGACCATCTCCCAAAGCTAAATACTCCCTAGTGACCGATAGTGAACCAGTACCGTGAGGGAAAGGTGAAAAGCACCCCGGAAGGGGAGTGAAATAGTTCCTGAAACCATGTGCCTACAAGCAGTCAGAGCCCGTTAATGGGTGATGGCGTGCCTCTTGTAGAATGAACCGGCGAGTTATGCTAACATGCAAGGTTAAGGCGAAAAGTCCGGAGCCGTAGCGAAAGCGAGTCTGAATAGGGCGTTACAGTATGTTGGGATAGACCCGAAACCAGGTGATCTACCCATGTTCAGGCTGAAAGTGCGGTAAAACGCACCGGAGGGCCGAACCCGTGTACGTTGAAAAGTGCTGGGATGAAATGTGGGTAGCGGTGAAATTCCAAACGAACTTGGAGATAGCTGGTTCTCTCCGAAATAGCTTTAGGGCTAGCCTCGGACTTAGAATCATGGAGGTAGAGCACTGTTTGGGTGAGGGGCCCGTCATGGGTTACTAAATTCAGATAAACTCCGAATACCATCGATTTATATGTCCGGGAGTCAGACGATGAGTGATAAGATCCACCGTCGAAAGGGGAACAGCCCAGACCACCAATTAAGGTCCCTAAATATATGCTGAGTGGAAAAGGATGTGGAGTTGCATAGACAACTAGGATGTTGGCTCAGAAGCAGCCACCATTTAAAGAGTGCGTAATAGCTCACTAGTCGAGTGATTCTGCGCCGAAAATTTACCGGGGCTAAGCATATTACCGAGATTGTGGACATGACGTAGTCATGTGATAGGAGAGCGTTCTAAGGGCAACGAAGGTAGACCGTAAGGACTGCTGGAGCGCTTAGAAGTGAGAATGCCGGTATGAGTAGCGAAAGAATAGTGAGAATCTATTCCACCGATTGACTAAGGTTTCCTGGGGAAGGCTCGTCCTCCCAGGGTAAGTCGGGACCTAAGCCGAGGCCTAGAGGCGTAGGCGATGGATAACAGGTTGAGATTCCTGTACTAGTTAATTATGTTTGAGCGATGGAGGGACGTAGAAGGCTAACCTGTGCGCACTGTTGGATATGTGCGTTCAAGCAGTAAGTCAGGTAATGAGTGAAATGCTTGTTACCGTGTTGACAAGCTGTGATGAGGATCGAAATAAAGTAGAGAAGTGGGCCATGTCACGCTACCGAGAAAAGCTTCTAGTGAGTAATTAACTACCCGTACCGCAAACCGACACAGGTAGTCAAGGAGAGTATCCTAAGGTGAGCGAGTGAACTCTCGTTAAGGAACTCGGCAAAATGACCCCGTAACTTCGGGAGAAGGGGTGCTGCACGCAAGTGCAGCCGCAGTGAAAAGGCTCAGGCGACTGTTTATCAAAAACACAGGTTTCTGCAAAATCGTAAGATGAAGTATAGGGGCTGACGCCTGCCCGGTGCTGGAAGGTTAAGTGGATGAGTTAGCTTCGGCGAAGCCCAGAAACGAAGCCCCAGTAAACGGCGGCCGTAACTATAACGGTCCTAAGGTAGCGAAATTCCTTGTCGGGTAAGTTCCGACCCGCACGAAAGGCGTAACGATCTGAGCACTGTCTCAACGAGAGACTCGGTGAAATTGAGATACCTGTGAAGAAGCAGGTTACCCGCGACAGGACGGAAAGACCCCATGGAGCTTTACTGTAATTTGATATTGGGTGTTGACATAGCTTGTACAGGATAGGTAGGAGCCGTGGAAACCGGGACGCTAGTTTCGGTGGAGGCATTGTTGGGATACTACCCTCGCTGTGCTAACACTCTAACCCGCACCACTTATCGTGGTGGGAGACAGTGTCTGATTGGCAGTTTGACTGGGGCGGTCGCCTCCTAAACAGTAACGGAGGCGCCCAAAGGTTCCCTCAGAATGGTTGGAAATCATTCTTCGAGTGTAAAGGCAAAAGGGAGCTTGACTGCGAGACAGACAGGTCGAGCAGGGACGAAAGTCGGGCTTAGTGATCCGGTGGTACCGTATGGAAGGGCCATCGCTCAACGGATAAAAGCTACCCTGGGGATAACAGGCTTATCTCCCCCAAGAGTTCACATCGACGGGGAGGTTTGGCACCTCGATGTCGGCTCATCGCATCCTGGGGCTGTAGTTGGTCCCAAGGGTTGGGCTGTTCGCCCATTAAAGCGGTACGCGAGCTGGGTTCAGAACGTCGTGAGACAGTTCGGTCCCTATCCGTCGCGGGCGTAGGAAATTTGAGGGGAGCTGTCTCTAGTACGAGAGGACCGAGATGGACATACCGCTGGTGTACCAGTTGTCCCGCCAGGGGCATCGCTGGGTAGCTATGTATGGATGAGATAAACGCTGAAAGCATCTAAGTGTGAAACCGACCTCAAGATGAAATTTCCCATTCCTTTATGGAAGTAAGACCCCTAAGAGATGATTAGGTAGATAGGCTAGAAGTGGAAGTGCAGTGATGTATGGAGCGGACTAGTACTAATTGGTCGAGGACTTAACCAAGTAAGGTAGTAATCGGAAGAAATAAATAATATCTAGTTTTGAGAGAACGAAGTTCTTTCAGATAAATAGTGTGGTGGCGATAGCTAGAAGGATACACCTGTTCCCATGCCGAACACAGAAGTTAAGCTTCTAAACGCCGATAGTAGTTGAGGGATCGCCCTCTGCAAGGGTAGGA
>NZ_JAFNPE010000010.1:0-10680 GCF_026535805.1 Lactobacillus sp. B3795
AATGGCAGCTAATTTTAATTCTTTAGAAAACATAAAAGAACCCCTTAAGTTAGATTTCTCCAACTCAAGGGGTTCAGTTCAGTGAATTTTATTTCACTGCTTTTTTATAACATAATAAATTTTGTCCTTACCCTTTATAAATCCTTTATTGCCAATGTAGTTATTATATTCGAAGCAACTTACATTGAATATTCTATATACAGATTTAAAAAATGAACATTTAAAAATTACATCTTCATTGTTATTTACATCAAACGTTTCATAATCCGTATCCGGTTGGTTCAAATTATGATAATCAGTCAATTCATTTAACATTGCATCATAAGCTACATAAGACATTTTCCAATCATAATTTGGATATGTAATAACGTAATCCGGATTATCATAACTTCTTAAATCTTCTTTGTAAGATTCGCATGCAATTTCAGTAATATCTTTCATTAAAAAACTCCTATAATTAGCTTTTAACTCATTATAGATCGATTTATAAAATAAAAAAGCCTTTCTTACACGAGATGGGAAAGCTCGATAAAGAAAGACCTTATAAAAAATTAACTTGTTTTAAAGCGTTTCAAAAGGATTAATCATCCCGAACGCAACTACATAATAGTTTCAAAAAATAAAATCATCAAAAATTTTGTTTTGCTTTCTACTAATCTTCGAAAAAGCTATCCCAGATTAGAAAAGAAGAAGTCATTAAAGCAAACAGTACTGATTGTACCCTTATGAATGCAAAAATCATTTGTTTATTATCCATCTGATCTACTACGTTTCATATGTATTCCCCGCCTGAACGGGGTATTGTTTACCACTTAAACAAGTTGAAAGTTGTCTTATGGTAGACCTTGTTATATAACGCATTATGCGGATTATTAATCCATCCCATACCCTTCTTACCATAGTATGGGTTAATCGCACGTTTCATTGAACGTACCGCACGTCCTCTTGTTCGTGCTGATAATGACTTTTTCCAGCTTGGTTTTCTCATACCAAATTTCATGTCTATCATCTTCTTTTTTTATAGGCTAATGTAATTATACAACTTATATAATTTATTGAAAGGATATGAAAAAAGCACACATGATTGTGTGCTTTTTCTATTCAATAATTGCTTGTTTAATTTCGTTGGCGTAATCCTTTAGACGCTTCGGAGCCTCTTGTTGATTCTCTTCGACGATTCTGACAAACGAACTTCCGATGATGACACCGTCGGAGATTTGATTCATTTCACTGGCTTGTTTGGCTGAATGAATTCCAAACCCAATGGCGACCGGTACATCGGTGTATTCCTTTATCTTTTGGACAATTCCGGATAGATAACTGGAGAATTCATCCCTCTCACCCGTCACTCCCAATGATGATACTAGATAGATAAATCCTTTGGCATGTTGCAATAATTTCTCAATTCGATCATCAGAATTCAAGGTCACTAGTGGGACTAACGCTAAATCGTATTTATCGATAAACGGTAATAACTCATCTTGTTCCTCGTAAGGTAGGTCTGGAATGATTAATCCACTCACCCCGTGTTTTAAACATTGAAGACAAAATTCATCGTAGCCGTATTGCAAGACGACGTTTAGATAGGTCAAAAAGGCAAGGGTGATATCGGTCTTTTGATGAATTTCATCGACCATCGCAAAGACCTTGTCCATTGGTAATTCGCCGTCTGACAAGGCACGTAAATCGGCACGTTGGATGACCGGTCCATCGGCGACTGGATCAGAGAATGGAATCCCAATTTCAACGACATCTGCGCCACCTTCGGATAACGCCACCACGTTTTTAATCGTTGTATCAATATCAGGGTCGTTGGCAACAACGTATCCAACTAACTTATTACCACCTTGCATAGTTTCAACTAATTTATTCATTTACGTCAACTCCTCTGTATTTACCAATTGCGGCGACATCCTTATCACCACGGCCGGAAAGTGTACATATAATTGTTTGGTCCTTGCTCATCGTAGGTGCCAGTTTTCTTACATATGCGACCGCATGACAGCTTTCAATTGCGGCGACGATTCCTTCGGTTCTGGCGATGTATTCAAACGCATCGACAGCTTCATCATCGGTAATGCCGACATATTGAGCACGACCTGATTTGGCTAGTGCCGCGTGTTCTGGACCTACTCCTGGATAATCTAATCCGGCTGAGATTGAGTATACCGGTTTGATTTGACCCGTTTTCGTTTGTAGGAAGATTGATTTCATCCCATGAAAGACCCCTTCACTACCACATTCAAGAGTGGCGGCGGTTAAATCGGTCTCAACACCCTTACCGGCTGCTTCGACACCAATTAGTTTTACTGATGGATCTTCGATGTAGTTGGCAAAACTACCGATGGCATTGCTTCCACCACCGACACAGGCGACAATCGCATCTGGTAGTTTATTGTTAATCTTTTTGAATTGTTCCTTGGATTCCTTACTAATGACACTTTGGAAGTCACGAACCATCAATGGATATGGATGGGGTCCGGTAGCTGAACCCATCACGTAGAATGTGTCGTCGGTACGAGCAGAGAATTCTTGTAGAGCGGCATTAATCGCATCCTTTAATACCATTGAACCAGAGGTCACTGAGTTCACCTTAGCACCCAGTAGTTCCATTCGATAGACGTTTAACTTTTGCCGGTCGGTATCTTCTTTTCCCATGAAGATTTCACATTCCATGCCAAACAATGCCGCAATGGTGGCGGTGGCCACACCGTGTTGACCGGCACCAGTCTCCGCAATCAATCTGGTCTTCCCCATTCGTTTTGCCAATAACGCTTGGCCAATCACGTTATTAATCTTGTGGGCACCGGTATGGTTTAGGTCTTCACGTTTGAAATAAATTTGCGCTCCACCCAAGTCTTCCGTCATTCGTTTAGCGTATGACAAAAGAGATGGACGGTTAGCGTAGTTATTCAATAGGTCCTGTAGTTCTGCTTGAAATTCTGGATCTTGTCTGGCCTTTTCGTATTCATCGGCCATTCGATTTAGTTCATTCATCAATGTTTCTGGAACGTATTGACCACCGTACTCGTCGAATCTTCCTGCTTTGTTAGTCATAATAATTCCTCCTTAATTGTTGTGGGCAACTGCCACAATTGCTTTTACTAGTTCAATATTCTTCTTACCGTCGACCTCGACGCCACGACTCACATCAATCGCAAACGGATTGGTCTCATCGATTATCTTTTGTGCGTTGTTTGGATTAATGCCACCGGCAACAAACAGATTTGAATCTACGTCATTTAATTGATTTTTGGTTACCATTGATGTTCGCGCATCGACCATCAAATAGTCTGCCTCACTATTTCTATGTAGCTTGTCTTCGTTGATTACGTCGATTACTGGAATGTTTAAATCTGTTTGAATTCGTTTGATATCTTCCGCATTCTCGCTGCCATGTAACTGGGCGACTTGAATAATTTTGGCATCAACTAGTCGTTTAATGAATGCAAACTCCGCATTCACGAATACACCAACAGCTGGAATATCATCATCAACTGCTTGCCTAATTTGGCTGGCGGTATCGATATCAACTAGGTGACTACCACTGGCAAAGACTAGGCCGAAGTAGTCTGGTTTGGTCTGATTGATAATCTCAGCCTCTTTTAAATCGGTAATTCCGCAAATTTTGATTTTTACCATTATGCATCACCTTGTACTTTTTTAATGAATTCAATCGGATTAGCTGACTTCATCAATGTCTCGCCAATCAAAACGCCGTTAACGCCAATCTCCTTTAATTTTTCAGTATCTTCAATGCTTTTTACACCACTTTCGGCGATAAAAATGACATCCTCTGGCACCTTTTTACGTAGGTTAATACTGTTAGCAAACGACACCGAGAAGTCCTTTAGATTACGATTATTCACACCAATCATTTGAGCACCAACCGAAAGCGCGGTCGCTACTTCGTCTTCATCGTGGGCTTCGACTAATACAGCTAAACCTAATTTGTGAGCTAAATCGAAGTATTCTTTCAATTGGTCTTTGGATAGGATGGCCACAATCAACAAGATGATTTTGGCGCCAGCAGCTTTTGCCTGGTAGATCATGTATGGATTGATGATGAAGTCTTTGCGAAGGGTCACCGCATCGACTTTTTGATTGATTTCCTTAAGATAATAAATATGCCCCTTGAAGTATTTGGGTTCGGTTAAGACCGAAATGGCGGTAACATCTGCATCATGATATTGTTTGGCAATCCCGATGTAGTCGAGATTATCGACGATTTCTCCCTTGGATGGCGATGCCTTTTTGATTTCACCAATCACATGCATCCCCGGTCTTCTAAATCTTTCATACACGTCGTTTGGATTGGTTTGTGGTAAATCACTTACCGCGTTCTTTAGGTCGGCTAAGGAGACGATTGATTGTTCATATTCAGTTCTTTGTTGAGTCGCTGCGACTAAATCATCTAGTATCATCGGCTTACCTCCTAATACGCTAATAGTGCATCCAATAGTCTTTTGGTTCTCCCAGAATCGATGGCTTCTTGTGCCATTTGGATACCATCTTGAATTGAAACATCTGGTTTGTAGGTGTTAATTGCTAGACCGGCGTTTAACAAGACAACATCTCGTTTGGCTCCTGGTTTACCATCAATAATTTCACGAGTGATTTTGGCGTTATCTTCAGGAGTCCCTCCAACAATTTCTTCCTTGGCGTATCGTTTTAAACCAAATTGTTCTGGGGTAATCTCGTCTTCACTAATCACACCATCGATGATGTTTACAATCTTGGTTGGTGCTGAGATAGATGCTTCATCCAATCCGTCGGTGCCAAAGATTACCTTGCCGTTAGTGACACCTAATTGAATTAATGTCTTTGCCAGAGGTAATAGTAATGATTCGTCATAGACACCTAAGACTTGTTTCTTCGCATGAGCTGGGTTAGCCAATGGTCCTAAGACATTGAAGATAGTGCGAATGCCTAGTGTCTTTCTTACCGGTGCCACGAAGCGCATTGCTTGGTGATACTTTTGAGCAAATAGGAAGCAGAAGTTTTTATCGGCTAGCATCTTTTCGCTTTCAGCTTGGGTTAGGTTGATGTTAAAACCAAGTGCTTGAAGCATGTCGGCTGCCCCACTCTTGGAAGAAGCAGCGCGGTTGCCGTGTTTTACGACTGGAATGCCCAGGCTAGCTAGGACTATCCCAGTGGTGGTTGAGATGTTAAATGAGTTGGAATGATCACCACCGGTTCCAACGATGTCGATGGCATCGATTTGGCTGTCGAATTCGGCTGCGTGGTCACGCATGGAAGCGGCTGCTCCAGCAATCTCTTCGATGTTTTCACCCTTGATGCTTAGACTGGTTAGAAAGGATGAAATCTCGATGTCCCCGGTCTTACCATCCATTACTTCGTTCATCACATCGTTCATTTCGTTGTATGTTAAATCTTGTTGGTCAGTTAATTTTTTAATTGCGGTATTAATCATGTTATCCATTCCTTTCTAGTTAGCTAATTTAAAGAAGTTCAAAAATATTTGTTGTGCTGCTGATTGGTCGGTCATGATTGACTCTGGATGGAATTCGACACCGTAGACATGGTTTTGTTCGTCGGCCACGGCTTGGACGGTGCCATCACTACCTCTTCCAATCACGTTTAAATTGTCAGGAATACTTTCTTCGTCAATGACTAGTGAGTGATAGCGGCCAATTGTGAAGTGGCTCGGACAATTAGCGAAAATGTCATTGTCTGAAATTTGTTCCATCATGTCGGTCTTGCCATGCATAATTTCTGGCGCGTTGGTCACCTGAGCACCGTAGACTTCACCGATAGCTTGGTGACCTAGACAAACACCTAATACTGGGACCTTACCAACGGCTGCCTTTAGGACTTCGTTCATGTTTCCGGCGTCTTCTGGACGACCCGGTCCTGGTGAAAGTACCAATGCTGTTAGGTCAGGTCGGTCTAAATCGTCGACTGTGACCACGTCGTTTTTTAAAACTAGGATTTCTTGATCGACTAACTTGCCAATTTCTTGGACCAGGTTAAATGTAAAACTGTCGTAGTTATCAATTAATAAAATCATGTTGGGCCTCCACTTCTTTAATCGCGTCCATAATTACTCTGCTTTTATTTTCAAACTCGTGAAATTCTTGGTGTGCATCACTGCTAGTCACGATTCCGGCTCCAGCGTGAACAACTAAATTGTCATCTTGTTTGTATGCCAATCTAATGCCGATACATAAATCTAAGTCGCCGGAAAAATCGATATAACCAATCCCACCACCGTAGATTCCACGTTTGCGTTGTTCCAATTCTCGAATGATTTGCATTGCGGATAATTTCGGTGCGCCGGATAATGTTCCGGCAGGTAATGTCTTTGCGATGATATCGATTGGTGTGATGTCTTTTTTGGCAATCCCCTCTACCTTGGAACCTAAATGCATCACGTTTGAGAACTTCAATAGCTCCATGTACTTAGTGACCTTTACCGTGCCAATCTCACTGATATTTCCGACATCGTTTCTGCCTAAATCAACTAGCATGTTGTGTTCGGATTGTTCCTTGGGACTGTGTCTAAGTTCGTCGGCGAAGAAGTCATCCTCTTCTTTGGTCTTGCCTCGTCTTCTGGTTCCAGCTAGCGGATAGCTGAATAACTTATCGTTGGTCTTTTGAATTAGTGTTTCAGGTGATGCACCAACTGCTTCGAAATGGTCATGGGCAAAATAGAAATGATACGGTGAGTAGATGTTTTCTTCTAGGTACTTTCCGACGTTGATTAATGATCCCTTCGCCTTTGTTTGATAGGGATTCGATAAGATCATTTGGAAGATGTCGCCGTCATAGATGTGTCTTTTGACTGCATCGACCTTTTCGCTGAATTCAGCTTGTTGGAATTGGTTATGAAACGATTCGGTGATGTCGACGTTCTCGGTGGTTTCAACCTCTTCAGCTAAGATTTGCTTCAATCGAGTGGCGAAATGTTTTAACTCTTCTTTGGTTGTTTCAAAATTTTGATTGAAATCGTCACTTAGAATTAATTTGGTTAAAGTAACTTCATGCTTTTGATAGTTGATGGTGATATCTGGTTCGAACAATTCGATATCCTGTAATCCCAATTCATCGTGGGTCTTTGGTAGATGGTTATTGGCGTACTTAGAAAAGTCATAACCGAAATAGCCAATCAATCCTGTATGAAATCCATCCGCGGTTTTAACTGTGCGATGGTGTTGATAGTAATCGTTTAGAAAATCGATTGGATTCTGAGTAGTTTGATAAACATCATCTTTTTCCTTCACCACAATCTGATTATCCAAGACGGTAATAATCTTTTTGGGTTCCACAATCACCGTTGTGGATTTACCATCATCGTGGCTAAATACCATCGATTGTTGATGATTGGGGTCGATGCTTTCGACAATCTTGTATGGGTTAAAGCTATCGATGCTAAACTGATAGCTCACCGGTAAGTATTCATATCGACTAGTTAAATTCCGTAACTCTTCTTTGGTCAACAATGTGATCACCTCGCAAATTGATTGCATTAAAAAAATCCGCCCATAACAACGCAATTAATGCTTTGTTAAGGACGGATTTTCCCCGCGGTGCCACCTTAATTAGATTAGACTACTCCAAATAAATGTATAGATGTTTATATCAAAATAGACTAATCCCTCCTCAGCGAGGTGCGTGTTCACACCCCCGGCAACTGACGTATGCCCGACGTTTCTCCGTACTCAATTTCTTTTTCGGAAGAACCCTCCGTGGTCCATTTAACTGCCTGCGTTCGGTCGTATTCCCATCATCGACGACTCTCTGTGCGTGCACAACAATCTTGATCTCCACATCATTGGTTTTTTTATGGACGAATTATTTAATTGAGTTCAGTTTACTCCCTGAATTTTAAAAGTCAACAATAAAATTAGAAAACAATTAGATTTAACTATTGCAAATATTTGTTAAACCCCTTTATATCAAGGCGTTTATATTAGCGAAAAATGTTTAATTAAATAAAAATTAGAGAAATGTTTGTATTTACCCCACACGTATGTTTAAATTAATACAAATAAACGGGGAGGAATCATCATGAATAAGCAAATCCAAAGTAAAAATTATTATCGCGACTATTATTACGTAGACACATCTAAGTAGTAATTGTCTTATTTGATTTTTACTGACTAGGTGTGAGTTCACCTAGTCGGGGTAATTTGTTAATGATGATTTTTGACGAAATCAAAATTAAAACCAGCTAGGTGATTTGTATTCATCGAGCTGGTTTTTTATTTTGAATTTAGGAGATGGCACTATGACCACAATTTTTATTAATGGATTAGGATTAATCGGCAGCAGTATTGCGCGAATCATCAGAAAGTCTGCCCCAGATGCACGAATTTTAGGCAACGATATCAATAAAAAAAACACCGATTTTTTGTTAGAACATAAAATTATCAACGAAGCTACTAACTTTGATGATGGCAGCAAACAAGCTGACGTCATCATCCTGGCTAGTCCAGTTAACAGCATCATCGAAGACATCAAGAAGTTGAGTGATTTACAATTAAAATCGTCGGTAATTGTCACCGATGTCGGCAGCAGCAAGGTCAATATCTTAGAAGCGGCCAACCAATTAGTCGATAAAGATATCACATTCATTGGTGGTCATCCCATGGCTGGATCACATCTCACCGGAAGTGAAAATGGTTCGATTGAAATGCTTGCCAATCATACATACTTCTTGGTTAACCATAACGGCAACAACCAACAAGTAAATACGATTAAGGAATTGTTGAAATCTGGACACCTTCGTTTTAAAGAAGTCTCAGCTGATAAACATGATCAAATCGTTTCAACTATTAGCCACCTACCTCATTTTATTACCTACGCTTTAACTTTGACGGTCAACGACTCTCTAAGAGACGTCTACGCCACCGATATCAGCATGGGAAACGGACTATTAGATTCCACTAGAATCGCCAAGAGCAATCCCGATGTCTGGTCGGATATTTTGACCAGCAATTCCGATAATCTTTTAGAACAAATCGATGCGTTTGAAAAACAATTAGCAGTATTAAAGAAAACCATTATCGACAATAAGCCAAATGAACTACGCCAATCCATCGTCGATGCCAACGATGCTAGAAATGGCTGGGAAAATAATGCCAAATAAAAAAGCACACAGAAATGTGTGCTTTTATTTTTTCAATGGTGGATCTTGTGGGGCAAACCATGTTGGATGTTTTTTATGAATTTTTTCGGAAATAAAGCTATAGATTAGGTATAAACCGAATAATAATACCCCGCAAGTTGCTGAAATAATTGCTAATTTAAGAAAATCGTGCCAATTTTTAACAATAAAAATATTGGATATTAAGTCATAAATCGTGCCTAAAACGGCGCTACCAAGTATAATAATGAAAATCAAAATTATCCATGATTTAACAGAATTATTCTTGGTTTTCTTTTGTTTCATGTTGGTGCCCCCCTTTTTAAAATTGTCTAAAATCAGTTTTATTTTTTTAGAAAAAATTATCCAGCGCAATAAAATTATAGAATTATAATTGATTAATAACTGAACATCTATCGAATAGTAAAAAAACAGTAATCAAGGAGTGAATACGATGAAAAAAACATCATTTATATTTATCTTGATATTCCTTTCACCGTTAATGGAGCTTGTCCGATATCCAATCTTTTATTCAACAGATGAACCTTTTTCCTATGCCGTTATTGAGATATTAGTTGCATTTATTATCTTAATGGCGATTATTATTTATCTATACCATAAAATAATCATCAATAAAGTGACTGATGTTTTCCGCAATAATCATTTTAATTTCAGGTTGGTAGTAATTGGAATCGAACTACTTCTCCTAGAGGTTTCATTCGTTCTTTTGACTGCCAAACCTCACGAAAATTTTCAGACCAATCTATCAAATTTAATTAGATATACTGATCCAAAATTACAATTACTGTGTATTATTGCTAGTCTAACACTATCACCAATCATTGTGGAACTATTTTTCAGAGGTTTAATTCAGTCGTTTTTAAAGGACAATTTTAGCGAAAAATACGCTATTCTATTTTCATCAGTTATTTATGGGATATCCCATTCTTTATTTAGTATCATTTCACTAATGTACTACATATTAGCCGGAATCTTATTAGGTAAATCCAGAGAGGAATCAAACGGAATAATAGCACCAATCATATTCCACTGTTCATGGGACATTTTAATAATGTTAATGCTATGGATATATTAAAAAGCATACGCCAAAGCGTATGCTTTTTTATTTGATATTGATCCAAATGATTGCGGCTAATAACAATACATCGACGATTGTCATTACGACGTTGAACCATTTAGTTCGATTATGGAAATCAACAATCAGCATATTTCTTAATCCGACTGGGATAGAAAGCATTGCCAATCCAGCAATAAAGATTACTAAACTGTGGACGCTAAATAATAAAATTAAAACGTATAGCAAAAAAATCGTCCAAACAGTATTACTGTATTTTTTCATTATCATCACTCCGGTAAAACGTAAAACTTATGTATAGTAATTTATGATAAAAAATTAATTTTAAGTTAAAAACTACTTATTAAGTTTATATATCTATTAATGATTTAAGTCAATAAAAATAAAAAAAGAACTGACCTGAACCCCTAAAATTGGAGGATGGTTATGCAATTTTCTGGGAGGAATTGTTCCGGTATTCAACCGGTGACATTCC
>NZ_JAFNPE010000011.1:0-33719 GCF_026535805.1 Lactobacillus sp. B3795
CGAACACAGAAGTTAAGCTTCTAAACGCCGATAGTAGTTGAGGGATCGCCCTCTGCAAGGGTAGGAAGTCGCCGCGCAATTTATAAAAGAGTTACCGTTTGGTAGCTCTTTTTTTGTACATTCAAAACGATACATTGTTTTTTATGATAGAATTAAAGAGGTGTGCTGATCACACTTGATTAACTACAGGATTTGAATGGAAATAGAGATATTTCGTTAATCCAAGGGCGCACCATAATGTTAATATCTGAATTACTATCGCAAAACTACGTAAAATAGTTTGTCTTTTATCGTTATTTAGGTACATTTTCATTATTAACCGGGGATATTATTCGTGATTTATGATAAAATTATAGTAATACATATTAAGGAGAGGCTTCGTAATGAAGAAATTTAAGATAACACTAGGATGGCAAATCCTGATTGGTTTAATTTTAGGTATCATCCTAGGTCTAGTGTTCTACAAGAACGCTACTGCAATTACTGCAATGCAAAGTGTTGGTACAATGTTCATTCGTTTGATTCAAATGATCGTTGTCCCAATCGTTGTTTCATGTTTAACTGTTGGGATTGCCAACATTGGTGATATCCATAAGTTAGGCCGTATCGGTGGAAAGACCATTCTATACTTCGAAATTATGACTACTATCGCCATCGTTTTAGGTTTAGTTGTTGGTAATGTTTTCCATCCTGGTGACTTCATTAACGTGCATTCATTACACGCTACTGATATTACCCAATACATGACCACCGCAAAGACTGCAAACCACACTGGAATCTGGGGTACATTAATTAACCTAATTCCGGTCAACGTATTTAACTCAATTGCTTCTGGTGATATGATGCCAATTATCGTATTCTCAGTATTCTTTGGTTTAGGTACTGCTGCAGTTGGTGAAAAGGGTAAGGTTATCGTTGATTTCTTAAACGCCGTATCACAAGTAATGTTCAAGATTACTGGTTGGATCATGAAGTTATCTCCAATTGGTGTTTGTGCATTAATCGGTGTTACTCTAGCCGAACTTGGTGTTTCTGCCTTAGCTCCACTAAGTTACTTCGTTTTATTAACTTACCTAACAATGATGGTATTCGTACTTGTTGTTATGGGACTAGCTGCTAGAATCTTTGGTTTCAAGATTACTGACCTTCTAAAGGTTGTTAAGGAAGAAGCTGTATTAGCATTCTCAACTGCAAGTTCAGAAGCTGCGCTACCTAGAAGTATCGACAAGATGACTAAGTTTGGTGTTAGCCCATCAATCGTTTCATTCGTAATCCCAACTGGTTACACATTTAACCTTGATGGTTCAGCAATTTACCAATCACTTGCTGCATTATTCCTAGCTCAAGCTTACGGAATTCACTTAAGCATTGGTCAACAACTTACTTTACTAGTTGCCCTAATGATTACTTCAAAAGGTATGGCCGGTGTTCCTGGTGCTTCATTCGTTGTTCTATTAGCAACCGTTTCAACTGTTGGTATCCCAGTTTCTGGTTTAACATTTATTGCCGGAATTGACCGTTTCATTGATATGGCCAGAACCGCAGTTAACGTTATCGGTAACTCACTGGCAACTGTGATTATTGGTAAGTCTGAAAAAGAATTCGATCCTGAAAAAGAAGCTAAATATCTAAAATCAATCGGAATTCATAAATAAACAAAATTAAAAGACCTAATCCATTTGGATTAGGTCTTTTTTTTATATCTTTTCTACCATTATATCGTCACAATTGAGTGATTGGATAAATGCATTGGCCGTATCAATGTAAGTAAATAACGGAATCGAAAAGGCGGTTGCGATATTGTTGAGGTGATCATCTTCAGCTGTGTTGATGATTAAATCAACGTTTTCTTCGGTAATATCTTCTGGTTTCATATCGACGATGTTAAAACCAAAAGCAGATAAGCCTTCAATTAACTGCTGGTTTTGTTCGTCATCATGATGGCTGAGGTTTAACAAGACGTTACCGTGCTCCTTGATATTGATTCCTGCAGCGGAGAATGACTTCGCTAAAGCTGAATCGTAATCAATCGCGGTACCCATTACTTCACCTGTGGACTTCATTTCCGGACTGAGGTTCGCATCAGCACCTGGTAGTTTATTAAAACTAAATACCGGGGATTTAACGGATACAAAACTGGATGGGGTAATTAGTCCAGTTTTGTAACCAAATGATGTTAAGGGAGTCCCTAATATAGCATTGGTAGCTAAATCGACGATTGGCACGTCAGTTACCTTTGATAGGAATGGAACCGTTCTAGAAGCTCTTTGGTTTACCTCGATTACATATACCTGATTGTCTGAAATGATGAATTGAATATTCATCAAACCGATGGTCTTTAACTTCTTCGCTAAGTTAATGGCGATGTCGGTAATTTGTTTTTGAATGTTAAACGAGATGTGTTGGGGTGGGTAGATCGCCATTGAATCACCGGAATGGACACCCGAACTTTCAACGTGTTCGATGATTCCAGGAATGATGACCGTTTCACCATCTGAGATGATATCGACCTCGGCTTCCGTTCCATATAGGTAGGAATCAATTAAAACGGGGTGTTGATGCGATACATTGACCGCGGTTTGCATGTAGTTCAGTAATTCTTCTTCATTATGAACGATTCTCATCGCCTTACCACCAATGACGTATGAAGGACGTAATAACACTGGGTAGTTCATTTCCTTGGTGGCCTGAAGGGCTCCTTCGATACTTTCGACGGATGTCCCGTACGGTTGTTTGATATTTAGACTAGTGATGGCGTGGCTAAATAATTCACGATCCTCACTGATATTAATATCTTCAACGGTGGTTCCTAAAACATTGACACCTAGCTTGGATAATCCTTCTGATAAGTTGATGGCGGTTTGCCCACCGAATTGGAGAATGACACCAGCTGGTTTTTCCAGGTTAATCACATTCATGACATCCTCGATGGTTAGTGGTTCAAAGTATAGCTTGTCCGAGATTGAGAAGTCGGTCGAGACGGTTTCTGGATTGGAGTTAATCACGATAGCTTCGTATCCAGCCTTCTTAACAGCAAAGATGGAATGAACGGTGGCGTAGTCGAATTCCACACCTTGGCCAATTCTAATGGGTCCTGAACCCACAATCAAAATTGATTTTTTATCGCTGACCTTAGATTCGTTGGATTGACCGAATGTGCTGTAGTAATAAGGGGTGGTTGAATCGAATTCACCAGCAGAAGTATCGACCATTTTAAAACCAGCAACGATATTGTTTTGCATTCTGGTGTTGTAGACATCTGCTTCGTTGCAATTCCAGATGGATGCGATTTGTTGATCTGAAAAGCCGTGTTGTTTGGCTATTTTCAATGAATCGACTGATTGATCATCTTTAAGTTCTTCCTTAATTTCAATAATATGTTGCATCTTATATAGGAAGAATTGATTGATTTGGGTGTGGTCATGAATATCTTCAACGCTGATATGACGACTAAGTAGTTCCAAGATTTGGAATAAACGTTGATTGGTTGGAGTTTTAATGCTTTCCAATAATTCGCCTTTTGAACTATTGGTAAAGTCATGACTGTTGCCATCTTCGAGAGAACGAATCGCCTTTAATAGGGATGCTTCGAAGTTTCTACCGATAGCCATGACTTCTCCAGTTGCCTTCATTTGAGTACCAAGTGAATTATCGATGTCGGTAAACTTATCGAATGGCAAACGTGGAATCTTGGTGACGATGTAATCCAGTGCTGGTTCGAATTCAGCAAGTGACTTCCCAGTCAGTGGATTGATGATTTCGTCTAGCGTCATACCCACCGCAATCTTGGCGGATATTTTAGCAATTGGATATCCGGTTGCTTTGGAGGCTAATGCTGATGAACGAGAGACACGGGGGTTAACTTCGATGATGAAGTAGTCACCACTGTGTTGGTCGATGGCCATTTGAATGTTCACGCCACCTTCGATATCTAGCGCACGAATAATCTTTAATGCGGCATCTCTTAGCATTTGGTAGTCCTTATCGGATAGGGTTTGCGTAGGTGAGACAACGATTGAATCACCAGTATGGACACCGACTGGATCGACGTTTTCCATTGAACAAACGATTAACGCATTGTCCTTGGCGTCACGCATCACTTCGAATTCGATTTCCTTGTATCCGGCAATTGATTTTTCTACCAAGACTTGAGTAACTGGTGACATTTCTAAACCGTTGGTGACGATGGTTTCTAGTTCGTCATCGTTATGAACGAAACCACCACCGGTCCCACCTAGCGTGTAGGCGGGACGAATCACCAATGGATAGCCAATCTTTGTGGCTAACTTTTTGGCATCTTCTAGACTGTTGGCGATTGTTGATTCGGGTACCGGTTCGTCTAAATCATTCATCAATTGTTTGAAGAGGTCACGGTCTTCGGCTTCCTCGATGGATTGTAGCTTGGTACCTAGTAATTTGATACCGTACTTTTTCAAGATTCCGGCATCGGCTAAGTCCTTGGCCATGTTCAAACCAGTTTGGCCACCTAAAGTAGGGAGGATGGCTTCCGGTAATTCCTTTTCGATGATTTTTTCAATTGCATCGATGGTAATGGGTTCGATGTAGACTTCATCAGCGATATCCTTGTCGGTCATAATAGTGGCCGGATTGGAGTTCACCAAGACAACTTCGTAGCCTTCTTCCTTTAATGACAGACAGGCTTGGGAACCCGAGTAGTCAAATTCGGCCGCTTGACCAATGACAATCGGTCCGGAACCGATGACTAAAATTTTATGGATGTCGGTGTCTTTACTCATTTGTTAAAACCTCCTTCTTGGTAATCATGTTGAAGAATTTATTGAATATAAATAGTGCGTCGTGTGGACCAGGGGATGCATCCGGATGGAATTGAACTGAAAAGGCGTTATGACCCTTGACCTTAATTCCTTCGACGGTGTGATCGTTAACTTCTTCGAATAGAACGTCGACGTTTGAACCCGGAATTGATTCGGGTAGGAGTGCATATCCGTGGTTTTGAGATGTGAAGTAGCACTTGTTTGTTTGTAGGTCCTTAACGGCATGGTTGAAACCACGGTGTCCAAACTTCATCTTGAATGTCTTGGCGCCATTGGCTAATCCTAGTAGTTGATTACCTAAACAGATTCCCATGATTGGATATTCTTCTTGAAGTTCTTGGATGACACCAATCTTATCAATCATGTTAGCTGGATCGCCGGGACCGTTTGATAAGACGATGCCGTCTGGATTGATGTCTTCAATTTCTTGAGCTGACACATCGGCGGGAAAGATATGAACGTCGGCATTAAAGTTAACCAATTCAGAAACGATGGAGTTCTTAATTCCATAATCGATAACGGCTACCTTTAGGCCATCACCCTTAATATGTGTTGTTTCTTTTGTTGCATGGTTGGCAAACGATACCGGTTTGTTCAAAAGATTTTGGACCGCTTCATCGTTTGGGTTGTCGGTGATAACGCCTTTGATGCAGCCGTCGTGACGAAGTTCCTTGGTTAATTCACGTGTATCGATGCCTTCAATCATGGGGATGTTGAACTTTTCGGCATATTGATAAAGCGACATCTTGCTACGGTAGTTGCTAGGGTGTTCCGCAATGTCATATGCGATGATGCCGGAAACACAAGGTGTATCCTTTTCGTTATCCTCAAAGTTGATGCCGTAGTTTCCGATAAGCGGGTATGTAAAGACCATGATTTGTCCATAGTAGCTTGGATCCGTGATGGTTTCTTGATAACCAGTCATACCGGTGCTAAATACTACCTCACCGGCAGTAGTTGTAGGTTTTAATTTTGAATATCCCTGATAAATTGAGCCGTTACTTAATACTAAATACGTTTTCATAATAATTACCTCCAAATTTTGGTAAATAAAAAAGGCTGACCAACTATGTGATCAACCTTACGTTCTGAATACATTTGCCCATATCCATAAATAAGTCGATCGACAGTAGAATGCAACTTATTTTAAATTATGCGAAAAGTATCCAGTTATTCATATTCGGATTAAAAAAGGGACCCGCAGATAAATTTCAGCATAACTTAAAATTTATTTCTGCCGTCCCTCGACTAATTTATTGTTTGATTAAAAAGTGCGCCTAAAAGTTGGGGACGGCACAATACGTGTCCTCCTCAATGCAGTGTATTCAGTTAGTGTATTATTTGATTTGTTGTTCATAACACTCACCACTTTTTAAAATTATTTGTTTTCGTTGAACTCAATTTAACATAACTAAAAAATTAAAACAAGATTAAATTAAAATTAAAAAATAAGTTTGCAAAAATAAAAAGTTGTGCTATTGTAATTTGCAAGATGTTACCGAGACATCAAAAAAATACAAAAGGGTGATTAACATGACAAAACAAAACTTAAACCAAAGGCGACGTAGCAACGTTTTTTCAACAGGAGCAGTGTCTAAAAAATTGAACTTATCGAAAGGACTGTCGCTATTATGCAAGTCGCAATTATTGGAATTACCGGATACGCCGGATCAACTTTATATGAATTATTAAAAAAACATTCTCAAGTAAATCAAATTAATTTATACGGACATAATTTGTCCAAACCAACTCAGTTAAACCAAATTAATGAAGAAATTTCATACGATCAACACTTAGTCTTTCCTTATGACGAAAATGCCATTATCAAAGACAATGATGCGGTCTTTTTTGCCACTCCAGCTGGTGTGACATCAAAGATGGCTAAACCCTTTATCAAAGCCGGTTTTCCGGTCATTGACTTATCAGGAGATTACAGATTAAAAGACCCTGATGAATACGTGAAGTGGTATCAAAAAGATCCCGCTGAACTCTCAGACTTACAAAAGGCACAATACTGCTTAGCAGATATTGATGACAGCGAGGGTGCAAAGTACATCGCAAACCCAGGATGTTATGCTACCGCTGTGCTATTAGGGTTGGCACCGGTAGTCAAAGAAGATTTGATCGATTTAGATAGCATTGTGATTGATGCGAAGTCAGGTTTATCAGGAGCTGGAAAGTCACTTAGTGATTCCAGTCATTTTGTCATGGCTAATGAAAACCTACAAGTATACAAACCCCACGAACACAAACACATTCCAGAAATTGTACAAAAGTTAAAAGTTTGGAATAAAAACATTCAAAACATTGAATTCATGACCACCTTGGTTCCTTTAAACAAGGGAATTATGTGCACTATGTTTATGAAACTAAAATCAAATATTGAAATGGATAAAGTCCAACATGCATTCGATTCATTATATGCGAACAGTAAATTTGTTCACGTATCAATGGATGAGCTACCAACTATCAAGAGCGTAGTCGGTACAAACGATTGTCATGTTGGGCTTTCTTTTAATTCCAGCAATAACTCTTTAATGATTGTCAGCGTCATCGACAACATGATTAAGGGCGCGGCTGGACAAGCAATTCAAAACTTCAACCACCTATTTGATTTTGAAGAAACTGACGGATTAGAACTAATGCACGTATTACCTTAGGAGGAACTAATTATGAAAACAATCGATTTTAAATGGCCACTAAATATTAAATCAGGATCAACTCATGCGGGATTCAAACCAGATGAACAACTAGACATGTGCTGGGTAGTATCAGACACACCCGCTGCTGCCGCAGGGGTTTACACTACCAACCAATTCAAGGCAGCACCCGTTCAAGTCACCAAGAAAACTATTGAATTAAACCATCAACTACAAGCAATCATTGTTAACTCTGGTAACGCCAACTCATTTACTGGCGATGAAGGCATTCAAAATGTCTACAATTCCAAACAATTAGTTGCCGATAAATTACACCTAGACGATACCTTAATTGGTGTTGCTTCAACCGGAATTATCGGTAAACAACTAGATATGAATACATACCAAAACGGTGTCGATCATCTAGAACTAAGCACCGATGATATCGACGCACCGGAAGCAATTATCACTACTGATACCTGTTCTAAGAAGGTATGTGTTGAATTGACCCTAAATGACAAACCAGTTACCATTACCGGTTTTTCAAAGGGATCAGGGATGATTCATCCAAACATGGGGACCACACTTAGTTTCATCGTTACCGATGCCAACATTGCGGGGGATAATTTACAAAAACTATTGAGCGAAGACATCGTTTCAACCTTTAACCAAATCACTGTTGATGGCTGCATGTCCACTAACGATATGGTCTTAGCGATGGCCAACGGTGCTGCTCAAAACGACCAACTAGTTCCGGATAGCGATGAATATATCGAGTTTGCTAAAGGTTTCAAATATGTACTAACCACACTTGCGAAAAAGGTCGCCCAAGATGGTGAAGGTGCTAATAACTTCGTGGAAGTTAACGTTAATAATGCATTCGACAAACAAGAAGCCAACCTAGTATCAAAGGCAATCGTTGGTTCTAACTTGGTAAAATCCATGATTTTTGGTAAGGAAGCCAACTGGGGCAGAATCGTTCAAGCCATCGGTCAAACTCATGCCCACGTCGATCCAAACCATGTCGCAATTACTTTAAACGGCACCGAAATTGTCACTAACAGTGTTCCGGTCTCGTTCACTGATGAAGAACTAAAGTCACTATTTACCGATGAAAACATCATCATCGATGTCGACTTAAATGTTGGTAATGCCAGTGGAACTGCTTGGGGCTGCGACTTGACCTACAAGTACGTTGAGATTAATGCGGCTTACGAGGGGTGATTAATATGATTATTTTAAAAATTGGCGGAAATATGATTAATCACTTACCAGAAGCTTTCTTCGAATACGTTGCCGAAAAACAAGATGATGGTGAACACATCATCATCGTCCATGGTGGTGGCAACATCATCTCAAAATGTGGTGAGTTTGTCGGTGAACCGGTCAAAAAAATCGATGGTATCAGAGTCACAAATCTTGAAATGATGAAGATTTCGGACTTGTTGTTAAACGATGTCATTCAAGAACAACTTGGCAAGAAACTAATGGATCATGGCATTGAAACCCATAACCTCAATAGCTACGGATACTCGTTTGTCAAAGGCGATTACCTAGACCACGAAAAGTACGGTGAGGTTGGCACCATTAGTCAGGTCGATACCAATTGGATTAACAAGATGACTGACAACTCGGTTGGTTTGATGTCTTCAATCGTTTATAAAAATGATACTGACAAACTAAACGTCAACGCAGACATTGCAGCCAGTGAAATGGCCTCATTATTGCATGCTGATGAACTAGTCCTATTAACCGACGTCTGCGGAGTGAAGGTCGAAGACGAAATGCTAGAAGAGTTGACCCACAAACAAGCAATCGAATTAATCAAGGAACACTACATTGTCAGTGGGATGATTCCAAAGGTAAAAGCAGCCTTAGATGCGATTGATCACGGTGTCGAAAACGTCACAATTACTAATAACTTAGAAGAACACGGAACAACAATTATTGATTAGGGGATGACAGGAATGGAAAACGTATTACCAACTTATAAATATTTTGATATCGAACCAATTGACGGACACGACTGGCATATCATCGATGCCAACGGCAAGGAGTATGTCGACTTCACCAGTGGAATTGGTGTCTGCAACTTAGGATACAGTAATGAACAGGTTAAAACTGCTGTGGGTGAACAACTAAACCACATTTGGCACACTTCCAACCTATACATTAATTCGATGCAAGACCAAGTCGCTGGCAAGCTTTGTCCAGAAGGCTACCTAGCATTCTTATGTAATTCAGGTACCGAAGCCAATGAAGCAGCGTTTAAGATTGCACGTAAGTACACTCACAAGAAAAAGGTACTCGCATTTAACTATGGCTTCCACGGTCGTACCTATGGATCACTATCATTGACCGGATACGAAGCCATCCAAAGTGGTTTTACGCCTTTAGTTCCCGGCAGTGAATTTGCCGAATACAACGACGATAAGGCACTAGATTTCATCGATGATGATTGTGCCGCAGTCATCCTAGAAGCGATTCAAGGAGAAGGTGGTGTTAACGTCGGAAACACCGAATGGCTAAAGAAGGTCGAAGTTAAGTGTCATGAAACTAACACCTTATTAATTGTCGACGAGGTCCAAGCGGGGATGGGACGTACCGGATACAAGTTTGCCTTTGAATACGCTGGATTGAACCCAGATATCATCACCTGTGCAAAAGGCTTAGGCAATGGTTTACCGGTTGGTGCAATGCTAGCGAAAAAGGGATTAGCATCAGCATTTGGCCCAGGCACTCACGGCAATACATTTGGTGGCAATAAGGTCGTTATGGCCGCTGCCAATGCCGTTTTAAATCAAATGACACCCGAATTTTTGAATGAAGTCAAACTAAAGGGTGAATATTTATTCCAAGAACTAAATACGCAATTACTACCACTTAAAAATGTCGAAAAAGTTTCCGGTCGTGGATTCATGGTCGGCATTCACTTAGCCAATTCAATCGACGTCGCAGATGTGATTAAACAATTACAAGAAATTGGGATGCTAACAATCTCAGCTCGTGCCAACACATTGCGTTTACTACCACCATTAATCATGGATAAAAAGGCTCTAGAATGGGGAGTTCAACAAATCAAAAACGTTTTAGAAAAGGAAGTGGCAGCATGTTAAATAATATTTTTTACGGTAGAAGTTTACTAAATATCGACGATTTTTCCGCCGATGAAATTAACTACCTAATCGATTTCGCAATTCATTTAAAACACTTAAAGAAAAATAACATTAAACACGAATTTTTAGCCGGTAAGAACATTGCCTTATTATTTGAAAAACCATCAACCAGAACTCGTTCATCATTTGTGATTGCCATCAACGACTTGGGTGGACATTCCGAATACCTTGGTACAAACGACATTCACTTCGGTGACGAAGAATCAGTTTCAGACACCGCCAAGGTCTTAGGATCAATGTATGACGGAATCGAATTTCGTGGATTCAAACAACAAGACGTTGAAACACTATCAAAATACAGTGGTGTTCCGGTTTGGAACGGGCTAACCGATGACAGTCATCCAACCCAAATGTTGGCCGACTTCATGACCATGAAGGAAAAGTTTGGCAAGCTAGAAGGCCTTACATTAACCTATGTTGGTGATGGTAGAAACAACATGGCCAACTCACTATTAATCACCGCAGCTTTGCTTGGCGTAAATGTACACATCGTTGCACCAAAATCATTATTCCCATCCAAGGAAAACCAAGAACTAGCGCAAAAATACGCTCAACAATCTGGCGCTGAAGTCCTAATCACCGACGATGTCGATTCCGGGGTTAAAGATTCCAATGTATTATATACGGATGTTTGGGTATCCATGGGTGAAGATAATTGGGATGAAAGAATTCAATTATTAAAACCATATCAAGTTAATATGGAAATGATCGAAAAGACAGGGATGAAAGATGACGAAATCATCTTTATGCATTGTCTACCATCTTTTCATGACAACAAGACCACAAAAGGACAGTATATTGAAGAAAAATACGGCTTAACCGCATTAGAGGTTAGTGATGAGGTATTTAATAGTAAATATGCTTGGCAGTTCACAGAGGCCGAAAATCGTATGCATTCGATTAAAGCAATTGTCGCTGTAACCTTAGGTAACTTGTTTATTCCAAAAGCATAAATAAAAAGACCGAATCAATATGATCCGGTCTTTTTTTGTTATTTATATGATTTCAAATCATGTTGGAACCAATCGATACTCTTTAGAAATTTGTTAGCATTAGCTTTATTTTCAGTTAGAACGATTTTATTATTAATGATAACTTTCTTTTCACCGATGGTTTTATAGTTCTTCATAGTGGTTCCATTTGTTAATGTAAAGCCTTTTTTATGAGCTCTTAAGTAATAATTTTTTCCAGATTGGCGATACTCTACCTCATCATAAAAGTCATTACCAGTTAAATAGCTTGCTATATTTTTTTTAAAGTTAATTTTTCCGTGGGATAGTTCGCCAAAGTAAATGTTTTTCTTTCCAAAATATACAAACCACATCCTATTATAAAATGTGTATGGTTTAGAAGTAGTGTAATATGATTTACCTTGAAGATTCTTTGGAACACCAACGTGCCATTTGTAAGTCTTTGTTGATTGTTTGTGAGACTTAGCAAAGGCTGTATGTTCATGACTGGCAGCAAATCCAGCGCAAACAAATAATGTAATTGCAAAAATAATAGCTAAAAATTTTGATCTATAATTAATTTTCATTATAATCCCCCTAATCATTATGTAATCAATTATTAATATATACTAATGATAATATAAAAACAACGGTTATTTATGATTGTTGAACAAAATAAAAAGACCGAATCAATTTGATCCGGTCTTTTTTACTCGTGTTTAACACAAGAAAAGAGACAACCTACAAAGTTGTCTCTTTTATAATTAATATTGATAACAGATAAGTAGCAATTACTTTGGCGTAAACCCACGTCCCCGCGGACTCAACGAAGATTTTTGTGTAATCTCATAATTACTCAGTTTATCCGTTAGTAAAATTTAGTAGTAGTATAAACTGTTGTCCATACCTCCCCAACTAGTTCCCTAGAAGGTGAAGCATCATCAAGCAATTATTAATATTTAATTTTAAATTACTGTTATTAGCTGCTAACATTTCACTGTTAATTAACGTTTCACCGTTAAGCATGCAGCTAAAGGATACTGAGATAACCAACAACAGTTAATTCTCCATCTAAATAATCTATATTGATTATGTTGATTCGGGAAAATTAACTGTCAAAGGTCATCTCAATTCTATTTGTTTAGAATTGAAACAACTTCTGACATCAATTTTCCCTTGATAGAATGATCTTTCGACGCTCCTGGATCAAAAGTTAATTCAGTCATATGTTGTTCACTCCTTTTTACTAGTTTTATTACAACGTTTATTGTACACCAATTCTTATATTTTGACAACATTTCACTTATAAATTGATATAAATATTTTTCATCATCTAATCAAAATGCCAAAAGAACCTAATCATATCAATGATTAGGTTCTTTTTTTACATATTACAGTGATCCATATTTTCCATGTGGTCGTAACAAGACATACCACTCAAGTCGAGGTCTTCGACGGCAACGCCGCGTTCTTCAGCAAACGCCTTCATCAAGTCATCCATCTTGGTTAGGTGGAATTCTTGTGGGTGGCTTGGGTCATCGACTTGGATTTGGGCCATCATACCGCCATCTTCGTGTTCGATGATGTGGCAGTGATACATGAAGACGCCGGGGTGGTCAAACCATGCTTTGAAGCGAACTGTTTCGTCAGGGTTAACGCCGATGGTGTCCTTTAGACCGGTTTCATTAGGGTATGGAGCATGGCCATCTCTGTCCAATACTTCAAATTGGCAACCATGCATGTGGAATGGATGAACCATTCCGTTTTCACAGTCGTTGGTGTTGGTAACTTCCCAGATTTCGCAGTTACCCATGGTTTGTTTGGCATCGATTCTTTCCATATCAAACTTCTTGCCATCTAGGGCAACTTCTTCATCCATACCGGACATAACGACTTTTCGGACGGGTGTGTTCTCAGTAACTTTGGGTGTGTTCATTTCAAATAGGGTGTCGGGAATAACTCTGTTATCTTCTGCGAATTCATGGATTCTAAAATGCATGATGGGGACATCGTCAGAATATAGGACAACTTCATCTCCCGGTTTGTATTGACCGAAATCAACGACAATTTCTTGTCTTTCGGCACAGGTAATCATTAGGTGGGTAAACTTAACAGGGTGGGTTAAGAGGCTACCGTCACCTGCGATTTGGGTGAATTCAAGGTCGTCTGAGAAGTGTAAACGCCATTCGCGACGGTTGGCACCATCTAATAGACGAAGACGAACCTTTTGGGTGGTGACGTCAAAGTATGGGTTAACAGTTCCGTTAATCATTGCGGTAGGACCTTGAACGCCATCTGGGTCATAATCAGCCTTGTAATCCCATTGATTGTCTTCATGGAAACGACGATCTTGTAAGATAACGGGAATATCGTCGACACCGTAATTACGTGGAATTGGTAGGGTTGCTTCATGTTCATCCTTGACGACAACAGCGGTAGCTAGGCCGTGCCAAACTTGTTCGGCGGTTGATGGGCATGGATGAGCATGCAACCAAAGGGTGGCTGCGGGTTGATCACACTTGAAGTTTAAAACCTTACTTTCACCTGGGTAGACAGGGGTGTGACAACCACCATCGATATCACCGGGAACATTTAAACCGTGCCAGTGATAGGTAGTTAATTCAGGTAATTCGTTCTTAACAGTGACGTGAATGTTCTTACCACGTTTGAATAAAATGGTCTTACCTAGTAATGATTGATTGTATCCCCATGTCTTAGTGGCTTGACCGGGCATGATTTGTGCTTCACCAGCTTGTGAGGTAACTGTGTAGTACATGTCGGTATCGGTCTCTTTGTCAGGGGTAAGTAATTCTGGAACCTTTAACTTTTGTTGTTCCACGTTAGGTTCTTCCAAAGGAATGTAACCACCATCGTGGGTGTTAAAAGCGGGTTCATAAAAGAAATAATCCTTGTAGACTTTTTCGGTAAACATAAAAAAATAACCTCTCTTTTTTCAAGATTGGTTATAGTATATTCTAGTTTATATCCATTTGCAATTAATAACCATTATAAACTAGTATGTATTAAAAAAGAGACGATTTAATCGTCTCTTTTTATTGTGATCAATAATTATATTATTGTTCAGTGTACCATGGGTAATGGAAGTTACCTTCACGGTCAGTACGTTCATAAGTGTGAGCACCGAAGTAGTCACGTTGTGCTTGTAGTAAGTTAGCAGGTAATACTTCAGCACGGTATGAATCGTAGTAGTTAACAGCTGCTGAAAGTGATGGAACTGGAATACCAGCCTTAGTTGCAAGAGCAACAACATCACGAGCATCTTGTTGGTACTTGTTAGCGATTTCTGAGAAGTATGGATCTAACAATAGGTTAGTTAGGTTTTCATCCTTTTCGAAAGCGTCAGTAATGTTTTGTAGGAATTGGGCACGAATAATGCATCCTTCACGCCAGATTTGAGCTAGTTCACCGAACTTCAAGTTCCAGTCATATTGTTCTGAAGCGAAACGTAGTTGTTCGAAACCTTGAGCGTAACTCATAATCTTACCGAAGTATAGAGCCTTACGTACACGTTCTACTAAGTCCTTCTTTTCGTCATCGTTGATGATGTCTGAAGCCTTAGGACCGTTTAATACCTTAGCTGCTGCAAGACGTTCGTCTTTTAGCATTGAGATGAAACGAGCGTAAACTGATTCAGTGATAACTGATTGGTCAGTACCAACTTCCATGGCATCTTCTGATGACCACTTACCAGTACCCTTGTTAGCACCACGGTCTAAGATCATGTCAACGATAGGCTTGCTCTTGTCAGCACCTAAATCGTCTTTTCTAGTTAAGATATCAGCAGTAATTTCGATTAGGTAACTGTTTAGTTCACCCTTGTTCCATTCCTTGAAGATATCAGCTAATTCGTCAATGTCGATACCGGCACCGTTACGAAGAATGTCGTAACTTTCGTCGATTAATTGTTCATCACCGTATTCAATACCGTTGTGAACCATCTTTACGTAGTGACCTGCACCGTTAGGTCCGATGTAAGCAACACATGGCTTACCATCGCTAGCCTTAGCAGCGATTTGAGTTAAAACAGGTTCAACTAGCTTGTATGCTTCTTCTTGACCACCAGGCATTAGTGATGGACCGTGTAAAGCACCTAGTTCACCACCAGAAACACCCATACCAATAAAGTTGATACCAGATGCATCTAGTCTAGCGTTTCTTTCGATTGTGTTATGGAAGTTAGTGTTACCACCATCGATTAAGATATCACCCTTGTCTAATAAAGGTAATAGTGAGTCGATAGTTGCGTCAGTTGGCTTACCAGCCTTAACCATCATAACGATACGACGTGGAGTTTCTAGTGAGTTAACAAAATCTTCAACAGAGTAACTTGGTACCAAGTTCTTGTCTGCGTGATCCTTCATTACCGCTTCAGTCTTTGAAGCTGAACGGTTAAAAATACCTACAGTGAAGCCGCGGCTTTCAATGTTAAGGGCTAAGTTCTTACCCATAACAGCCATTCCAACAACACCAATGTTTGCTTTTGAGTCAGCCATTATAAACCTTCCTTTTTAAAGAAAATTGTGTATAAATATACACTTAGATTTTAACATTTTAATGATTAAATGTCATATAAATTATTTTTTTGAGTTAAAAACCCAAGCTCTGCCATCACGAGCTAGTAATTCGTCGGCAGCATCAGGTCCCATTGAACCTGGTGTGTAGTTAGGGAAGTCTGGTTTGTCAGTATCCCAAACATGTCTGATAACATCGGCGAATTCCCAAGCACGACTTACTTCGTCCCAACTGGCAAAGTTAGTAGCGTTACCCAAGATAGCATCGTGAATTAAACGTTCGTATGGTTCTGGAGTAGCAGCCTTTTCTTCGTCACTTTGAGTGTGAGTTAAGTCTAGTGGTTGCATTTCCATACCTTGACCAGCTTGCTTTCCGTTTAGACGTAGGATGATCTTGTTAACAGGGTCTACGAATAAAGTAAGCACGTTGTTGTTTAATTCGCTTTCAGTTCCCTTAGCAGAAGCAAAGATGTCTACTAGAGGTTTCTTGAATACAACATCGATTCTAGTAAACTTGTCGGTTAGCATCTTACCAGTTCTGATGTAGAAAGGAACGTTCTTCCAACGTTTGTTTTCGAACAATACTTTACCGGCAACGTAAGTTTCGGTAATTGAATCGTTAGGAACGTTGTCTTCGTGACGGTAATCTCTTTGGTCACCGTTTGCACCATATTGTCCACGAACGAAGTTTTGACGAGCTTCGTCTTCAGTGTAAACATGCATGCTTCTTAGTGCACGAATCTTTTCTCTACGAATGTCTACGTCCTTGAATGAAATAGGGTCTTCCATTGCAAGGATAGTAAGCATTTGCATAGTGTGGTTTTGTACCATATCACGTAGGGCACCTGAACCATCATAGTATCCGGCACGTTCTTCAACACCTAGCTTTTCAGCAAGGGTTACTTGAATGTTGTCAATGTACTTGTTGTTCCAAATACCTTCGATTAATGGGTTACCAAAACGTAATGCAATAATGTTTTGAACCATTTCTTTACCCAAGTAATGATCAATTCTGTAAACTTGGTTTTCGTTAAATGATTTAGCCAAAGCATTGTTCAATTCTTCAGCTGTGTCGTAGTCACGTCCGAATGGTTTTTCGATAATTAAACGGTTGAAACCGCCATTGTCTGATAAACAGTTGTGGGCTTTTAAGTTTTTAGCTACTGTTCCAAAGAAGTTAGGAGCCATGGAAATGTAGAAGATACGATTTCCTTCAATATCATATTGTTGGTCTAACTTGTTTGCATAGTCACTTAATGCGTCGTAATGTTCTGGATTAGTTACGTCGTGTGACATGTAGTAAAAATGACTAGCGAAAGCTTTTGCTTGTTCTTCGCTGTCAGCGTTGGCACTTACAGAGTCCAAGATTACTTCGCGGAACTTTTCGTCGCTCCATTCACGACGACCAGTACCGATTAATGCAAAGTGATCGTTATCTACGTAACCTTTTTTGTATAGGTTAAAAATAGATGGATATAATTTACGTTTAGCTAGGTCACCTGTTGCACCAAAAAGCATGAACAAGGCACGAGTTGCTGTTGCCAATTACCGTCACTCCTTATAGAAAAATTTTAACGAATCAAATGAAATATCTTTCATTTTCGGTTAATAATACAAGGTTATTATATAACACCATGCTAAATTAAAAAAGTGTTTTTAATCCATAGCACAAAAGAAATGTAAACGCTTTACTAAAATTTAATAATTTAAACATCTCTTAATGGATATTATGCTCTCAAATGAATTATAATTGTTGTTAGAACATTTGAATAAGGGGGAGGATTCATGAAGAAAAGAACAGAATTAGGACTTCGTTTAGTATTTTTCTATTCACTATTGTTAAATTCCGGTGCCGCATTCATGTGGCCACTAGTAACGATGTACATTGATGACTATTTACATAAGTCACTACTAGTGTCGGGGGTATCTCTGCTATTTATTTCCGGTTTTACCATTATTGGTAATTACATCGGGGGTTATCTATTTGATCATTGGTCAGCATATAAAGCGGCCTTGATTGGTATTACCGTCTCGACGGCCGCCATTTTAGCACTAATTTTCTTTCATGGATGGCCTACCTTTGCGATTCTAATGGTAGTTTTAGGGTTTGGAGACGGGATTAACCTTACACTTCTAAACTCATATGCTACCAACGTTAAGAGTAAGGACACCAGAACGGTATTCAACATCCTATATGTCGGATTAAACATCGGGGTGGTAATCGGAACTGCGATGGTTGGATACCTACTAAAATATGGTGTCGCCATTGTCTTTATGACCGCAGCGGTATTTTACATCTTGCTATGGTTACTTACTTTTGTATACTTTAACATCGACTTTTCAGACTACGATAACAGCATTCCAAAAGAAGAAATCAAGGAAGAAAAAGAGGGTATTTTAAAGTCCAACGTTCGACTAATCTACCCAATTTGTATCATGGTATTTACCGTCTACTTGAGTTATACATTGTGGGAAAGTGTTATGTCGGTCCACATGGTTAAAATGGGGATTCCGTTTGAAGCATACTCAATGCTTTGGACAGTTAACGGTCTAATGATTGTATTTGGACAACCTATATTAAATTACGTAAGTAAACGACTAAAAATCCATTTAAATCACCAAGTTTTCTTGGGGGTATTTATCTTCGCAATTTCGTTTTACTTCCTAGTTTACGCAAAGACTTTCCCGGTCTTTTTAGCCATCATGATTTTCCTAACATTTGGTGAAATGCTGGGCCTACCTGATGTGCCAGCTTGGATTGATCAACTATCGACCAAGTCGGAAAAGGGTAAGTACCAAGGGATGTTCAATGCGTTGATGTCAGCCGGACGTGCAATTAGTCCACTATTCGCAGGATTATTTGTTGAAGGCTTTGGCTACAATCCATTGTTCATCTTCGTTACCGTTTTAATGTTAGTCGCATTATTCGCGGTTATGATTATCAGTCGTAAAACAGAATAATAAAAACAAAAAAGGGTTCGTTTCGATATGAAACGAATCCTTTTTATTTATCGTATTTTTTTAATTCATCATAGACTCTGACCACGTCTCGATCAGTTCCACGAAGTTCGAAGTCGGTCACAAATGGTGCATCAAATTGTTTAGCGTAACGTTTGGCAGTTAAACAGTATTGTTCGTTGAAGTTCTTGTTACCTGAACCGATAACCCCAATACAGTATTTAGCGTTGTCGTTGTAGTCGATGTATTCGCCTAAAGTGTTGGTCATCATTTCTTTGACGCCGTTATCAATGCCGTTGCCGCCATCTAAATATGTTGGCACGAATGCGAAGAAATTGCCGGTTTCATCAGCAAAGTCTGATTGATCGGTGATTTCCTCTAACTCAATTAATGGGTTATTTTCGTCGTCATTATGTACGTTTTTAGCATATTCTTGTAAGTTGGTCACAAAGTTACGCGTGTTACCAGCCACTGAAATATATAGGATTCTAATTGGTTTCAATGTTTAGCTTCCTTTCAAGGCAAAATAAAAAATCTGTTAGAAATATATTCTAACAGATTTAAAAATTATATATTAGTCTTTACTTTCTTCATCTTTTTGTTCTTCAGATGATTTTTCAGCCATAGCCTCGTGGTTATCACGTAAATCGTCTACTTCGAATAAATCGATGAATGAGTTTTCAAAGTGTAATACCTTAAATGTGAAAGTATCTACCTTGAATTCAGTACCTGGTTTGATTTGAATACCTGGGTTATTGTCGATAAAGTAACCGGAAAGGGTAACGCTATCAGATTTGCTGAAGTCTTTGATTTCAGTCTTGAAGTAACGTTCAAAATCATAAGTAGTCATCTTACCACTTACTTGGTAAGTACCCTTAGGTTGCTTGAAGACGTATTCGTTGGTTGCTGGATCGATTTCGTCTCGAACAGTACCGAATAGTTCTTCATAAATATCTTTATCAGTAATAATACCTGAAGTACCACCGTATTCATCAACTACGACAACAATAGGAGTTCTCATAGTAATCATCTTTTGAAGCACTTCAGTAATTTTCATTGTTTCAGGAACAGTTCCAATATCACGAATTAAACGTTCAACTGGGATGTTTGAGTTCACTCTTGATTGACGAACAAGGTCGTAACAGTAAACGTAACCTAGAATGTTATCTTTGTTGTTGTCGATAACAACTGGAATACGACTGAATTTTGATTGTAGGTATACTGTGATGGCATCATCCACTAAGGTGTTGATGTCCATAACAGTCAATTGAGTTCTATCAATCATGATGTCCTTGGCAACCTTATCGTTAAAGTCAAAGGCACGTTGCATGTATAGGTAATCGTATTTTTCAAGATCACCATTTTCAACGGCTTCTTTTGAGATGCTTAGGATTTCAGCTTGTGACATTGATTCGTCACTTTCGTCTGTCATCTTAAGACCCATTAACTTAACAACACCAGCGGCACTGACGTTGATAGCCCAAACACCAGGATAGAAAATTGTGTGGAAGTAATGAAGTGGGGTAGCCACGTAACCTAGAATTCTTCTAGGCATGGCGATACTGATGTTCTTAGGAACAACTTCAGTAAATACCACTTCTAAATAGGTAAGAATCAAGATACCAATTACACCACCAATGGCGTGAGCGGTACCAGCAGCGACAACTCCAGGCTTTAATTCAAGTAAATCAAAGATGGCGTCAACGATAAGACTTTCACCAACCCAACCCATGATGATACCACAGACGGATACACCCACTTGGGTGGTTGATAAATAGTCATTTAGGTTAGTGATCATGTGCATTTCACGAGCAAGCTTCTTTGACTTACCCTTATTTTCTTCTTCTTCTTCCAACATACTGTATCTGGTTTGTACTAAGGCAAACTCACAGGCAACAAAGTATGCGGCAAAGAAGAATGCAATCAATACAATAACGATTTGAAAGAATATCGCACCACTATCCAACAGAACATTCCCCGTTTCTTAATAAAATTTATATAATGTCTACATTATACCTTTTATGTTTATTTTTTTTAAGTAATTTAATGAATATAATAACGTATTTTCACTAAAAAAGATTTAAAAAAGTGAAACTTTAGTCAAAAATTTAACATTTATTCTACATATATAGTGTTACACATTTGCCTCAGCAATTAAACTAGCTAGCTTATCGCGGTTCCATAGGTCGATATCCAACTTCTCGCTCGCTGAGATGGCGTGAGGGGTGAAGTAGCTGTTAGTAATGACCACGGCCTTCTTACAATTGTAGTAACTACGACCTGAGTTGGCCTCTTGAACAGCCTTAATGCCGACAGGACTGGCGTATAGTTTGCATTGGAATACATAACTCGTGTCACCATTTTTGGCGTAGACATCGACTCCGAAGTCGCTGCTGCCCTGAGTGCGTTTGATATCTGAGAAACCAAGTGCCTTGAGCAAGTCACAGGTAAAGGTCTCAAACTGATAACCGTCAAAGTTATCAATCGTTGCCAGCTTTTGTTTGGATTGATAATCCATGAATGATTGATACTCGTCGGTCACGTGGGCATCCGCTAGTTGATCCTTTTGTGCTTGAAGACGCTTGATGTCTTCTACTAGACTATCGTGTTGGGTGGTTAACTCATTTAGCTGTTGGTATTTGATGTTTAGCTCATTGATTTGCTTGCTTAACTGATTACGGTAAGCTTTTTGCGATTCGATTCGTTCACTCATATCGTCTAATTGACGTTTTAACATCGCTAATTGATTTAGATATGGCGTTGATTGCGCCTGATATTGCTGCTTAGAGATGTCGACGACCTGGGTTTGATACGCCATCTGTTTGGACATGACGGGTGTCTTTTTAAACGTGTATGTCTGATGACGACTGAGATTGTTTTTAATAGTATGAATAAAGTGTTTATCTGATTTTGGTAGGATGTAGTAACCGATGACCATCATTGTAAAAGCAATACATAGTGCGTTTAGCTGATTGTTTATGGTTTGCATGGAAACGACGGCTACCACGATGTCGATAATTTTTAATGTAATTAGGATATATATAAATCGACGAATGAAGTGGCTGATTTTCACGTCTAAACTTCCTTTTTAAGATTTGATAATAACCCTATTTTATCAGATTTGACGCGGTTTCTCTATGCTTTTGAGAACGTTTGTTCTATATAAACGCAAAAAAATTAATAGCTCAGTAAGCTAATTTAATCAGCAAATAATTCTATAATGAGCCTATGTAAAAGCTTGTTGGACAAGATTCCCAAATGATGATACTTTGTGTTAGTTACATAATTATTTTTTGGAGGATGTCATTTTGAATTTAAACAAATCTAAAAAAAGAAGTAGAAAAATATTTATCGTAGCAGACCTTGTTCTTACATTCTTAATTGCTGCTTCTGCCGGATATTTATCAGGTAAATTTAATTTTTCTTCAAGTCAAAACATTATAGCTACTATTGTTGTAGTAATTATAATATCAATGATAACCCATATAATGCGTTTAAAAATGAATGATAACAATAAAAAGAGATAATAAATTATGCAATAAACTTAACACTCGCATAAATAAAAACAACACCCCATCACTGCGAATAAGACAATGGTGGGGTGTTGTACATGAATACTATAGATGTATCAACTTGCTTATTAGCAATATTAAGATCAACATTTTAAATATTGCAACTATCAATAAACGCAAAAAAATCCCCCGGCAGATTGCCGAGGGGATTTTTTTAGCCATGCTGTTTCTTTATCGTGGCGATGTTTCCGGGATGGTTATTGAATCCGTAAGAGTTAGAAACGACATATTGAGGACGATGTTTGGAAGCATCAAAAGTGCGGTATAGATAATCACCAATTATGCCCAGCGCAAGCATGATCATTCCTGATAGGACACACATTAGGGAGATTGCGAATGTAAGTGTCGAGATACCAGTGAAGATGGTGATTAATCCATAAATGATTCCAGCGATAATACTGATGAAACCGGTATAATTTACTATCTTGAGGGGGATTTCGGAGAATGAGGTGATTCCATCAGATGCTAGTCTAATCATTTTAGTTAGGGGGTATTTTGTGACTCCCGCATTTCGTTCTTGTCGTTCATAAGTTACGGCGGTTTGTTTAAAACCAACCCACGAAACAAGGCCACGAACGAATGGCTCCGGTTCGTTTAATTTGGAAAGTGCATCAACCACTTTACGATCCATTAGGCGAAAGTCACCGGTGTCAAGGGGGATATCAACGTTGGCGACTTTACGCATTACACGGTAGAAGGCTTTCGCAGAGAAACGTTTGAAGAAGGATTCGCCTTCACGGATAAGGCGTTTTCCATAGACAACGTCAAAGCCTTCTTGCCACTTTTCAACCATGTTTGGGATAACAGATGGGGGATCTTGTAAATCCGCATCCATGACGACAACCGCATCACCTTTGGCATATCTAATACCGGCGGTAATTGCTAGTTGGTGACCGAAGTTTCTTGAAAATTCGACCAATCTAATGTTTTCGTATTGTGATTGTGCGTGACGGATAATATCTACGCTTGAATCGACAGAGCCGTCATCCACAAAGATAATTTCGTAAGTTTCAATTTGGCATTCCACGAAGTTTTCTAGTACTTCGATGGTGTTTTTGATGCCAGCTTCTTCATTGTAAACGGGGAGAACAATGGAGATTTTGTTAGTTTTATTTGGCATGAGACACCTCCAGATTAATAAATGCTGGAAAGGTCATATAAGGTACCGTTGCTCATGTTAGATGGTCCACCACCCATGTTCATTGATTGCTTACCACTAGGTTTGGCCATCTTAGCAGATGCGCCTTTCTTCATGGTGAAGCTCATTGAGTTGGATGAAGAAGTAGTGCTGGTTGAACCACCATATTCGCTTGCACTGACCTTCTTAGCATGTTTCTTGATCCAGTTAACAATAGTGCTGTTAGTAGAACCTGATTTACCTTCATCTAGGTAGTATTTAACTTGTCCAGATTTTACTAATTGCTTGAATTTGCTTAATGTCATTGCAGGGTCAGTTCCGTTGAAACCACCCATGGCCATGACGGCTTTCTTGGTTTTAATAATATATGGAGCAGCAGTGCCAGAATCTGCGGTTGCAAATAGGTACTTGGCATTGCCTTGGTGCTTAGTTAAATAGTTCAACAATTTGGTATTAACTGTTCCGTTACCAATTCCACCTGAGTTATTACCACCACTGGTTAAGAGATCGGGACCAGCGGTTGGAATAGCTGCAGATTCTTTAGCAAGGGTAGGGGTTAATGACCAGAAACTTGGTGCTACTGCAATTGATAGTATCCCTACGATAACGATAGCCTTTCCGGCAGGTTTAGCTTTGAAGACAAGTAATAAGATACTTGCTAGAACTGCTACGACTAGGATTAAGACACTTAACCATGCGTAGTAGCTTGATACATACCATGCTTGTAGTCCGGCAGTAACAACGATTGCTAGTGGTAGGAAGTATGCCTTGTAATTGTTTAGACCGAAACGTTTAAACAAGTCCAGCATAGCTGCTAACCCAAGTCCAGCAAGTGCTGCAATGGCGGGAGCTAACATGATGGTGTAGTAAGGATGGAAGAAACTAGCTACGGAGAAGAATCCGTAAACCGGAACTAACCAACCTGTCCATAAAACAGTGTGTTTTTGACGAGTAGTAAGTTGGTACCATTTACGCTTAGGATCAGCGAAGCCGATGAATGCGGCAATCATACCGATAATCGAGAATGGTAATAACCAACTAATTTGTGGTCCTAAAGCTGATTGGAATAGACGAAGAGGACCAGCAGTTCCGATGTTAAATGCACCACCGGCACCACCCATGCCGCCTTTACCGTTCATCTTCATACCACCGCGGTTGTTTCCACCAGGGAAGTTACCACGAGATTTCATATTCTTAGATGGGTTAAACTTACCCATCTTGCCACTTGGTGGCGTCATCTTGTTGTTGCTGTTTGATTTGGTGTTACCACCAGGTTGGTTAGAACTCTTAGAAGAGCTGCTACCCATACCCTTGAAAGCACCACCGGTACCAGTAGTTTGACCTAGTAATCTTTGAGTACCGTTGTATCCAAAGGCTAGTTCTAATACTGAGTTGTGTTGTGATCCACCTTCATATGGACGGTTATTAGCTGATGTCATGTCAACTGATAGTGGCCATGATAGGGTGAATACGACTAAAGCGATTGTGGCAAGTGATAACTTACCAATCTTTTTCTTCCATGAATCGTTTGATGCTAACCAGTAGAAGATAAGCATTGCTGGAATAATCATGAAAGCTTGTAGCATTTTAATGTTAAACGCGAATCCGATGGTAGCAAAACTTCCGATTAACCAGTACATGTTGTGCTTGTTAATGGATTTTTGTAGCATCCAGATTGCTAACAATAGGAAGTAGATTAGAGTAGCATCCATATTGTTGGTACGAGAGTCAGCAACAACAATGGGGGTAATTGTCATTACTAACGCTGCGATTCTACCCGCGAATCGACCAAAGTAAGGAGTTACTAGTCGATACATTAGGTAGACGGATCCGACACCGAATAATACTGATGGTAGGACCACACTGAAGTTTGAAACACCTAGGATTTTAGCTGAGATAGCCATGAACCATAGGGCAACAGGTGGTTTATCGACAGTGATGTATCCGGCTGGATCAAAACTGGCATACCAGAAGTTTTTAAAACTCTGGGTCATACTAGTGATGGCGGAAGTATAGAAGTCGTTGGCAGAACCAGTCTTCCATGTTCCGTAACCGTACAAGCCTAATGCAATTAGGAGAATAATAGCTAACACCCAATCGACTTTATGTCGTTGGAAGAAGTTAGGCTTCTTGTCTGTCGGTTCATTCATTGGCAGATGCCTCCTTTAATTCAGTTTTTCTAAATACCCAATACTTACTTAATAGGAAGTTAGTAGGCGTAGTGACTAGAAGTGTGATTAGGGGGATAATGCTGGCAATAACGTGGAAATAGTTACTTGCCACCTCGGTCACTAAGATACTCAATGTCCATGTTAAAAGGTAAGTAAGGTAGTATTTAACGACGATCATCCAGTCATGGTTGGCTTTAAATACCCACTTTTGATTAATGGTTAGACCAATAATCGATGTAATACCGTATCCAATCGCCATTGCAAAAGTAGGAGAAGTTGCTTTATACAACATTGAATAGATAAGATAAGTTAGAATAGTATTGATAAGACCAATAATTCCGAATTTAAAAAACTGCCGCAAAATATTTATCATGGTTGGGCACTTCCTTTTTTGGAATGATTTAAGTCTAGTTTAAGAAAATTAAACTAATCTTAAAGCAATCATAAACTTAACTTAAATAACAAAATTAATTGAAATCGAAAGGAATGATTAACATGGATGGTTTAAATATCTTAATCGTCGAAGACGACGAAAACTTAGCAGCCAGTGTGGCTCAATTCTTATCACCAATCGGAAACACAACGGTGGTAAATGATGGTTTTGAAGGCCAAATGATGGGCCAAGATAACATCTATGACATCGCAATTTTAGATTTAATGCTACCGGAAGTCAGTGGATACGATATCTTAAAACATTGGCGTGTAGACGACGAAATCGACATGCCCGTTTTAATTTTGACTGCCAAGGACACCATGGCCGATAAGGTGCATGGGTTCGAATTAGGCGCCGACGATTACTTAACTAAGCCATTCCATCGAGAAGAACTAATCCTTCGTGTAAAGGCCTTGTTAAAGAGAACAGGTCGTCTTGGTAACAACAACACATTGTCAGTGGGCGAATTTAATGTTGATTTAGGTCGCCACTACGTTGAATACCAACATCAAGAATTGAAACTAAACGGAAAAGAATACGACCTATTGGTCTACTTCATGCAAAATCCTTCTACTATTATTACCAAGGACCAAATCTTCGATCGTTTATGGGGATTTGATTCTGAAACTTCATTATCAGTAGTTGAGGTATACATGAGTAACTTAAGAAAGAAGATTAAACAAATTTCTGGAGAAAACCCAATCAAGACCCTAAGAAACGTAGGGTACATGCTTGAAGGATCTAATCAATGAGAGATCGCATCTTAGAGCACAAACAACAAATTAAGTTATTCATTAAGGAACTAATTGGTTTTGCGATTTTATTTGCGATTTTAGGATTAATTGTTTACTTCTTCTTCCAAAAGTCGATTTACTCCAACATCGACGCTGGATTGAACCGCCAAAAGGAACGAATTGAAAGAAATACTTACGCCAATGAAGGTCCATTGAGTGTTAATCAACGTCCCGGCGGCTTTAATCCGTTTAACAACTACAACAATAGTGATTTTCAGACTAACGTGATTGTCTTCAATAAAAAGGGAATTATTTCCAATAGAGGGATGCTTGGTCAAAGAAACTACAAGCTATTGAGTAAGTTGACCGTTAAGAATAGAAAATTAAATCAAGTTGAAGAAATTACTTTGTGGTCTCACAATTATGTGACCACGTTTAGAGGGATTCTATTAAAGGTGTCCGACGACAACACCAATCCTGAATATGCGGGTAATTATGTATTGATTTTGCAAAATATCGATGCTGATTTACTTGCCCTACACAGTTTCGTCGAAGCATTGATTGTGACCTTGATATTCTTCTGGGCAATCGCGATTTTAATTGCTTACTACCTATCTAAGTCGAGTATGAAACCAATCATTAATTCATGGCACAGACAAAAGGAATTTAGTTCCAACGCCGCCCATGAATTGAGAACTCCATTGACGGTTATTCAAAACCAAATGGAATTCTTGCTAACCAAACCAAACGATAAAGTCGTCGATCAGATTCAACCGGTATCGACGACATTAGAAGAGGTTAAGCATCTAAAGGTCTTAACCCAACGACTATTGACGCTAGCACGTTCTGATTCCAACATCGTCCAAGCGCAACTCTCCGATGTCGAATTGAAACCATTCTTTGAAGGTGTCTTGTCACCATTCAATGAGATTGCCACAAGTCAAAACAAGTCATTTGTCGACACTATCGATGTCGATGGAACTGGCCATATTGATGCCGACTTGATTAAACAATTGGTGGTTATCCTAATTGATAACGCGATGAAATACACACCAAAGGGTGGCACCGTTGCTGTTAAAATTGTAAAGAACCACAGTAATCTAAAGATTGTGGTTTCAGATACTGGAAACGGTGTTCCTGACGAAGACAAGGCGCGTATCTTTGAACGTTTCTACCGTACAGATAAGTCTAGAAATTCAAAGACTGGGGGAACTGGTCTGGGATTATCAATCGCTAAATGGATAGTCGATCAACACCATGGTCGAATTCATGTCCGTGATAATCACCCAACTGGATCAATTTTTACAGTAAATATTAATTTATAAAATATTAAATATTACAAAGTTTTTCTAAAATTTAATATGGAATTGGCTTTCTTTTACCCCTCCGGCTCTGTTACAATATGCAATAATGATAAAACGATAAGAGGAGGTGTATAAGATATAAATTAATTTTTTAATTTCTTTATATCTTTATATGAGAAAAAAAGGATTATGGTTTTCGATTGTTGCCGTAATCGGTTTGATGCTTGCTAGCACCTCTGTACCAGCGATGGCTGATGCAAGCAACGCTAACACATCAAATACCGTTTATGACATGTCAGAATGGCAAGGCAGTCTTACCGATACCCAAGCCCAACAATTAAAAAATGAAGTACCATTTGTTATTTTGAGAGTGCAATATGGTAGTGCCTATGCCGACAAGACATTTGAACACAATCGTGATCTAATGGACAAGTACGGTATCCCATACGGGGTATACTCATTTAGTCAATACGAAAATCCTAGTGATGCCGCATATGAAGCTAAGGTGCTATACAGCCGTGCACCACGTGCAAGATTTTACGTAAATGACTATGAATCACAAACCGTTACTTCTGGTGGAACCAATGAATCAACCGATGCATGGTTGAAGGCATTGAGACCATTAGTTGGTCAACGTAAGATTCTGTTCTACTCATACGCTAATTTCATGGTGCAAAACGCAGCTAGCTCAGTTGCTAACTATGACGGTTACTGGTTAGCCGCATACCAAAACAATGAACCCGCAAGAGAACATGTTCTATGGCAATTTACTGATAAATTCCATTCAAATGCATTAGGTAAAAACCTAGATGCAAGTATGTTTACCTCAAAGGATGCTAACTGGTTCATTGGTGATATTGCCGATGCCAATAATCCTGCTCCAATACCAAAGATTAAAGCGCCAAAGAGTGACCAATCTTCTAATAAGGTAAACAATAAACAAAGTGCTGCGCAACAGAATGCGGCTAGCCAAGCTAACCAACAAGCTGCCAACACAAATAACAATAGTAATGATTCAAACAATACCAATGGTGACAATAATGCCAACAGCGACAACAATGCTAACAGCAACAATAACACCAATGGTGATAACAACACTAACAATAGCAATGATTCAAATAACAATAGTGATAACTCAGCATCAACAACAACTACTAAGACAAAGAAAAAAGCAGTAGTTAAGAATGTTAATTACACTGCCGTTAATAAATCAATGACTATTGCAGGTGGTACTGGTTTGAAGATTTACAACCACGTCCCTGGTGATAACCATTACAAGAAGAACACTAAGGCCGTTCATAAGAGTAATTCTTACGCAACCAAGCGAGTTACTATTAACTCAATAGCTAAGAATACTTCAAATGGTCGTACTTACTACCGTGTTCTACAAAACGGTAAGGTATTAGGTTGGATCAATACCAACGGTTTGGTAACCAACGTTACTTATTCTAAGTACCGCGCAACTAAGATTGTTAGAATGCACCCAAAGGTAAACTTCTACAATCACGTTGGTAACAGTGGATTCGCTGATATTCATGTTACTAACTACGGTACCGGATACGCATACACCCCAGTACAAATCACCCAACGTGCTAAGAAAGACGGCTGGAAGAAGTACTACTACAAGGCTTACTACCAAGGTAAATTTATTGGTTGGGCTTACGGTGCAATGTTTAAATAAAAAACTTTGATTAAAAAGACGATTCTTCGATTGAATCGTCTTTTTTTTGTATCTTTTTTAAATTTTTTATTAAAAATAAACATTGATATATCAACGTTTATAACACATTTTTAGCACTTGATGAAATTAAGTGCTAGTTTTCTCTTGACTATTTGACCAATACTGACTAATATAAGAATTGTTGATAGGGAATAAATAACTACCAACTAAATATTGAAAATAAAATAATGAAAAGGGGCTTTGATTATGGCTAACGAATTAAGAAACAGAGACTTCAATGTATTTGATCCAATGAACGATTTCTTCGGTGACTTTGGTAAGAATTTCTTCAATTCAGTTGCTGGTAATCAAATGAAGACTGACGTTATTGAAAACGAAGATAATTACGTAGTAAGCTCTGAATTACCTGGTTTCAAGAAGGATGAAATTCATCTAGATTACAACAACGATACTCTAAGTATTCATGCTACACATGACTTGAGCAAGGAAGACACCAACAAGGAAGGTAAGGTATTAAGAAAGGAACGCACTTCAAGCAACATCGCTCGTGCATTCTACCTACCTGATATCGATATTGATAATGTAGCTGCCGACTACGATGGCGGTATTTTAAAGATTACATTACCAAAGCAAGAAGTTAAGGATGAAGAAGCACACAAAATCAGCATTAACTAATTAACTCAAATAATAGGAGGGATATCTTATGGCAAACGAACTAAGAAACAATGTATTCAACGACTTTATGGATCCAATGAGCAACTTCTTTGATGGATTAGGCAGAAACATGGCTAACTCTTCAAAGATGAAGACAGATGTTATCGAAAATGATGATGAATTCGAAGTTAAAGCTGAACTACCTGGATTTAAGAAGGAAGATATCAACATTAATTACGAAAACGATACCTTAACAATCCATGCTATTCACGATTTGAATAAGGAACAAAAAGATGAAGACGGTAAGTTGATTAGAAGCGAAAGAACATCTAGCGATGTCAGTCGTTCATTCTACTTACCTGATGCGGACACTGATAAGATTGGTGCTAAGTATGACGGTGGTATCTTGGATATCATGGTACCTAAATCAGCGGAAAAGGAATCAAAGCACTCAATTTCTATCAACTAATTCAAAAAAGAGCCGTTATGGCTCTTTTTTTGTGTATTTTTTCTGTAATATAAAGTGAAAAAATATTATAATGGAATTGTAATGATTTTTTAAGGATGATTGGAGTGTTAGTAGATGAGATTAGGTTGTTCAGGAGCGTTAGTTCTAATATTTTTACTTTTATGTGTGGTAGCTAATCCAATATTAGCGATTACTATCGGTATCATCATTGCTTTAGCGGTAATTATATACGTAGTAATTAAGAACCACGGAGAGGTAGAACAAGCGCGTTATAACAATGCTCAAAACATTGACGCCTCAATGTCAAAAGAAACATCATTCCAATTCAATAGTATGGTTTACAAGCCAGTCACATCTTCTAAGGATGACATTCCTAACATGGAAATGATCCTAAGAACTGACCCAATCAAATACATTAAGAGCGATGAATTATCAAAACGTGAACAAGACATGTTAGATTCAGGTTACTCAATGGAAAACATCAAAGTTGCCAGAATCAACGTGGTTCAAGGTTACAACGCCCAATACCAATTGTTTGATCGTTACTATGATGTCCTAAAGGTTGAAGCTGACATCACAACCGTTCCAAATCGTGCTATGACGGTATTACTAAAACAAATGGTAATGTGCTTCTACCACCAAGAATTTGGTCTAAGCATTGATGTTCAACCACATTCATTTGACGATAACATGATTAAGAAGTTCATCGAACTATGCCCAGAAGTTAACATGTCTTCTTCATACTTCGATAACGCTAATATTACTAACGAAAGATTCTTAAACCAACGCATTGATAAAGGCTGCTTAAATGCCTTCAAGAATATCATGATTGGTTACGACCTATAATATCTATCAAAAAGAGCTGCCAAGTTTTGGCAGTTCTTTTTTTATTAAAAGCAAAGTAATGTTTAGTTAAATGTTGATTTGTATTTTTTATTCATGATAAGAATGCTTTAACCTTTATAGAAAAGACATCTTACTCATAGTATCTTTGAAATATAATACATATAAAGGATTGATTAATGAATGAAAATAAAATATTGTTCAAACTGCGGTGCTGAACTATCCGTAAAGGATTCTTTTTGTGCAAATTGTGGAACAAGACAATCGTACATAGAAAATAACTCTACAAATAATTTAGAGAAAGATAGCACTAAAAGGATTCGCGTTACGGATGCCGTAACCAAGTGCTTGAAAAATGCATTTAACTTAAGTGGTGTTGCCACCAGAGCTGAATATTGGTGGTTCTACTTATTCAATCGGATAGCATTGTTTGGGGTCCTTTATATAAATGCATACGTTGGTATTAACTACAGATCAGCGATTGTATTTTCTGAAATTCATCCAGCTGTTCTGTTTTCGATTTCAGTTATATTAGGACTTGTATCCAGTGTAATAGCGATTGCATCTTTATCTGTTGCCGTTAGAAGATTACATGATACTAACTTATCTGGACGTTTTATTTTTCTTGGCTTCATTCCTCTTTTGGGTCTAATATCGTTACTTGTCATTTTTTGTCAAAAATCCGTTGTAAACGGCAATAAGTATAGAAACGTTAGTATGGATAAGTCCAAAAAGATTTGGATAATTGTGCTGTATGTAATTTATTCAATGTTAGCAGCGTTGATATACATCGGAATATATATCAACGAGATGCATTTTATGCTTTATCGTTTGTAACAAAGCTGGAAAGGGATTTTAAATGAGTGTAAAGTATTGTTCAAACTGTGGAAACCAAATGGCATATAGTGATATTTTTTGCAGTTTCTGTGGATCTAACCAAGGTGATAATCAAATAATTATTGATAAAAATAAGACCAGTTCAACGGATGTTCTAAAAGGCTACTTTAAACATTTATATACTATTGCTGGATGTTCTTCTAGAAAAGAATACTGGTTGGGTTTCGCATGGATGATGATTTTCGTTGTGGTATTCAATTTGATTTGGACATTGAGTTACGGTTCGTTACATGATTCTGCATCTGGAGTAAGACTTTTAAAATGCTTCGGGTTTATTTTTTATTTCTGTAAGTATTTCGTTTCAATTAGTCTAATATTTAGTACGTGCAGAAGACTACACGATGCTAATATATCTGGATGGTTCTTATTGTTATTGCTAGTTCCAATTTTTGGATGGATAGTAATCTTTGTGTTGCTATGTCAGCAATCACAAGAAGAAGGACAAAGAAAGTATGGTAACAAGAAACCATCAAAAGCTATTAACCATGTAATTGGATGGCTTTTAGTAATTATTTTCGGATTGTTTGCAGGAATTCATGAAATGAAGACAATCCAGTTTAAGTATGAAGAGTCTGTTAAGCTACATCGATTTGATATATTTATACAAAAAGAAAATGAAGGAAAATACTATAATTATAAGTATAATGGTTCGAATTATGATCATTAAAAAGAGCTGCCAAGTTTTGGCAGTTTGAACTGAACCCCTTGAGTTGGAGAAATCTAACTTAAGGGGTTCTTTTATGTTTTCTAAAGAATTAAAATTAGCTGCCAT
>NZ_JAFNPE010000012.1:0-48069 GCF_026535805.1 Lactobacillus sp. B3795
ATGTTTAATTCTTACAACCAAGTTGTAAGTTCCTTACACATCATCGATTATCAATCTTGTTCAGTTTTCAAAGATCTACCATTTATATGTCTAAATTACGACTTCTTAATTATATCAAAGTTGTGAAACAATGTCAACAACTTTTTTCAAGCAATCAAATTTATTAACGTTATCTCTTAACGACAACAATAAATATTATGCCATGCAATCGTTGTTATGTCAACAACTTTTTATATTTATTTTTTCTAGCTGTTCGTCTTTCAAACAACATTTAATATATTATCAAGTTTGTGGAACATCGTCAACCACTTTCAACAAAAAAAGCGTAAAGAATTGAAATTAATCAATTCTTTACGCTTAGTTGTAGATCTTAGTCTTGTTCTGAGTTATCTTCTGGTCTCATTGTTGGGAATAGTAGAACATCTCTGATTGATTCAGCGTCAGTTAATAACATAACCAGACGGTCAATACCGATACCTAGTCCCCCTGTTGGTGGCATACCGTATTCTAGAGCTTCAACGTAGTCTAAGTCGACCGGTTGTGCTTCATCGTTACCGTTAGCCTTTTCAGCAGCTTGAGCTTGGAATCTTTCCTTTTGATCGATTGGATCATTTAATTCAGAGAATGCGTTAGCGTATTCCATACCTTCAACATATAGTTCAAAACGGTCAGTAAATCTTGGATCATCAGCGTTCTTCTTAGCTAATGGTGAGATTTCTACCGGGTGACCGTAGATGAATGTTGGGTTCTTAATTTCTGGTTGAACCTTTTCTTCGAAGAATTCGTTGATAATGTGGCCAACAGTCCAGAAATCTTGGTATTCAATGTTGTTCTTGTCAGCAAGTTTTCTAGCTTCTTCTAGACTCATTTCTTTCCAGAAATCAATTCCAGTAAATTCTTTGATTGCGTCTACCATGTGTAAACGTTCAAATGGCTTGTTAAAGTCTACTTCTTCACCACGGTAGTTAATAATACCGTTGTCAGTAACAACCTTAGCAGCTGCCTTGAAAATACCTTCAGTTTCATCCATAACATCATGGAAGTCGAAGTATGCAATGTATGATTCTAATTCAGTAAATTCTGGATTATGGTTTTGATCCATACCTTCATTTCTGAATACACGACCGATTTCGTATACACGTTCCATACCACCAACGATTAGACGTTTTAAGTGTAGTTCTAGTGCGATACGTAGGTATAAGTCGATGTCTAATGCATTGTGGTGAGTAATAAATGGACGTGCACTAGCACCACCAGCTTGGTTGTGTAGTACAGGTGTTTCTACTTCAGTACAATCCATTTCATTGTCAAGGTAGTTTCTGATTGCAGAAATAATCTTGCTACGTTTTTGGAAACGGTCAAAACTATCACGGTTTGAAATCAAATCAAGATATCTTTGACGGTATTTTTGTTCCTTGTTTTGTAGACCATGGTACTTGTCTGGCAATGGACGCAAAGCCTTTGATAAGAAAGTTACATGAGTAGCCTTAACAGTTAATTCACCCATGTCTGTCTTAATTAGTTCACCTTCGATACCTAAATGGTCACCTAAGTCGGCACGCTTGAAGAAATGGTAGTTGTCTTCACCTACTTCATCTTTTCTTACGTATAGTTGAATTCTACCGGTACGATCTTGTAAATCACCAAAACCTACCTTACCTTTTCCACGTTTTGCAACCATACGTCCAGCGATAACAACTTTTAGATTTTCTTCCTCTAGTTCTTCTTTAGTACTATCGTTGTACTTATCGTGTAATTGTTTAGCTAAATGAGTACGTTCAAAACGGCTACCGAATGGGTCGACCCCTTCTTCTCGTAATTCATTCATCTTTTGGCGACGAACTCGCAATTGGTCATTCATTTGCTTTTCTTGTGCCACAGTAAAACCTCCATCAGAATAAATTATTTTATATTAACATAATACCATAAAATAATTTAAAAAATTACATTTCACTTAAATCCGCATTTTTTGCTGCTCTTTTATGAGTCTTTTCAAGGAAATTGTCGAAAATATCGTCCATTTCTTCTTCAGTCTCTGCATTGTTCAAAGCTACCTTAGCTCTAGCTGAGTGAGAAATACCCTTTAGGTAGTATGCAGCTTGGCCTCTAAATTCACGAGGACCAGTAAATTCACCCTTAACACCAACTAAACGGTGTAGATGTTCCTTAGCAGTTGCAATCTTTTCATCAACTGTAGGTTCTTTCAATAGTTCACCAGTTTCTAGATAGTGTCTGGTTTGTTGTAGCATCCATGGGTTACCTTCAGCGGCACGACCAATCATTACGGCGTCTGCTCCAACTTCGTCTAACATCTTCTTAGCTTCTTGAGGAGTTCTAACATCCCCATTACCCATAAATGGAATTGTCAAAGCATCAGCAACTTGTTTTAAAACATCCCAGTCGGCGCTACCAGTGTACATTTGTTTTCTAGTTCTACCGTGCATTGCAATCGCTGAAGCACCGGCCTTTTCTGCCATCAATGCATTTTGAACTGCGTATACGTGGTCTTCATCCCATCCAGTTCTCATCTTAACAGTAACTGGTTTCTTAACAGCGTCAGTAACGTATGAAACCATTTCATATACCTTGTTAGGATCCAATAGCCATTTTGAACCAGCGTCAGTCTTAATAACCTTATTTACAGGGCAGCCCATGTTGATATCAATGATATCGGCATCAGTTTCTTGGTCGATAAACTTAGCCCCTTCAACAAGGGTTTCCTTAGTTCCACCAAAAATTTGAATACTCATTGGATGTTCCTTTGGATCGATATCCAACATACTTAGCGTCTTCTTGTTCTTGTACATTAAACCACGATCAGAAATCATTTCACAGACAACAAGTCCGGCTCCTGATTCTTTACAAATCATTCTAAAAGCAGTGTTAGTAACCCCAGCCATTGGAGCAACAACTACTTGATTGGGGATTGTAACATCTCCGATTTTCCATTCCATTTATATTCACCTCAATATTAAACACGTTTAGCATGATAAATATAATATCACACTAAAATTAAAACTGCATACTTACTATTCTTTTGAATCTGAATTATCGGACAACAATGCTCTCAAGTCGTCTTCACTGTAGTTATATTCGGTTTCACAGAAGTTACAGATAACCTTTGCTCCATGGTCTTCATCAATCATGGCTTGGATTTCCTTATCGTTTAAACCGGCAATCTTTTCACCGAACTTTTCTTTTGAACAATCACACTTAAATTCTACAGGCATGTTTTGTAGGATATCGATGTTGTCTTCACCAAAAATCAGTTTCAAGATGTCTTCTGGCTTTTGTTTTGATAGGAATAGTTCTGAAATCATTGGAATTGACTTCAAACGTTCTTCTAGTTTGCTGATTGCATCATCTGATGCGCCAGGTAGTACTTGAATTAAGTATCCACCGGCAGCACCAATGGTTCCATCTTCATTTACGTATACAGATACACCAACAGCTGATGGAATTTGTTCTGATTGAGCTAGGTAGAAAGTAAAGTCATCACCAATTTCACCTGAAACTAGTTGAACGTTACTTACGTATGGTTCATCGCCACCTAGATTTTTCATTACTTCTAGGCTACCTTGCCCAACGGCGCCACCAACATCTAGCTTGTGGTGCTTGTTTAATGGTAAATCAACGTGTGGATTGTGAATGTATCCCTTAACGTGACCATTTGCGTCGACGTCAACCAATACTGGGCCGGCAGGGCCATCACCCAATACCTTTACAGTCATTGTTTCCTTACCCTTTAATACTGATGTAGCTAATAATAAACTAGCTACCAATGAACGACCTAATACCGCTGAAGATACAGGCCATGTTTTATGATCTTTTTGTGCTTCGTCAACTACGCCAGTAGCTTCCATTGCGTATGCTCTAAACATACCGTCTTTAGTGACACTCTTTGTTAAATAGTCTGCCATTTTTTATTCCTCCATAATCACCTAAAAAAGCGTGAGTCAAATAAATTCAACCCACGCTCTATTAGTTAGTCTTCATCATTATCTTGATGTTGATTTTCTTTTTGTTCTAGTTGTTCTTTGCTTTCTTCAAAAGAAGCATCTTCGTTATCACTTGAAGTGTTTCCTTCTGGCATCTTACCAGTACGGTATAGACTCAAGATTTCCTTTTCGTCTAATGTTTCGTACTTAAGCAATGCGTCAGCGATTACCTTATGTTGTTCACGGTGTTGCTCAATAATATCATGAGCTTGACCATGAGCTTCATCAATTAATCTTCTTACTTCTTCATCAATAACTGAAGCAGTCTTTTCAGAATATCTTCTTGCGTATGGGTCATCGTTTGGACTTTCCAATTGAACAGTTCCTAGCTTTTCACTCATACCATATTGAGTAACCATAGCACGAGCTAAGTTAGTAGCTTGTTCGAAATCATTAGAAGCACCTGAAGACAATGAGTCGAAGATAATTTCTTCGGCAGTTCTACCACCCATTAGACCAGCAAGTTGTTCCATTGCGTTCTTCTTAGATAGCAATTGTTGATCTTCTCTTGGAAGCATAATTGCGTATCCCCCAGCACGTCCACGAGGAACGATAGTTACCTTGTGAACGACACGAGCATCGTTTAGAACTAAACCAACAATTGTGTGACCAGCTTCGTGGTTGGCAACAATGTTTTGTTCTTTTTGACTAACAACTTTATCTTTCTTAGCTGGACCAGCAATTACACGGTCTTCAGCTTCATCCAATTCTGATGGACCAATTTCTGACTTGTTTCTTCTAGCAGCTAATAAAGCAGCTTCGTTTAACAAGTTAGCTAAATCGGCACCAACAAAACCAGGAGTTTGTTTAGCAATTTCATGCAAGTCAACGTTATCAGCGATTGGCTTGTTCTTAGCATGTACCTTTAAGATTGCTTCTCTACCCTTAACGTCTGGTCTACCAACTAGTACCTTACGGTCAAAACGACCTGGACGAGTCAAGGCAGGATCCAATACGTCAGCACGGTTAGTTGCAGCAATAACGATAACACCATCATTACCTGAGAAACCATCCATTTCAACCAATAGTTGGTTCAAGGTTTGTTCTCTTTCATCATGGCCACCGCCCATGCCGTTACCACGTTTTCTACCAACAGCATCAATTTCATCAATGAAAATGATTGCTGGAGCTTCTTTTTTAGCCTGTGTGAATAAGTCACGAACACGACTAGCTCCAACCCCAACAAACATTTCAACGAAATCAGAACCTGAAATTGAGTAGAATGGAACACCAGCTTCACCTGATACGGCTTTAGCTAGTAAAGTTTTACCAGTTCCTGGAGGTCCTTCTAATAGGACACCATGAGGAATCTTAGCACCTAACTTGGTGAACTTCTTTGGATCCTTTAAGAATTCAACGATTTCAACAAGTTCTTGCTTTTCTTCTTCTTCACCAGCAACATCTGTAAAACGAACATCACTCTTGGTTGGTTTAGCCTTTGACTTGCCAACACCCATGATGCCGCCCTTGCTACCATTCTTACCACCCATTTGGTTCATCATAACGAAGAAGAAAATAATGATAATCAGCATTGGTAGTAATGAGAAGATTAGGTTTGACCAGAAGCCACCGTCTGTGTCGGCATCCTTGGCACCCATCTTAACGTTATTCTTCTTAGCGTAGTTTGTAATTTCATTAATAGTACCGTTGTTCTTCAAAACCTTAGTCTTGAATGATGAAACCTTAGTTTCACTCTTGGTATTACTGAATAAAATGCTACCAGAATTGTTTGATTTAACGCTTTGGGCTTTTCTGTATTCACCAGAAACAGTGTAAACACCATTTTCTGGTTGAATTGAAAAGCTCTTAATTTTGTTATCTTTTAGTTCTTGAACAAACTGACTAGATTGCAATTCCTTGTTTTGAGGTTGACCGTTCTTTGATGTGACAAAGAAAGTAACTCCCAAGACAATCAAGAAGCACACTATGTAGAACAGGCTGTTCTTGAATAATCCTTTATTATTGTTATTACGCATCAATTGCCTCCTGTGTTCAATGCTTGTTTATGTATTAAAAATAACATGGTGAGACCCGCCATTTTTTCAATACATAACACGAAGCATATATTATCATTTTTCAGAAGAATTAACCATTTATTTGTCTGAATAAACCTCTGGTTTTAATACTCCAACATATGGAAGGTTACGATACTTGCCTTGGTAATCTAAACCATATCCAACAACGAATTCGTTTGGTACTTCTAAACCAACGTAATCGGCCTTGGCTTCGACTACTCTTCCTTCAGGCTTGTCCATTAAAGTACATACCTTAATTGATCTAGCACCGCGTTCAGCTAATAGGTCTTCTAAATATTTCAATGTTCTACCAGTATCGATAATATCTTCAATGAAAATAACATCCCTACCGTTAACATCCACATCAATATCTTTCATTAATTCAATGGTTCCGCTTGATGCAGTACCTCCATGGTAACTTGAAACGTCAATAAAATCGATGTCCATGTATAGGTCCATTTCTCTGACAATATCTGTCATGAAGAAAATAGCACCTTTCAATACACCAACTACCACTGGTTTTCTGTCTTTGTAATCAGTTGTAATTTGTTGACCTAATCTGCGACAAGCGTCTGTGATGTCTTCCTTACTGTATAAGGTTTTTAGAATGTCGTTGTTCATTAGTTTCTCCTTCCACATACTTTATTTAATGATTAATGTATAAACTCTAGCTTTAGAGTTATCGATAGATACAGATTCACTGTAGCCTAAAACGGCTAATAGCCTTCCCTGATCAGTCATCAAGCTATTGGCAGATTGCCTCTTATCAACAGGTATCTTCTTGTTAATAAACAGTCGCTTAGCCGTTTGATGGCCACCATTTTTAAGCGTTATTCTATCACGATTTTGCGTCTTTTGTACAATCAATGGGAATTCTGAATCCAATAGATTAAAACGAGAAACTCGTTTCGCTTCGTCATCTGAAACATCAAAATGATCCGTAATCATCCACTGGATATCATCTTCGAAATACCATTTATTCAATGTTACCACAAAATAATCGTTTTTAAATCCAGTTATTTGGTTTTGATTGATATTTTCTAATAAAAATTTATTATATTCCTTTTTTATGCTCAAATCATTCGATAACTCAACAACACCCTGTGGCTTTTCATCATTATTAAGTAGTGAGGTCACCTGATGTACGATATCGACGTTTATACCATCAACCACATATTGATCAATTAAATAATCAATCAATCCGGCTTGAACGTAGTCAGGCAATTCCAAGAATGCACTTAACTCAAAAGTATTGGTATCAACACCAATATCTTTTGTTAACTTCTCAAAGAAGAAATCATTTTGTTTCTTCATTGAGTTCAGTTGGTGTGAAAAGTCATTCACATGTTCAATTCCACGACTGTTTTCTTCTTCAACAAACGGAATCAATCGATGCCTAATTCTGTTTCTAGTGACATCTAGTTTTTGATTAGTGTCATCTTCATACCATTTAATTGATAGGGTTTGCATGTATTGAGTTAGTTCTTTCTTGCTAAACCCTAGTAGTGGACGAATCAATCGACCATCATTAAACTTACGACTTTCCTTAATCCCGACTAGATCCTTTACAAACGCTCCACGAATTAGTCGCATTAAGACCGTCTCAGCTTGGTCATTAGCATGATGTGCTGTTAATAATATACGTGAATTATTGTCTTTGACGACCTTTGAAAAAAAGTCATACCTATATTTTCTGGCTGCCATCTCAATTCCATTACTTGGATGGAACTGTTCTTCCCAATTACCAACTTCAATTTTGATGTTGTGGCTTTGACAGAAATTTCTGATATATTGTTCTTCCTCTGCGCTCTGAGCTCGTAAATGGTGATTAACGTGAGCAACAATCAATTCAGGTCGATTCTTTTTGGGCAAGTTCATCATTAGGTTAAGTAACGCCATTGAATCAACGCCTGCAGATACTGCGATAACCACAGAATCTGACTGGTTAAACCAATCCTTACTCTCAATCAATCGATTAAATTTTTGCTGGGTAATATTTTGTTCCGGCATTAATACCGTCCCCTTTTAGTCACATTTTTGGTAAAAATAAAATGATTAAGGTAATCTACCCCAATCATTTTTTATTTGGTTAACTACGGCGACCGCCACGGCCTCCACGCTTACCTTCAGTATTTTTCTTGATTGTAGCTAGTCTGCTTTCACTTTCCTTTAGGAAACTGTCCATTAAGTCATCGAAACTAGCCTTGTTATTTTTATGGTTATCATTGTGATGACGGTTATCACCAAACTTACCATGATTTGAATGTCCATGGGCCATCTTTGGTTGTTCTCTTCTTTGTGGTTCGGCAGGCTTATCAACTGCTTTTCTGATTGATAAAGCAATCTTACCATCGTCACCAACACTTAGAACCTTAACTTTAACGTCATCGCCAACTTTTAATACATCTTTGATATCTTTGATATAGCCATCAGAAATTTCACTAATGTGAACCAATCCTGTTTTGTGTTCGCCTAGATCAACAAAAGCACCAAAATTAGTGATTCCTGATACTTTGCCGGAAACTTTTGCTCCAACTTCAATTGCCATAAAAAAATTTGTCCTCCTAATAATGATTAGTAACTTTAGTATAGCACCATTTAAATGATAATTGTATAAAAAAAATGGTATTTTTTCATACCATTTTAATTTTGAGTTACATCCTTTGAAACATCCCCTGGAAGACTGTAAACCGTCTCTCCTGGCTTGGTGTAATAGTATTTTTCACGAATTACTTTTTGGATGTAGTCCTTGTCATGTAACTGCTTAATATTTTGCTTTAGCTTTTGATTATCAATTTTACTCTTCTTAAGTTCCTTCTTGGTTTGAAATTGTTGTTCAGAAACGTTGCTAATCTTAGATTTAGTTATAAAGATTTGTGCAACCAACATTAAGATAACGACGAGGAAGAAGCTTACCAGGATAATTCCACGTTTTTTTCGACTGCGTAAAATTTCTTGATGTCGAGATTGCTTGATCTTCGTGTATTGATTATTCAATTGATGAACCTTATCAACATCCATGGTATCCCCTCCTCAATTTGCTACTTAATAGTATAGATGATTCTTAAAAAAAATAAATAGATAATTAATTTTGTAACTAAATTTTAATTATTCGGCGTTGAAATCTCTTTCGTATTGTTCATCCAAAACTGTGTACATTCTATCTGCATCAGCCTTTTTAGTGGTTTCGAACAATTGGTTAACTTGAACAGTTAATGTCTTGTTACCAAACTTAATCACTAGTTTATCGTTTGACTTAACGTCTGATGATGATTTTGCCACACGGTCATTAATGGTAATGCGACCTTGATCAGCAATATCCTTTGCTACTGTTCTTCTTTTGATAATTCTTGAAATCTTTAAAAACTTGTCTAATCTCATTTCGACATCCACCTATCTATAAACTTATTTACTACTGGCACTGATTGCCATTCTTGATATGTTAATAGTTTCCACTTAATTGCTAAGACACCGAAGACGGATGCCCCGATTGGAACTAAGAAACATAGTGAGATGATGGCACTTAATCTTTGACTGTGAACCAAGTGAATTGATCCAAATAGGTTCATCAAGATCATTTCGATGAACAACATCACCAAAGCAATCACTGTTAACTTCCATAAGAAGCTCCACTTATGTTCAATTTTAACGATGTCAGTTGGTGCGAACTTCACTTCCACGATTAGCATTAATAACAAACTAATTACGGTGGAGATACTTGCACCCGCTATTCCCATATGGGCAACCATTTCTTTAGTAATCAATATCTTAGAGGCTAACCCTAATATAATCGCGATAATGGTAATTTTAAAGTGATTTGCACTCTGCAAAATACTACTATAAATCGTAATCATCGTTGTTAAAACCACACTAATCATAAAAATACTAATTGTGGTGTTTTGTTGACCACTGTTAAATAGCAAGCGGTTAATTAGTGGCATCAAGCTAATCATCCCTACTGCAACACCTACGGTCATAAACATGCTAACCCTAAGCATTTCAGATGCTAGGTTATGAAACGACTTCATTTGTTTCTTGGAATAGGCCAAACTTAATGATGGCAAGATGGCAGAAGCAAACGATGTCGCAATTACCAAACCTAATTGAACCAGTGGTTGGCCACGATCGTAAATTCCTTTGACAGCCTGTGAATCAATCAAGTTCAATCCGTTTAATAACAATCCTTTTCGGACGGTAAACGAATCGACTAATTGCATTAATACCATTAAAGATGAAAGCATGCAGATTGTGCCACCTTCAAACAATAATCGCTTCAATAATGATTGATACGACATCACCTTTTGACTAGGTAGTCGTTTAATATCCACCGCATAATATCGAATTAGGATAGCTACAGAGAAAATTTCAGCTACCGGTGTTGCCACCATCGCATAGGTTCCAATTGTGTATGGATCCACGTGGTGTCTAACGCCAACGTATGCGGCTGCAATGATTAACCCAACTCGAATCACCTGTTCTACGACCTGCGAATAAGCGGTTGGTTTCATAATCAAGGTTGCTTGGAAGTACCCTCTTAAACAGGCCAGTATTGGCATCATTAAAAACATCCAGCTGACTGCGCGAATCAAACTATCTAATCTGATGTCACCCATTAGAGCAGCAATCGATGTTGCCTTAATCTGGAAGATGATAAATATCAAACCACCAAAGATTGAAAGCATGATAAACAGCTGTCTTAAAAGGGCTTTTTTCTGCAATGTTGTTTCCTGTTCAGCGATAACACGTGAAATAATAATTGGCATCCCACTTAAAGCTAATACCATCCCAATTCCATAGATTGGATAAACCTGTTGGAAAACGTAGAATCCAATGTTTCCCACCAAGTTTTGAAATGGTACACGATAAACGGCACTTAAAACCTTACTAATCAAAGAGGCGATTGATAAAATCATCGCACCCTTCATTATCACTGATAGTTTATTGTCATTTTTCATTTGTTAAGTTTCCTGTGTGTTCTTTATCCAATGCTTCGACAAACTTACTCAATTCACCTAACCACTTTTGTTCATCCATATTAGGTTGAATGATTAAGGTAATTTGCATCTTGCCGTTAGCAGTACCAACCATTGATCTGAATTCAGTTTGTGCAATTGCCTTTAGCACTTGCTTGCTGTCATAGAATTGAGTTCCAATCGTTGATAGAGTGACTGTGATTTGTTTTGGTGTTTGTCTAATCTTTTCAATTAACGATGAGTCGGCGTACATCTTAATGCGACTGATTGTTAAAAGGTTTTCAACCGCGGTTGGATAATCACCGAAACGGTCAATTAAATCAGACTGTAGTTCACGATATTGATCATCGTTTTGCATTTGTCTAATTCGTTTATACAATTCAATCTTTTGCTTTTCATCTTGAATATATTCGCTAGGCAAGTATGCTTCCACGTCCATTTCGACGGTTGTGTCAACTCTTTGTTCAGCACGACGACCACGTTTAGTTGCCACCGCATCCGCCAACATTTGAGTATACATATCATAACCAACAGAATCGACAAATCCAGATTGTTGCTTACCTAATAGGTTCCCGGCACCACGAAGTGATAAGTCACGCATGGCAATCTTGAAACCAGAACCTAGTTCGGTAAAGTCCCTAATGGCTTCCAAACGGTTTTCGGATACTTCGGTCAACACCTTGTTTGGTTTATACATAAAGTACGCATAAGCGACACGGTTGGAACGACCAATTCTTCCACGAATTTGGTACAACTGGGATAGTCCCATGTGATCGGCATCTTCGACAAATAACGTATTGGCGTTTGGAATGTCGACCCCGGTTTCGATGATTGTTGTGGTTACTAACACATCGTATTCACCGTTAACGAAATCATATAGGATGGTTTCCAATTGATTTTCGGTCATTTGACCGTGAATGTAAGCAATTCTAGCATCCGGTACCAATGTTTGTAACTTCATGACGGTGTCTTCAATGTCTGAAACACGGTTGTGCATGAAGAAGACTTGGCCTCCCCGATGCATTTCACGGGTAATCCCCTCACGGATTGCGCCGGCATTTTCTTCCATTACGTATGTTTGAATTGGATAACGGTTTGCTGGTGGAGTTTCGATAACTGATAGGTCACGAACTCCCATCATCGACATGTTCAAAGTTCGAGGAATTGGGGTTGCAGTTAGTGTCAAAACATCAACATTAGATTTTAGTTGCTTAATCTTTTCCTTGTGCTTAACACCAAATCGTTGTTCCTCATCGACCATCAATAATCCTAAGTCGGCGAACTTGATGTCATCAGATAGCAAACGATGGGTTCCGACAACGATATCGATTGACCCATCTAGTAAACCTTTTTTGGTCTCTTCGACCTGCTTCTTGGTTCTGAAACGAGATAGCACGGCTACTGATACTGGGAAGCCTTCAAAACGGTTCACCATTGTTTCGTAGTGTTGTTGTGCCAATACGGTAGTTGGTACCAAAAAAGCAACCTGTTTACCTGCTTCGACCGCCTTAAAGGCTGCGTGTAATGCTACTTCGGTCTTACCGTAACCAACATCCCCAACCAGCAAACGGTCCATTGGATGTGGTTGTTCCATATCCTTTTTAATTTCTTCGGAACTCTTCACCTGATCAGGGGTTGGTTGGTATGGGAATGCTCCTTCAAACTCTTCTTGGTATTCGTCATCTTCTGGGAAGGCATATCCAACCTGGTTGGAACGCTTAGCGTATAAGTCAATTAGGTCATCGGCGATATCTTCAATCTTTCCTTGGACCTTTGACTTCGTCTTTTGCCATTCACTGCCACCCAATTTGTTAACACGTGGGTGTTTGTCTTCGGATGAAACGTACTTTTGAATTAAGTTTAATTGCGTCACCGGAATGAACAACTTCGCGTTCTTTTGGTAAGCGATGGTCATGTAGTCTTGGTGCTTACCGTCGACTTCCATGGTCTTCATCCCTTCATACTTACCAATCCCGTGGTTAGCATGAACAACATAGTCGCCCGGTTTCAAATCAGCATAACTCTTGATTCGTTCCGCATTGGAGAAGGTTTGACGACGTGGTCTCTTCTTGTGAACGGTCGTAAACATTTCTGATTCGGTAATTACCGCCAATTGTTTAATTGGTAGTTCGAACCCATTCTTTAAACGTTCACTGACGACTTGGACTTGGTGTTCCAAGATGTTATCACTGGTGGTTTGAACCGATTCAATTTCAAAGTCAGTCAATGTTTGCGATACCTTTTGCATTCTGGCCTTGTCCTTCACCAAGATTACAACGGTGTCATCCTGTTTGTGCCATCTATCGATTTCAGTCTTCAATAGCGGCATTTGTCCGAAGAACTTTTGCATTGGACGCACCTTAATATCATTTAATTGGGTCAACTTAAGGTTCCCAATCCCCTTTTGGAACAATGACATTAAAATTTCGGCCTGATTAATTTTGTGGAAGTGTTCTCTAAAGTCCACGCTAAACAAATCAGTTGATGCAATTTCACCATGGTCAAACTTATCATTAGCCCACGATTGTTCTTCTTCGACTAGTTGTTGACTGTTTTCTAAAATACGACTGTAGTCATCGAATAAGACGACACCATCATCGTCCAAGTAGTCAAAGATGGTCGTTTCGTTTTCATACATCGCTTTAGCATACATTATCCAATCCGGATCAATGATTCCTTCATTGGCATCATCAATCATGGTTGAAACCGCATCGCTTAAACGTTGCTTTAGTTCATCGTTATCTAGTTTTGCTAAACGTTTATCACGTAGTTGCGTTAAATTAGCAACTGCTTGTTGTCTTTGTGATTCGTTTAATACCATATCAGTCGCTGGTAGTACTGAGATGGTTTCAATATTTTCCAAACTTCTTTGATTAGATACGTCAAAATATCTCAACGAATCGACATCGGTATCGAATAAATCAATTCGAACTGGATACTCTGAATTCAATGGATAAATATCGATAATTGATCCACGAAGTGAAAATTCACCTGGTGCTGCCACCATCTTTTCAGGTGTGTATCCCATTTGAAATAGTTTGTTTCTTAGTTCATCTAAATTAACTTCATCGTCGATTGAGATGGTTAATTTAGCATCAGAAAAATCGTCTGGTTCCGGCAAAATACGCTTAGTACCGGAAACAGACGTTACGATAATCTTAGGTTCATCGCTTAATAGTTTTGATAAAGCTTGCACACGAGTGGCCTTGTATTCAGGTGAACTGGTGGCAACTTCTGCGGCTAAAACTTCTTCGACTGGAAATTCTAATACATCATCTTCGGAGACAACATTTTGTAAATCTTCAACAATATCATCACATCTGGATAAAGTATCAGTCACAATCAAGAAGTTTTTCTTTGTTGATTTGAACAATGCAGCAATCATCATTGTCTTCGCAGAACCTGATAAACCAGTCACTAACTGACGATGTTTGGGTGCTAAATCATTAACAATCTCATCGTATTGTGGCAGTTGTGTGAAAAATTGACTTAATTCCAAAATAGTTATCCCCTCTAAATATTAGTTGTACTTGTTTTCTAGCTTGTTGAATTCTTCCCCATCGATAAATTCTTCTAGTGCTGAAACACTGTTGTCAATTGCTTGGTTTAATCCTGGTTTTTGGTCGTCTGTAAAGTGACCTAATACATAGTTAACGACGCTTTCTTTGGTTGGGTGGTCTGTTCCCACCTTGATACGGTTAAACTTGTCGGTGCCTAAATGAGCAATTAAACTCTTAATTCCATTATGACCACCGGCTGATCCATGGTTTCTCAATCTAATTTTTCCAATCGGTAAATCCATATCATCATATATTACTATTAAATCGCTTAAATCTAACTTAAAGAACTTCATTAAAGGTCCAACTGAACGACCTGATTCGTTCATAAATGTTAGTGGCTCGACTAACATAACCTTTTCACCGTTAATGTTAGTTGATCCAATCTTTGCTTCCATCTTTTGTGTTGATAATTCAACGCCATGCTTGTCGGCAAACTCGTCTACTACCATAAAACCAGTGTTGTGTCTGGTTTCCTTATATTGTGGTCCCACGTTTCCTAATCCCACAATCATCTTCATAAAAAATCCGCTCCTTTTTTCGCTCAATTAATATGTAAATTATATCATAGTATGCAATCCAATATTTATCCCGTCGCTTATAGAAATATAGAAAACTATTCGTTTTTTTAGCGCTTTGTAATTACTAATTTCCAAATTAATGATATAATTCAGTTGTAGATTTAAATATGTTTTTGAAGGGATGATTATTGTGGCTTTAAAACATCAAAAAGTTGTTTTAGTTGGTGACGGTGCCGTTGGTTCTTCATACGCATTTGCTATGATGCAACAAGGACTAGGCGAAGAATTCGTCATCGTTGATATTATTAGAGATCGTATCGAAGGAGACGCACTTGACTTAGAAGATGCTCAAGTATTTACTGCTCCTAAGAACATTTACGCTGGTGATTACAGTGACTGTGCAGATGCTGACTTAGTTGTTATCACTGCCGGTGCACCTCAAAAACCAGGTGAAACTAGACTAGATCTAGTTGGAAAGAACCTAAAGATTCTTTCATCAATCGTTCCTGAAGTTGTTAAGTCAGGATTTAAGGGTATTTTCTTAGTTGCTGCTAACCCAGTTGACATCTTAACTTACGGTGTTCAAAAACTTTCAGGTTGGCCAAAGGAAAAGGTTGTAGGTTCAGGTACTTCATTGGATACTACTCGTTTCCAAGTTGCTGTTGCTAAGAAGTTAGGTGTTAACCCTGCTGACGTTAACGCATACATCATGGGTGAACATGGTGACTCAGAATTTGCTGCTATTGACGAAGCAACTGTTGGTTCACGTCCTCTATTAGACGTAGCTAAAGATGCTGGCGTAAGCAAAGATGACTTACTACAATTAGAAGATGAAACTAGAAACAAGGCATACACAATCATCAACAAGAAAGGTGCTACTTTCTACGGTGTTGCAACTGCCCTAATGAGAATTTCACGTGCAATCTTACGTGACGAAAACTCAGTACTACCTGTTGGTGCTCCAGTTAACGGCGAATATGGTTTAAACGATATCTACATCGGTACTCCAGCTGTTGTTAACGCATCAGGTATTAAGCAAGTTATCGAAGTTCCTCTAAGCGATGAAGAAAAAGCTAAGATGGAAGCTTCAGGTAAGACCTTAAAGGAAACTGCCGAAAAAGGTATGGAAGCTTTAAAATAATCGATTAACTTGATTAGATATTAAGTCGAGGTGCACTTTGCTCCCCGGCTTTTTATTTTGGGCAATTGTTGATTTATCGCCACAAAGTCATCAATTTATGTTAAAATTAGATTATGAGAAAAATTCTAATAATTCAAAAGGAGGTTATGTTATGCTATTGAAGTCATTGGTTAAACCTAAAGGCAGCTTAGTCACAGTTTCAGAAAACGTTTCATTAGAACAAGCTCTTGAAACCTTGGAAGAATCTGGTTACAGATGTATTCCTATCTTAGACGAAACTGGTACGATCTTTAGAGGTAACATCTACAAGATGCATATCTACCGTCACAAATCTAACGGTGGTGATATGTCACAACCTGTTACTACCCTATTAAAGAATGCCACTAAGTTCATCAATGTTAATTCAGCCTTCTTCCACATTTTCTTTTCGATTAAGGATTTACCTTATATCGCTGTATTGGATGATAATAATCGTTTCTACGGTATCTTGACCCACACTCGTTTATTGGACATGCTTTCACAATCATGGAACGTAAACGTAGGCAGCTATGTTCTAACTGTTCTAGCTCCTGGTAATCGTGGTGATCTAGAATCAATGTCTAGAATCATCACTAAATACACTGCAATTGCCAGTGTTATCAGTCTAGATGGTCAAGAAGGTGAATTGGTACATAGAGTTATGTTCACCCTTCCCGAAGAAGTAGATAAGAAATTGTTAAAACGAATCACTGCTGCATTAGAACGTAAAGGCTTTAAAATTGCAGAAATTGAAGATTTAGCGGACGAGAAATAACATTATCGAAACAAAAAAGGATGCGAATTAAATTCGCATCCTTTTTTTATGTATGTTTTACTGTACACCAATACTTAATTTCAATGACTCGTCCACTCGTTTCATAAACTTATCACTTAAGTGATCTACTCGATCATGTAATCGTTGTTTATCAATTGTTCTAATTTGTTCTAATAGGATAACTGAATCTTTTTCGATTCGGGTCTTATCAGCACTAATAGCTACGTGAGTAGGCATCTTTGGCTTTGAAATTCTAGCAGTAATTGCGGCAACAATCACGGTAGGACTATAGTGATTCCCGATATTGTTCTGGATGATTAATACCGGTCTCATTCCACCCTGTTCGGAACCAACAACTGGTGATAGGTCAGCATAAAAAACGTCGCCACGTTTGATTTCAACGTTAGCCATTCTAACATCCCCTATCTATAATGAATTCATCTGAATTCTGAAAACGTAATGTGATGCACACTTGAGGCTTCACAAAAAGTGAATTCCTTTGAAATAGCACGATTGATATCGGTCATCTCAGTGTACCCAGCAATTAAATTCTGGACTATCAAATAATCGTTAAAACATGGATTAACCACAATCCTAGTATGTGTATCAATGGAAACATTCATTCTAGGATGTGATATTTCTGCTTTGTTACTTGATGTAGCTGTGCTTAGAAGTGAATAAACATATCGATTCTTAGATTGCATTGATTAATCCTCTTAAAACGGGTTATTCTACCACAATGCGTGGTAGTCTATCAGTGAGTAAGCAAGCCACTTCATAATGAATTGTATCACAATATGACGCAATGTCTTGTAAAGTAATCTTTTCTTTACCGTCTTGACCCACAATTGTAACTTTTGTGCCTGGCTTCACTGGTTCATCTAGTTTAATCATTAGTTGATCCATGCATACTCTACCGACGATTGGGCAGAACTTGCCATTAACTAGTAGTGAGAAACCTTGTAATGCTCGCACAATTCCATCGGCATAACCAACTGGAACTGTGGCAATCCATTCAGGTTGATTGGATGTGTATGTCGCGCCATATCCAACTGAACGACCTGCATCAATTTTCTTACAGTAGACAACTTCTGTTGTTAAACTAAGTGCTGGTTTTAATTCATATGGTAGGTCTAGTTCCCCACCAGATGGATTTAAACCATAACCAGCAACACCAAATCTGATCATGTTGCAGTTAAATTCACTATGCCACAAGCTAGTAGCTGAATTAGACACATGTACATATTTTGGTAATGTATCTATAACTGAAATTAAATCATTAAATCGTTCAACTTGCAAATTAAAATACTTTACGTTATGTGTATCAGCGGTTGAGAAGTGTGTAAAAATCCCCTCAAAGTTCAAGGTATCAGATTGATTCAAGAAATCGACCGCTTCTTTAAGTGAATTTTTGTCTTGAAAACCAATTCTACCCATTCCAGTATCCAAACCGACATGAACATTTAGCTTTGGTAGATTCTTTTGAGCTAGTTGTTCATCGGCTGCTCTCAACCAATCAATGGATGAGATGGTTGCTGAAATGTTTTTTTCTGCCATTAATGATGCATGTTTCACATCGGTAATCCCTAACACTAGGATTGGTTCGTCAAAACCAGCATCCCTTAGTTGTAATGCTTCATCTAAAATGGCCACACAAAAACCATCGGCGCCAGCCTTCTTCGCTTCGTGTGCTACTGCGACTGCCCCGTGGCCGTATCCATTGGCCTTTACGACCATGAATAAGTATTCGTTATTTTTTAAACGTTTCTTTTCGTTACTAATATTATGATATAAAGCACTCTTACTAATTAGTATTTGTGCATTTCTATGAGTTCCTACTACCATATTAATCTTTCCTCCAATTAATAATGGGCATTTCCTTTTATTGTAGTTCTTTATGTAAAAAAAAGCTATTGACAAATTTTCATATCAACAGCTTTTTTGTTATTAATCTTTGTTTTTAATTGTAAATGACTTGTTTGGGCGCTTGTGGTTTGATGAACGGTTACCCTTCTTGTGATCATCACGGTGGTTGCCTCCGCCATTACCATTGTAACGACGACGGTTTCCGCCACCATTTCTGTTACCGCCACGCTTGAAACCACCACGACGGTTACCACCGCCACGGTGATATCCACCACCATGACCGCGCTTGTTCTTGTTAGGAAGTGGCTTTTCAGCAGTGATGTGAACCTTAACTTGGTTTCTAGTCATCTTGCTTAATAGCACTGATACTAATTCCTTAGCATCGTATTTTTCTAACAATTCGTCAGAAGCTTCTGAGAATGGTTCCATCTTAGTCTTTTCGATTAATGAACCAATTTCCTTAGTAGCTACTTCTAGTTGACCCTTCAATGCTTCATCAGCTGAAGGTGGCTTAAGAGGTAACATTCTAACCTTAGTTAGCTTTTCAATGTCTCTTAAGTAACTAGTTTCGTTTGGTTCAACAAAAGTCATTGAAACACCATGACGTCCGGCACGACCGGTACGACCAATTCTGTGAACGTAACTTTCTGAATCTTGAGGGATATCGTAGTTGTATACGTGAGTAACACTTGAGATATCAATACCTCTAGCAGCAACGTCGGTTGCAACTAAAACGTCAACCTTATCATGCTTGAAGTCCTTCATGATTTGTGAACGACGGTTTTGAGTTAAGTCACCATGAATTCCTGCTGCACGGTATCCGCGTAGTAGAAGTCCCTTAGAAACTTCGTCTACACGACGCTTAGTACGACAGAATACGATAGTTACCTTAGGTGCTTGGATATCAAAGAATCTAGTCATGATATCAAACTTTTCAAATTGTTTTACTCTAATGTAGTATTGATCTACTAAATCAGTAGTTAATTCTTTAGCCTTGATAGTAACTTGTTGAGGGTCCTTCATGAATTGAACACCAACACGCTTGATTTGTGGTGGCATAGTTGCAGAGAATAACAATGTTTGTCTTTCTTCTGGAACTTGTTTTACGATACTTTCAATATCATCTAGGAATCCCATGTCCAACATGTCATCGGCTTCATCTAGAACCAATGTCTTAACATGGTCTAATTTTAATGTACGTCTGTTGATATGATCCAATAAACGTCCAGGAGTACCCACAACAACTTGTGGTTTACGCTTTAAGCTTTGGATTTGTCTTCTGATGTCAGAACCACCAAAAACTGATACAGCCTTAACGCCCTTTTCTTTTCCAAAACGACTAATTTCGCCTTGAGTTTGAATAGCTAGTTCACGAGTTGGTGAAATAACTAATGCTTGCACGTTTGGATTGTCTAAATCAACGTGTTCAATAATAGGAAGAGCAAAAGCAGCTGTCTTACCTGTACCTGTTTGTGCTTGTCCTAAAACATCCTTACCTTGTAGGGATAAAGGAATTGTTTCTGCTTGGATTGGAGTGGCTTCCTTAAAACCCTTGTCTTCAATCGCTTTTAATAGATCTTCTGAAAGACCTAATTCTCTAAACTTCAAATATGTTTCCTCCTAAACGAAACATTCAATATAATACCGTCATTAGCTAAGGAAGAGTCCGTTCCCGTTAATGCGCTAATCACTTGATTATAAAAATTCCGTGTTCTAAAAAATGTAACTAGACTAATATAACCCTTTTGGGTCAAATTAGCAAATGAATTACCTATATTAATTTGTTAGTTTATCTAATAGTTTTTCTAAATGAATTCCGTGACTAGCTTTCAATAGTACTTGGTCACCTTCATAAATTTCAGCATTTAATTGGTCGTATAAATCATCCAATTGGTCTGCCTTAAAGTAGAAAAGATTTTCTGATGGATAAACTGAACTTAGCTTGTCGTACAAGTACTTCATATCAGGACCAATTAAGTACACGCTTTGGACTTCTTTTGGATCTAATACTTCGGCTAGTGATTCGTGCAATTCGATTGATTGATCACCTAGTTCTAACATATCACCTAAAACGGCAATTTTACGGCCCTCAATCTTTTCTTGAGTAAATGCGTTCACTACTTCTTTAACAGCAGTAGGATTTGAATTATATACGTCTGAAAGGATCATTTCGTGTTTACTTCCTTCAATCCATTCGGTACGATTATTAGTCAAATTAACATTCAATAATGCCTTTTGGATGTTTTCTTCTCTGATTCTGTATAGGTCACCGATGGTGATTGCTACCAATGCGTTGTTAACATTATATTCACCAATCATTGGAATCTTGAATTCAACATCTGAGTACTTATTAACCTTGAATGTGGTCTGCACTTCTGTTCCAGAAATGTCGTAAGCATAAAAATCATCATCTTCGGTCAAACCAAAAGTACGTTTGAATGGTAGTGATTCACTACGACTTTCTAGTAGTGGTTCGTCACCGTTATAAACGAAAATACCATCTTCTTTTAGTCCGTTTACGATTTCCATCTTGGCATCGGCAATCTTGTCACGAGTACCAAAGAATTCAATGTGGGCTTCACCAATCATTGTGATGGCAGCAACGTCTGGTTCAACTAAGTGACTCAAGAAATCTAATTGGCCTGGACGATCCATTCCCATTTCAACAACCAATACTTCAGTGTTTGGTTCCATATCCAAAATGGTCATTGGCACACCAATTTCGTTATTGAAGTTAGCATGAGTCTTAGTAACATTGAATTGAGTGGATAATACCGAAGCAACCATATCCTTAGTAGTAGTCTTTCCATTACTTCCAGTAATTGCGACAACCTTAGGATTAATCTTAGCCAAGTAATATTGGCTTAATCTTTGTAGTGCTTCTAATGTATTATCTACAACGATAATTGGAAAATCTGTTGGAGCATTTCCGTGGCCTTTTTGCCAGAAAGTTGCTACTGCACCATTATCAATTGCACTTTGAATGTAGTCGTGACCATCGTTTTGACTAACAAGTGGCACAAATAGTGCCCCGTCTGTTAGTTCCCTGCTATCAAAAGCAACACTAGTAATATCAATATCTTCATATTCGCTAATATCGTTTTGCGCAGAAACTGCACGAGCAACTTCTGTAAGTGACATTTTCATATCTAATAAATCTCCATTTCATCAGTTCGATAAGTGTTACACATATTATAACATGAAACGAGAAATTATTTTAAATGCGATTTTTCAATCCTTTATGAGACAATCCTTTATTTTTAATGAGGTCTTATAAAAACTATTAACTAATTGTCAAAACACTGTTAATATGTTTAATGGATAATAATTAATGGGGACGTGACTACTTTGAAAAAAGTCTTATTTGTGTGCCATGGAAACGTTTGTCGTTCTGCAATGGCTCAGGCCATTTTTAGCAAGATCGTAAAAGAGCGTGGATTGGAAAATGAAATTGCAGTTGATTCAGCTGCAACAAGTACCGAAGAAATCGGTAATCCGCCACACCCAGAAGTTCGTAAATTGTTGGACCAAAAACAAATTAGCTATGCGGGTCAACATTCAAGACAAATCGAATCATCTGATTTCAAAAAATACGATTTAATCATTGGAATGGATTACGAAAACATGAACAACCTGCTTCACTGGGCACCAAAGGACCAAGCCCACAAGATTCATCTTTGCTTAGATGTTATCGATGGAATGCAAGGTGAAGAAATCGCAGATCCTTGGTATACCGGTAATTTTGATTTAACATTTAATCAAATTAACGAAGCGATGCCAAAATGGATTGACTATGTGTTAAATATGTAAAAAAAAGACATACCCGAAACGGATATGTCTTTTTTTATCTTTACTTGAAACCGTATTTCTTGTTGAAACGATCCACAGCACCATCGGCTTGAGTGAACTTTTCACGGCCAGTGTAGAATGGATGAGAATCTGAAGAAATTTCAAGACGTACTAATGGGTATTCATTACCATCATCCATAGTGATAGTTTCAGCTGAGTTCATAGTTGAACCAGCCATGAATTTAAAACCAGTACTTGTATCTTGGAATACCACTTGGCGGTATTCTGGATGAATTCCTTGTTTCATTATAAATCGCTCCTTTGCCCTGTATCATATGTTGATTCAGAGATTATCGTTTAGTCGACTTGATTATAGTAACACTAAATAGAAGTTAATTCAACACGAAAATTAACTTTCGTCGTTAACTAATTCAACGACAGCATTTAGATTAGTTAGCTTATCAATGATGTTGTCATAGCCACGTAAAATGTTGTCAGCATTATCAATCACAGTTGTTCCTTGTGCCATTAAACCGGCAATCATTTCTGATGCTCCGGCACGAATTTCCCCTGCTTCAATCTTTGAGCCAACAAGTCCGTCAGTATGACTTACGATGATGGTACCGTTACCTTCATCGTATCTAATCTTGGCACCCATCTTCTTTAGTTCGGAGATGTGCTTGGTTCTCTTTGGATAAATAGTGTCAATGATTGTACTATCGCCAGCAGCCATTAGTAGTAGTGGCGTAATTGGTTGTTGTAAATCAGTGGCAAATCCAGGATATGGCATTGTCTTAATTTCGATGTTCTTAAGTTCTTCAGTCTTTGGAACGTAGATACTATCTTCGTTAATTTGTAGATCAATACCCATTTCTTGTAACTTGGCAATGAATGATTCCAAATGTTCTGGAATCACGTTTTGAATCTTCACACCGTCACCATATGCAGCAGCCATGGATAGGTATGTACCTGCTTCGATTCTATCAGGGATAATGATGTGAGTGTTCTTGGCACGAAGTGATTCAACCCCTTCGATTCTAATCACATCTGTACCGGCTCCCCTAACCTTGGCACCCATGTTATTCAAGAATGTAACGACATCAATAATTTCTGGTTCCTTGGCAGCATTTCTGATGACAGTTGAACCCTTGGCTTTAACGGCAGCTAAAATTGCATTGATGGTTGCCCCTACTGACACGACATCTAAAAAGATTTGTGCTCCGTGTAAACCATCTTCGTCGGTTGTGATGATGATTTCATCCCCATCATTTTCAACCTTTGCCCCCATTGCTTCGAAAGCCTTGATGTGTTGGTCAATTGGTCTAGGACCGATGTTATCTCCACCAGGGAAAGTAATCTTAGCACGGCCAAAGCGTCCTAATAGTGCTCCCATGAAGTAGTATGATGCTCTTAAACTTTTAATTGCCTTACTTGGCAAGGCACTTTCATTTATTGTTGTTGGGTCGACGTTTAATATTCCATCGGCAAAATCTGATGAGACATTCATTGATTCCAAAATCACCATTAGATTGTGTACATCTAAGATGTTTGGCACCATGTCAAATTGCACTGGTGTGTCGGCTAGAATAGCTGCTGGGATTAATGCAACAGTACTATTCTTAGCTCCACCAATGGTTACGTTACCAGATAAACGATGGCCACCCTTTATTATCATTTTATTCATTGTTTAAATTCCTCGCTTACAGTTTCACTAAATAATAGTGAACAATAACAATATTAAATAATAAGTATTAAAAATACAATAGTTTCAGCTAAATTAAACATACATTTAATAAAAACAACAAAAAAAGGCCGGAAAAACTTCCTGGCCTTTTATTTAAAACATATTATTTGTTGTTTTCTTCATGTTGTTCGTGTGCAGCTGCAACGAATGCCTTGAATAATCCTTCAGGTCTTGTTGGACGTGATAGGAATTCTGGGTGGTATTGAGCAGCAACGAAGAACTTGTTAGTAGGAATTTCAACAACTTCTACCAAGTGATCATCTGGAGAAGTACCGGCAATAACTAGACCGTGAGCTTCCATTTCTTCTCTGTATTCGTTGTTGTATTCGTAACGGTGTCTGTGACGTTCTGAAATTTCAGCCTTGTTACCGTAAGCTGCAGCAGTTACAGTACCAGGTTTTAGCTTACATGGGTAAGCACCTAGACGTTGAGTACCACCCATACCATCGATATCAGCTTGATCAGCCATTAAGTCAATGATCTTGTGTGGAGTTTCTGGGTCAATTTCAGTAGTGTTAGCATCTTTGTAACCTAATACATCACGAGCGAATTCGATACTTGCAATTTGCATACCTAAACATACACCTAGGTAAGGCACGTCGTTTTCACGAGCGTACTTAACTGCAGTAATCATACCTTCGATACCACGATCACCGAAACCACCAGGAACGATAATACCATCAGCATCGCCAAGTAATTCTTCAACGTTATCTTCAGTAACTAGTTCTGAATTTAACATCTTTAGGTTAATCTTTGCATCAACTGGGTAACCAGCATGACGTAATGATTCAGTAATTGAAATGTAAGCATCCTTTAGTTTTACGTATTTACCAACTAAAGTAATGTTAACAACATTCTTTAAGTTTTGTACTTTTTGTTCTAGAGCCTTCCATTCAGTCATGTCAGCCTTAGGAGCATCAATACCAAAGTGGTCAACAACTTGTTGATCCATACCTTGAGCTTCTAGCATCAATGGAACAGTGTAAAGTGTTGGAGCATCTTTTGATTCAACAACAGCTTCTGGCTTAACGTCACAGAATAGAGCAATCTTTCTCTTCATTGCATCAGTAACGTCTTGTTCAGTTCTAACAACTAATAGGTTTGGTTGAATACCTAAACCACGTAGTTCTTTAACTGAGTGTTGTGTTGGCTTAGTCTTCATTTCGCCAGCAGCACGTAAGTAAGGAATTAAAGTGGTGTGGATGTAGAATACATTTTCATCCCCTACTTCGCTCTTCATTTGACGAATAGCTTCTAGGAATGGTAGTGATTCGATATCACCAACAGTACCACCAATTTCAGTAATTACGATATCAGCGTTTGATACCTTAGCTGCACGCATGATTTTTTCTTTAATCATACCAGTGATATGAGGAATAACTTGAACAGTTGCACCTAAGTAGTCACCGCGGCGTTCTTTTCTCAATACTTCTGAATAAATTTTACCAGTAGTTACATTTGAGTATTTATTTAAGTCATTATCAATGAAACGTTCATAGTGACCTAAATCAAGGTCAGTTTCAGTACCATCATTAGTAACAAACACTTCACCGTGTTGGTATGGGCTCATAGTACCTGGGTCGACGTTAACGTATGGATCAAACTTTTGAATAGTAATGTTGATTCCACGGTTTTTTAATAAACGTCCTAGTGATGCAGAAACAATTCCTTTTCCTAGTGAAGAAACAACCCCACCAGTAACAAAAACATATTTAGTCATGTGAAAAAACTCCTCATAAAATCTATTAGGGTAAAAATTAAAAACTCCCTATTCATTGAGAATAGGGAGTCATTGATTACTATAATCGATCAATTGTCCTTACAAACTCTTTTGTAAGGAGCCCAAAAATAATATTACATTGTTCTAGGTTTATAGTCAAGAAATATAATTATTATTTCTAGGAAAAATTAATCTTTAGAATCATCGTCGATGTCATCGTCATCATCGTTTAATTCTGACAATTCGCCTTCGATACCATCAGGGATGTTATCGTCGTCAACATCGTTCTCTTCGTCAATTTCATCTAAATCTTTGTGATACTTGTCGGTTTCGTCGACACCTTCATCGGCATCTTCAAATTCGTCGTCTTGGTCTTCTGGATCATCATCATCGTAATCGATAACGTCATCATCGTCAGAAGCATCAGCTAAGAATGCGTTAACCTTACGACGCTTTTTCTTTCTAGGACGATCGATATCTTCGTCTTCAGGATGAACTGTAGCTTCATCGATTGAATCATATGGATACCAAGTTCTTAGTCCCCAAAGATTATCACCTAAAGAAATAAAACTACCATCAACGTTCATATCTGTGTAGAACTGTACCAATCGTTTACGAATTTCTTCATCAGAATCACCCAAGTATTTTTGGATTTCGTTGGCGATATCAGCAAAGGCCATTACTTCCCCACGTTCAGAAAGAATTGCGTGAGCAACTTCGACCATTGATAATTCTTTTTTGTCTTTACCTTCTAAGGCTTGTAATTTCAAATCGGTGCACGTCCTTTCAAAATACTATTAATATCATACCTTTTTAAGCAGAAAATTGCAATGTAAGATTGTATTCTCCTACAATCATTCCGCCAGAGTGTAATTCATAGTCAATACCGAGCTTACCATTCATTATATCTTCATTATAATCATAGTTTAACTCTTTTGTTTTGACCAAAATTTTTATTGGACCATACTCAGTTTGGTAAATTGTGTCGTGATCTTTGTTTTCATCAAAAATCATTCTAGAGTGATGTCCACCATTGGCTTGGCGAGTTAATTGAACATGTTCATCGGTAATTTTCAAAGTAACGTTTGCTACCGCTTGATTATCTTGATGTTCGGTGAAGCGAAGGTATAGGCCGTTGTTCATTTGAACCAGGCTACCCACTTCTTCAAATATAAAGTCTTCGCGCTCTGCATCTTGGAAAATAGTTGTCTTTAAGTTCACAACAACCTTTTGAGCATTTTCATTTTTATCCATCACACTGACTCACCTTCCCTCATTTCATATATCACAAACTAATATTATATACGGACATGTCCATAAATGCATTAATTAATGGTCGGAAAATTAATTATTTCATTTAAAACTTTGTTATAATAAGCATAAATAACTTATATATAAATAGTAAGGAGGTAAGAATTTGGAATACCAAGAAAAACTACTGCCTCGAGAAAAGGTTTTTCGAGATCCGGTTCTTAACTACATTTACGTACAACACCAAGTCATCTTAGACTTGATTAATACTAAAGAATTCCAACGATTAAGACGAATAAAACAATTAGGTCCTGCTTCATACACATTCCATGGTGCAGAACATTCGAGATTCACCCACAGTTTAGGAGTGTACGAAATCACCCGTCGCATCTGTGATGGTTTCCTTAGAAACTATCCTAGCAAAGTTGATGGAGATGGCCTTTGGGATGACTCTCAAAGATTAGTTGCACTATGTGCAGCATTGCTTCATGACATCGGACACGGTGCTTACTCACATACATTTGAACACATCTTTGGTACCAATCACGAAGCAATCACCCAAGAAATCATCACTTCTGAAAAGACCGAGGTTAACCAAGTATTAAGCAAGATTAGCCCTAGTTTTCCAAAGGAAGTTGCTAGCGTAATCGACCATACTTATCCAAACCAACAAGTCGTTCAAATGATTTCTAGTCAATGTGACGCCGATAGAATGGATTACCTACTAAGGGATGCGTACAACACCGGTGCCAACTACGGTAACTTTGACTTAACTAGAATCTTACGTGTGATGAGACCTTACGAAGGTGGTATCTGTTTTGAAATCAATGGGATGCATGCCGTTGAAGACTACATCATCTCTCGTTTGCAAATGTACATGCAAGTGTACTTCCATCCAGTATCACGTTCTATGGAAGTTATCCTAAGTCACCTACTTCAAAGAGCCAAGGAACTAGCGAGTCAATTGGATAAAAATGACCGCCTAACTCCACATCTATTAATGCCATTCTTCAAGAACGACTTTACTATCGATGACTATTTGAAACTAGATGACGGTGTTCTAAACACCTACTTCATTAACTGGATTGATTCAGACGACAAGATTCTATCTGATTTAGCCGATCGTTTTATTAACAGAAAGCCACTTAAATCTGTAGAATACAATAATGAAACTGAATCATTGATTCCAACCATGCAAAAATGGATTCAAGAAGCTGGTTTCGAAACCACCTACTACACCGCCGTTAACAACAGTTTTGATTTACCATATGATGCTTATGATCCAAACAAAAAACATCATGCTACGCAAATTGAACTTAGAAGAAACGATGGTACAATGATTGAACTATCAAAGATATCTCAACTAGTTAGTGCCGTTACTGGTAAGCACTTAGGTGATGAACGCTTCTTCTTCCCTAAGGAAATGTTATCTAAAGATAGTGACATCGATTTATTCGAACCAGTTTATCAAGAGTTTCAAAAACACATTAAAAACGATGAATTAATTAAGTAAGGAGGATTTCTCCATGAGTGAAATCAAATTAATCGCCATCGATATCGATGGTACCCTTTTAAACGAAGAAAACATTTTAGCTCAAGAAACAATCGATGCTGTTACTGAAGCCAGAAACAGCGGTGTCAAAGTTGTTCTATGTACTGGTCGTCCTTTGACTGGTGTTAAACCATACCTAAAGAAACTAAACATTTCTGGTAATGACGAATACGCCATTACTTTCAACGGTGCTCAAGTACAAGATGCAGATGCTAACATCATCGAAAAGTTTGATTTAGATTACAACGACTTCGTCGGACTAGAAAAACTAAGCCACAAGTTAAACACTAACTTCCAAATCGAAACTACCGACTATATCTACACCACTAACCGTGACCTAAGTCCATACAGTGTGGCTGAAAGTTATCTTGTGAGAATGCCAATTCGTGTTCGTGAACCACAAGAAATTACTGACGATACTGAAATCGTTAAGGCAATGCTAATCGCTGATCCAGATATCATCGATAAGGCTATTCCAAACATTCCAGAAAACTTCTTAGACCACCTAACAATGGTTAGAAGTGAACCCGTATTTCTAGAATTCGTTAACCAAAAGGCTTCAAAGGGTGCTGCCCTAAGCAAACTTGCTACTCGTTTAGGCTTCACCGCTGAAAACGTAATGGCAATCGGTGATCAAGGTAACGACATTAGCATGGTTACTTACGCAGGTACTGGTGTTGCCATGGGTAATGCTGCTGACGACTTAAAGAAAGTTGCCGACAAGGTTACTAAGACAAATAAGGAAAACGGTGTTGCATACGCCATTAGAAACTTTGCTTTAAAATAATCAATCATAAACAAAAAGAACTCGCTTCAATGAAGTGAGTTCTTTTTTTATAGTGTGATAATGATTGCAAACGCAATCCAGATAATTCCAATTATCAACGTTAACTGTGCAAATGGACGTACCACGATTTTGGCATTCTTAATGCCGCCAATTTTATCGGCCGGAATCTTTTCGTTTTCAAAACGTTCATCATCACCCTTACGGTGAAAAATACGCCATCCAGTGAAAAGATGTCCCTTGGATAATACTCCAATCAAGCCAATGACTGTGAATAGTAACCCTATCAAGAATAGATAGTTACTAATCGTAATAGCACTAACTTTAAACACCATTGCTATTAAAGCAACGACGATTCCAACTAACGCTATTAGCAGTCCTAATCTTTTTGGTTTATTCATTATTCTGCGTTACTTCTGAAACGGTTGCTGAATAATGGACTAACGGCACGATCTTCGTTAATACGCTTAATTGCGTCCCCAATTAATGGAGCAACTGAGATTTGTTCAATCTTATCAATTTGCTTTTCTTTTGGTAAGCGAATTGTATCAGTAACAACAAGCTTCTTGATTGGTGATTGTTGGATACGATCAATTGCAGGACCTGATAATACAGGGTGTGTACAACATGCGTATACTTCTTTAGCACCAGCATCCATCAATGCTTGAGCACCTAAAGTGATAGTACCAGCAGTATCAATCATGTCATCAACCATCAAGCATGACTTACCTTTAACATCACCAATGATGTTCATGATTTCAGCAACGTTTGCCTTAGGACGACGCTTGTCGATGATGGCAATTGGTGCCTTTAGGAATTCGGCCAATGCACGGGCACGAACTACACCACCATGGTCAGGTGAAACTACGACTGCGTTTGAGTCCCAGCCGTGGTTAATAAAGTGATCAGCTAATAGTGGTGCACCCATCATGTGATCAACTGGAACATCGAAGAAACCTTGGATTTGAGCAGCATGTAGGTCCAATGCAACTACACGGTCAATTCCAGCAGTTTCTAGCATGTTAGCAACTAGCTTTGCAGTAATTGGTTCTCTAGAACGAGCCTTACGGTCTTGTCTAGCGTAACCATAATATGGGATTACCACATTAATTGTCTTAGCACTTGCACGTCTAAGAGCATCAATCATAATCATTAATTCCATTAAATTATCATTAACGGGAGCTGATGTAGATTGAATGATATAACAGTTATCCCCACGGATACTTTCTTCAATGTTAATTCTAATTTCGCCATCGCTAAATCTGTCAACGGATGTTTCACCTAAATCAACACCAACACGATCAGCAATTTTTTCTGCCAAAGGAATGTTAGAGTTTAAAGCGAAAATCTTCAATTTAGGATCAGAATATCTTTCAGCCATAAGTCCTCCACCTAACAATAAATTCTATAATTCGTAACTATATTCTTAATTCACAGTTAATTTTACACTATAATTGATAATTTTTCATTCAAAAATTATACAAATAATAAATAAAATATCATTGGATTATCTCTTAATCAGCATATGGAAGCTTTTTGAAATATCCTGGTTTGTTGGTTTGACGTTGTCTTGCAATCGCCATATCGTATTGTTTTACGTCATCAGTAATAGTTGAACCAGCAGCGATAAATGTGTGGTCATCAATGTGTAATGGCGCAATCAAGTTAGCATTGCTTCCGATAAATGAGTTATCACCCACTTCGGTGTTGTGCTTGTTCTTACCATCGTAGTTAGCAAAGATAACACCACAACCAACGTTGATGTTCTTGCCTAGATGAGCGTTACCAACGTAAGTTAAGTGACCTACCTTAGTACCTTCATCAATTTGGGCCTTTTTAACTTCGACGAAGTTTCCAAGGTGAACATTTTCACCAATCTTAGCTTCTGGACGAAGATGTGAGTATGGTCCAATGTTTGAGCCTTCCATCATTTCTGATTCTTCAAGTAATGATGAAGTTACAGTAACGTTGTCATGAATGATGCAGTCTCTAATTTCTGAGTTAGCACCAATCTTACAGTCACTACCAATCTTGGTATGACCACTAATGTGAACACCAGGTTCTACGATTGTATCTTGACCAATTTCAACACCAAAGTCGATATATGTGTCATTAGGGTTTGGCATAGTAACACCGTTTGACATGTGGTATTCGTTAATGCGTTGTTGCATTACTTGGTTAGCCTTTGAAAGTGCAATACGATCGTTTACACCCATTGATTCATCAAAGTCCTTCATTTGGTAAGCACCAACGTTCTTACCTTCTTCTTTGAAGATACCAATAACGTCTGGTAGGTAGTATTCGCCTTGTGCGTTATCGTTTTTAACCTTCTTTAGAGCTTCGAATAATTCATGGTTATCGAAAACGTAAACACCAGTGTTGATTTCATCGATGTTTTGTTCGGCAACTGAGGCATCCTTTTGTTCAACAATCTTGTTAACATTACCCTTGTCATCTCTAACGATACGACCGTAACCAAATGGGTTAGGTGCTTTTGAAGTTAGTACAGTCGCAACTGCACCGCTTTCTTCGTGTTGAGTAAACAAGTGATTAAAAGTTTCAGCTGTAAATAATGGAGTATCTCCACTAACAACCATTGTTGATCCATCAACATCTTCTAGAATGTCGGCAGTCTTTTTAACTGCGTCCCCTGTTCCTAGTTGTTTTTCTTGTAATGCATATTGGCTTCTGTCACCTAGTTGAGTTTTAACGTCTTCTGCACCAAAACCAACAACAGTAACAATGTTATCCATATGAATTTTTTCAACTTGTGTTAATACACAATCAACCATTGTACGACCACAAACTTGATGCAAAACTTTGTATAGTTTTGACTTCATTCGCGTACCTTTACCGGCAGCTAAAATAATTGTATTTCTAGTCGTCATTATTCTTCCTCCTTGGTGACGTCGCTAAAGTTATCGTAGGTAAAATTACCTAAATCAACTTTAATATCACCGTTATTAGTATCAATCTTGAATAATGAAGTGTAATCATCTTCGCTAATCTTACGTTGGCCTTCGTAATCACGTTCGGCAACGAATGCAATTCCGGCAACTTCACTATCAAATTCTTTGATTAAACTACATAGTCCATCGGCTGATCCCCCACCACGTAGAAAATCATCTACGATTAAGACGTTGGAATTAGCAGGTAAACTACGTTTTGATAGAACCATCTTTTCGATTCTCTTTTGAGAACCAGAAATATAGTTCACACTGATAGTTGAACCATCAGTAATTCTAGAATCATGTCTAGCAATCACGAATGGAACGTTTAATAAGGTTGCAACACTTTGTGCAACCGGAATACCCTTAGTGGCAACAGTTAATACAGCATCAATCTTCTTGTGACTGTACAATGTCGCAATAATTCGACCAATTTGTCTCAAAATTGATGGACGGTTAAGTAGGTCGTTCATATATACGTATCCACCAGGTAAAACTCTTGAATTGTCAGCTAATGCTGATTGAACTTCGTCAATAAATTGACTAGCTTCTTGTTTTTGAATGCCGGGCATGAACATACTTCCACCAGCGGCACCGGGAATGGTTTCTAATACACCAGTTCCTGTTTCCATAAATGTTTTTCGTAAAATGGTTAGGTCTTCACTAATAGATGACTTAGCAGAATCATAACGATTTGCAAAAAAAGTCAATGGTACTACCGTATTAGGATTCTCCATTAAGTAGCGAGTCATATCTACTAGACGCGCACTACGCTTTGCTTTCATTCTTTCACCTCATTAAGTAAAAACTACATCTAAATTTTATCATAATGTTCGGATTTAAGATACTTTTTAAACGAAATAATAAAAAAATATCCGTTTAAACTTTCACCTAAACGGATATTTTTATATAGGTCTTACAATATATACCTCAGAACAGAAACCACGAATGCTGTTAAAAATGTGCTTTGCTTGGCTTTCCGTCTTACAAATCCCGAAGACAGTCGGTCCAGTTCCGCTCATTTGGGCACTGTCAGCACCGTATTTCTCGAACTTCTCTTTAATCTTTTTAATCTCACTGTGATGCTTTGAAGACAATGGTTCCAATACATTTCCCATGTGAGAAACGATTTGATCATAGTCTTGCTTTTCAACCGCTTCTGCCAATTCGTTAACATTCACATGTTCTAATTTATCGTAATCAATCTTGTTTAAGATTTCTGGTGTTGAAACACTAACCTTTGGTTTCACAATTACGAAATACATCTTTGGCAGTTTTGGCATTAATTCAATGTTATCACCCTTACCGGTAACCATCGCAGTCTGACTGTAAACACAATAAGGAACGTCTGAATCAAGTTGCAATCCGAATGTTGCCATTTCTTGATCGGTCATATGTAGGTTCCAGAGACGATTCAGACCTCGAATAACAGCTGCAGCATCAGATGATCCTCCACCCATTCCGGCAGCAACAGGAATATTCTTTCTGATATGGATATCCACTTTTTGTTGGATTCCAAATTTCTTTTTAAGTAGAAATGCTGCTTGATATGCTAAGTTGCGATGATCTTGTGGTAAAAACACACGATTACAGTGAACGGAAATCCCGTTTCCCTTTTCGGTAACAATCTCGACGTAATCAGATAATTCAATCGAGGTCATTATCATATTCCACTCAATTTTGCCGTCTTTATGACGATACGGCGTATCCAAGCCTAGGTTAAGTTTGGCGCATGCTTTCTCTACGGTTCTCAAGTATCACACCCCCAATTTAACTAAATTATTTAATAACATTATACTAAAGTTAAAATGAAAAGTCAGTGAAACTTTCGGATTTTGTCAAAAGTGCAAAATAAAAAGAGCTAATAAATATTATTAGCTCTTAGTTTTAAGCTTCTTCACTTACTTCGTCGGCAAAATCCATTTCGATGTTCTTGGTTAGAATATCAGTGTAGCTGTAAGATACTCTCTTAAGATTTTCATCTTCCTCTAACTCAACAACAAACACTGCAGGGAATGTTTCTGCTAACATCCCATGTCGTTCTAATGTTTTGTTTCTTCCTACTTGAACAGTTACAACAACTTTTTCGCCTAGGCGAGTGTCCAAGTGGCTCTTAATGTCAGTCAAACTGGTTGGCATAATATTCACCTCTCTAGTAGGTTCATTATACCACGGAAAATATTAAAAATCAAAATTATATCACAGTGTTTTTTAATAATCAAATAATATTATACCAATTTTATAGAATGGAACTTATTTGTTAAATCGACGTATTGATCAACTGTTAGTTTTTCAGGACGAATGCTTGGTTGAATGTCGAATTCATCTAGGACGTTTTTGACCTTTTCCTTAGTTTCAGCGTCCTTACCGAATAATCCTTGTAGGTTATTCCATAAGGTCTTTCGACGGTGAGCAAAGCATCCCCTTACAAAACTAGCAAATGCCTTTTCATCAAAGACTTCGTTTTGAATGGATTCTTTTCTTTCCAAAGTCACGATTGCTGAATCGACATTTGGTGCAGGGATAAATGATTTTCTTGATACTTCAAATGCTAACTTAACATCATTTAGGTATTGGATAATCACTGATAGTGAACCGTAATCCTTGCTACCTGGTTTTGCTTCTAGTCTTTGAGCAACTTCTTTTTGCATCATAACGGTAATGTTGTCGAATTCAGCATTCCCCTTCAATAGATCCAAGATGATTGGAGTTGTGATGTAGTAAGGTAAGTTGGCAACAACCTTAATTGGACGTTCGTTGTTGAATTTTTCTTCGATAATAGCTGGTAAATTAGCTTGTAGGATGTCTTGGTTAATCACTTCGACATTATCATAGGGACTTAGTGTTTCATCCAATACAGGCAATAAATTTTGGTCAATTTCAAAAGCTAGGACACGTTTTGAACTACGTGCTAGGAATTCAGTTAAACCACCGATACCTGGTCCAATTTCGATGACATTATCTGTATCTGTTAAATGCGCAGCATCGACAATCTTGTTTAAAACGTTTAAGTCAGTTAAAAAGTTTTGACCTAAACTCTTCTTAGCTGATAAATGGAAACGATTTAAGATTGCTTGTGTTCTAGCTGGGCTAGCGATTTCTGGATTATTTGGCATTGTTTACTCCTTAATATGACTTAGTGCTTCGTTAAATTGTTCTTTAGTAATTCCAAACATGGATAGTCGTTTCAATAGCTGTTTCCCATTCACGTATCCAATCTTTAATTCATTACATAGTTGAGTACGTCTAATTTTAGCCTCAGAATCATTAATGACCCTGGCAGCATTTAAATCAGCAACTGAAATTTCACTCTCATGATTAGTGTCTGCTGTATAGACGTTTTTTAGCGCCTCTCTGATGGTTTCGACGCTGGCGTGTTCAACACCTAGTGATCCATCACTCTTGGTTGGTACCGACTTTTTACGATCGACAAACGCGTGCTTAGCGTTTGGTACCTCCTGAGTAATAATCTTTCTGATGCGTTCACCAGAAAAGTCCGGGTCAGTGAAGACGATTACCCCGCGTTGCTTATCTAGCTTCTTAATCAACGCAAGTGTCTTGTCATCAATCGCTGATCCTCTGGTTTCGATGGTGTCACAGTCGACCGCCATTTTAATTCTTTTGGTATCGTCGCGGCCTTCTACCACGATTACTTCTTTGATTTTTTCCATTATTCATCCAATCCAAAAATTCGTAGTGCGTTTTGATAAGTTGCATCGGCAATCTTATCTGGTGTGGTATCTCTAAAACGAGCGACTGCTTCGACAGTGTATAAAGTATAACCCGGTTCGTTTTGGTGACCACGTAATGGTTCAGGTGCTAAATAAGGTGCATCTGTTTCCACTAGCATTCTATCGATTGGTGTCTTAGAAACGGAATCGTGGATTTCCTTGGTCTTTTTGAAACTGGCAACACCAGAATATGAGACGTACATCCCTAAATCCATAATCTTGTTTAACCATTGCGCATCACCATTGAAACTATGAATTATTCCGTTGTTAACTCCTTTTTCCTTTAAAATAGCGTAGGTATCTTCAAAGGCATCTCGGTTATGAACAGAGATTGGCATCCCAAGTTCTTTGGCAATATCGATTTGGCGTTTGAACACATTGAATTGAGCCTTCTTAGGGGCAGTACTTTGATTGTAATCAAGACCAATTTCGCCTAAGGCAACCACCTTGTCATCTTGTAGTTGCTTGTATAGGATGGCTTCTTCTTCATCGTTATAGTTCAAAGCATCTTCTGGATGAAAACCAACGATTGCGTATAGGTTATCGTATTGATGAGCTAGTTCAATCGCTTCTTCGTTCATTTGACGGTTTGATCCAACAATTGCCATCTTGGTAACACCTAGTTTTTTAGCGTGTTCGATGTATTCTGGCACTTGTCCTCTAAAAGCATCATCGTTTAAATGCGTATGTGAATCAAAAATTTGCATTATATTTGCTCCTATCGTAAAAATAGCCATCAATTCATTTTGAATTAATGGCTATTTTTTAGTTTGTTATCTCACCATTATTCCAAAGTGGCACCATTTTCAAATTGGCTACCAATTGTAACTAATTCAATGTTGCCATCGTCATGTTCAACAGATAGTAACATTCCTTGGCTCAATTGGCCACGCATCTTTCTAGGTTTCAAATTGGAAACTATGATTACTTTCTTACCGATTAGTTTTTCGAAGTCAGGATACCACTTAGCAATTCCTGAAAGGATTTGAGTAGTTTCTTCCTTACCTGCATCTAGGGTGAACTTCAATAACTTGTCTGCCCCTTCAACACGTTCAACGTTCTTAACTTCGGCAACTTTTAGTTCTACTTTTTCAAAGGTATCGAACTTGATTTCTTTCTTATCAGCAGCACTTTCAGCGCCCTCTTGGGCAACTTGAGCTTGTTTCTTCGCTTCTTCTTTGGCTGCACGACCCTTTTTCTTGTCTGACTTAGTCATTTGGTTCTTGATAAAGTCAACTTCTTCTTCCTTGTCTAGACGTGGGAAGATTGGAGTTCCCTTAGCAACCACTTTACCACCTGTTGGTAAGTCTTCAATCGCAATGTTAGTTAAATCAATTGCTTGATCGTCTAAACCTAATTGAGTGAAGATTTGTTTTGGTGCATTAGTCATAATTGGGCTAATTAATAGACCAATTACACGTAAACTGGCAGCTAAATGAGCCATTACATCAGCAAGCTTTTCAGCGTCACCATCGTTTTCATTTTTAGCTAGAATCCATGGTGTAGTTTGGTCGATGTACTTGTTAGTTTGAGAAACTAATTGCCAAACAGCAGCTAAAGCATCTGAGAAGCGTGATTCATCCATCTTAGTCTTATATTCAGCAATAACATCCTTGCTTAGTGCTTCTAGTTCCTTGTCAGGTTCTAAGAAGTTTGACTTGAATTCTGGAATCACACCGTCTTCGTACTTGTTAATCATTGAAACGGTACGGTTTAATAAGTTTCCTAAGTCGTTTGCTAGGTCGTAGTTGATACGATCTACGAAGTCTTCTGGTGTGAACACACCGTCGTTACCAAATGGAACGGCCTTTAGTAAGTAGTATCTTACTGCATCCAAACCGTATCTTTCGGCTAAGACTTCTGGATAAATAACGTTACCCTTTGACTTAGACATCTTACCGTCTTTCATGGTTAACCAACCGTGACCGATAACATGTTTTGGTAATGGTAAACCTAAAGCATGTAGGATAATTGGCCAGTAGATAGTATGGAATCTAACGATTTCCTTACCAACCATGTGAACATCAGCAGGCCAGAATTTTTGGAATAGTGAATCATCATCAGTATCGTATCCTAACGCACTAATATAGTTTGATAGCGCATCAATCCATACGTAAACAACGTGTTCTGGATTTGATTTAACAGGAATTCCCCAACTAAATGATGTTCTAGAAACAGCTAAGTCTTCTAGACCTGGTTTGATGAAGTTATTAATCATTTCGTTCATTCTTGATTCTGGTTGAATAAAATCAGGATGATCCTTGTAGTATTGTAATAACCAATCAGCGTACTTGCTCATCTTGAAGAAGTATGACTTTTCGTTCACTAGTTCAACTTCGTGTCCTGATGGAGCCTTTCCACCAATAACGTTGCCATTATCGTCTTTGTATACTTCGGCTAATTGTGATTCGGTGAAGTATTCTTCGTCAGATACTGAGTACCAACCAGAGTATTCACCTAGGTAAATATCACCTTGATCTAATAATTGTTGGAAAATCTTTTGAACAACTTCTCTGTGTTGCGCATCAGTGGTTCTGATGAACTTGTCGTTTGAGATGTCCAATTTCTTCCATAAGTCTTTAATTTGAGCAGCCATCTTATCCACATATGCTTGTGGAGTAGTGTTTAATGATTCTGCCTTTTCTTCGATTTTTAGTCCGTGTTCATCTGTTCCTGTTAGGAAGAACACGTCAAAACCTTCAGCACGTTTGTAACGAGCTAACGCATCACACGCAATAGTTGTGTATGAGTTCCCGATATGTAAACGTCCTGATGGGTAGTAGATAGGCGTTGTAACATAAAAAGTATTGTTATCAGCCATGTTAATCATCCTTTCAACCAGTAATTAATATTAACTATTAGTATATCATACTTGAATTGTCAATAATATTGCTCTTAGAACAAATCTAATTGCATTGGTGCCAAATCGTTAAATGATACGTGCAACATCTCTTTTAATTGTAGTGCATTCGGTGCGGCATCCCTACCAGAGTTGTTGTTAAAGATCACACACACCTCATCGACTTCTTTGTTTAACTTAGTGACGATGTCGGCGAATTGCTTTAATTCGTCCTCACTATATTTATACAACGTTCTTTGACTACGCCAGTTCTTGTCCTGGTTAAACCATCCTTGGGCATTTCGTCCGTGTAGTCTTAACATCGCCATCTTAGAAGTAGTCACCATTGGTAATAACTCAATTCCATCGTTTAGGTTATGAGGTTCATCAGCAATCACAAAGGTCATCCCTAAACGTTTCAAATAATTTTGAATTGAGTTTTGCATCGACTTTTCTGTCCATGTCGGATTTCTAAACTCGACTGCAATTGGCACCTTTCTTCCCATCAATTCACGGATGGTCATTAGATAGCGAATGTTGTCATTGTTACGTTGGAAATATGGTGGGAATTGAAATAAGACCGTCTTTAATTGATTGGTCTGAATTAATGGTTGAAGCATTTTGACGTAATCACTAAACGCCTGTCTTCTTTGATCATCGTCGGCAGCCATTTGTGAACGCATGTCATGCTTGGTCATCAATTGATTGGCTTTTAAGATAAATTGGAATGATTCTGGCACTTGGCGCATCCATTGGCGAACTGTTTTTTCCTGTGGAATGCCGTAAAAAGGATTATCGACTTCCACGACTGGAAAATGGGCCGCATACTCGTTTAACTTAACAGGACGTTTCTCACCATTAATCAAAGCTGGATGCTCACTCCAAGTCGTTACTCCTAAAGTTATCATTAAACCATCATCTTCCTTCTTATTTCAATTCACTAAAGAATTTCGTTGCGTCCTCTTGAATCATCTTAAAATCGATTCCTAAGTTTAACTTTTCTTGGTTAACCGCAATTACTTTGGCACCCGGATTTCTGTAATCCAATAGTCCGGCAAATGGGTAGACACGCATGGAAGTTCCAACGATCACTACCAAGTCCGCCTTTTCCATTAGTTGAACACTGTTAACCACTTTGGCTTGGTTAAGTCCTTCATCGTATAAAACGATCCCTGGACGAAGCGTTCCGCCGCAATCAGCGTGCTTGTCGCTTTGCATATATTCATGCCAATCAACTCTTTGATGGCACTTTTGGCAATATACGTCGTATAGATTGCCATGAAATTCAATTAAGTTCTTGGTGTCGGCAGCACCGTATAATCCATCAACGTTTTGAGTGATCACACTGGCTCTACCTTCCCTAGTAAGTTCAGCTTGTTTTTCGTGAATTACATTGGGTTTGGCATCTGGATAGTACATATTTTCCTTCACAAATGTGTAGAACACATCTGGCTCATTAACTAAACATGCATGACTTAAATAATATTCAGCTGGTTTTCCAGTTGTATCAGTTGCATATAGTCCATTCTTAGAACGATAGTCTGGAATGTTGGAAGCTGTCGATACCCCGGCTCCTGTCAAAAATACAATGTTTTTTGCATTATCAAATAATGATTGAATTTCCTTATCCATCAGATTGCCTCCTGCCTTATTTTCTAATGATATATGGCATTTTTAGTTCTTTAAACAATTCTTGAACAGTCATCGCGTATAACTTCTTGAAGTATTCTGGACTGTCATCCATACCTGTTGGTGCAGGAATGACGAATGAGTTTTGATCATCTGACTTGTTGAAACCAACGTATGCACGACGACCAGTTTCCTTATCATGTAATTCTGAATGGAAGATTTCAAATTGTTGTTTTACGTTTAAGTTTAGTTGTCTTTCTGAAACAACACTGGAGATAGTTGCAAATTCTGAGTTATGCAATGCAGGTAGTCCCCACTTCTTTAGTTGTTCATCAAAGGCCTTGAATAACTTAACAACGTTTCTTCTGAAACCAAATGGTGAGTCAGTTGGCTTTTCAGTGATAATCTTGTAGATTTCATCAGCAGCCTTTAGGGCAACTGGGTAATCTTTTTCAAGGGTTGGACGTGCAAATGAATCGAACTTGTCACCGTAGAATACGTGAGCGTCGATTAGGGTCAATAGACGTAATTCCATGGCGTTATCTAATTCTTCTGGTTCAGGTTCGATAGTGTTTTGAATTCCCTTTAGGTACATCTTTTCGATGTCTTCGTTAATTAGGCCGTGTTTTCTTTGTTCTGAAACAACCACAAAGTGGGCAACGATATCAAATAGTTCAGTTCCCATTACTTCTAGTTGTTCGTCTAATTCGTCTTGACCAGTTGATAGTGAGAAGAACACTTGTGGGAAACCACGTAGTGTCATCAACAAGTGAATTAGTTCGTGTGAAGCAGTGTAGTTAGGAGCTGACATGTCTGAGATTTGAACAAATAGGTTCTTACCGTCTTGCACCACTTGTGCTTGATCATGTCTAACGTATCCAGATTGAAGTTGGCCGATAAATTGAACTTCAATTTTACCTGGGAAAAATTTGTTTACAACGTTAATTAAACTTTGTGTGTCTTGATTTAATTCGATTTCCATTAAAATTCACCTTCATTATTATTTCTAATTTGGTTTAAGATTTTTTGTGCTGACTTTAAGTCATTTAAATGGTTGGCTCTCATTTCTGAAACCACTTGTTTTACTTCTTTGCCCTTGGCTCCGGCACTCATCACTAATGAATTCAATTGAAGGTTCATGTGCCCCTTTTGAATTCCATCGGTAACTAACGCCTTTAGAGCAGCTAGGTTTTGGGCTAACCCAACTGATGCAACCACTTGGCTTAACTCTTCCTTTGAGGTTACTTGCGATAGTTGTTGGTTGATTTTAACCTTTGGTAATATCTTAACGGCACCACCGATAAAACCTAATGACAACGGAATTGTCATCTCACCAATTAACTTGTCACCATCAATTGACCAGTTGGATAATCCCTTGTATTGACCATCTTTGCTGGCGTAGGAATGAATGCCAGCTTCAACCGCACGCCAATCATTACCCATTGCCATTACCACAGCATCGATTCCATTCAAGATGCCCTTGTTATGAGTAGCAGCACGATACGGATCGATTTGAGCGATGTGTGATGCTTCAACAATTCTGTTTGCAACATCCATGCCGTTGGTATCAGGATTACCCAGTTGGCTAACTGGAATGGATCCGAATACCTTCACCAGGTTATCTTCACCGTAGTTAGATAGGATGCTCATCAAAACATCCCCACTGAAGCGTTCTTCGATAAACTCAGAAGTAGCTTCGAGCATTGAGTTAATGATGTTTGCACCCATCGCTTCACCAACGTTCACAAACAAGTCAACTGATGCATAGTCATCATCTAATTTTCTGACGCGCACCTTCTTAGCACCGCCACCGTATTCTAGAATCGATGGATGTGATTGGTTTGCGATATCAATGATATGTTCTTGATGTGTATTGACTATTCCAATCAATAGGTTAATATCGTGTGTTTTAACAACGATTTGGCCCATTAGATTACGACCCAATACTTCAGCAGTAATCCCGGCACCCTTGGCAAATAAACGGGCACCATTACTAGCCGCCGCAATCACGGATGGTTCTTCTGTTACCATTGGAACAATTTTTTCATTACCATTAATCATAAAATTAACGGCCACTCCTTCTGGAATGGAGTAATCAGTTACATAGTTTTCAACTAAACTATCGCTTGATTGGTGATAGTCGCTAGTCATTTCATGTTTTTGATTCATGTTTAATCCAGCAAATTCACTGATTAGTTTCATTCTATCATCATAATTACGATGGTAGAAATGTTTGAAAGTTCCCATTATTAGTCCCCCCGGATGCGGTATTTATATCTGATATTTATAATAACATTATTTAAAATTCAATCATTTAAAAAGGTTTTTAACCCGTCAATGGATTAAAAACCTCTTTAATAGTTTCGATAGTGCTTCTTTATATATTCAGCAATAAGTCCTTCTCTTACGCCACCTTCTGAAAATACGATTCTTCTTGAATCAATTTCATCAATGACTGTAATAAGAGGTAATAGACCACCTAGTATAATATCAGCTCGCTCGTTTTCTAATCCGTGAATTTCTTTTCGATTGTGTAAGTTCTTACGTAAAAGTAATTCATACGTTCCCATCACTTGGCGTTGATTTAGGTGATAGCCATTTAGGTTATCAGAGTTCTTGAAGTGTTGATGACTGCGATTAATTCTCGCTAAACTTCTAGCAGCTCCTCCCAACACAACTAATTGATAGTGATCAGCTTTTTTAAGCCAAGGAACACGATGTATGTTTTCCTTTAAGAAACGTTGCGCGTTGAATAAGTCAGCTGCATGAACTGAGTTATTCAATTTAAAACGTTCTGAAATATTAACGGCACCAATTGGTAAACTAATTAAGTCACGACGTTTCTTACCTTGAACGCGGACCAATTCGATACTAGCACCACCAATATCCATCACCATGTAGTCGTTCATCTTAATCTTATTTACGACACCTAAATAATCGTAATAAGCTTCTTCACGACCTGATAGGACTCTAACGTCTAAGCCAACTTTCTTTCTTACCTTGCGAATAAAAGCTTTTTGGTTTTCAGCTTGTCGAACCGCAGCAGTTGCAATGGTAATCACAGTGGCATTATTCATTGAGCTATAAATTCTTTTGAAAGACTTTAAAGCATTAATTGTCCGATTAATTGCAACCGGTTGTAGAATCTTTTCTTTCCCCATCCCTTCGGATAGACGACTATCGCTCTTACTACGTTTTAGCTCAACGCAATAACCGTCATTTTCAATCCGATAGATGGACATTCGAGCAGAATTCGAACCGATGTCAACAATTACTAAGTTCTCCATCCGATTCACCCTAAACTCCTAAAATAGTTTTTATTTAAAGTAATTAATACCAATAGCATCCCTTACTTCATCTAGGGTTTGGTTGGCTACCTTATTCGCTTTGTCACTACCAGCCTTTAGAATGTCATAAACAGCTTGTGGATCCTTTTCGAATTGTTCACGACGTTCTCTGATTGGTGCCAATTCAGCTTGTAATACTTCGTTTAAGTAACGTTTGATCTTCACATCACCTAGACCACCGTGTCTGTATTGTTCCTTTAATTCGGCAACCTTTTTCTTGTCGTCAGCAAAGATGTCTAGGTAAGTAAATACAGTGTTTCCTTCAACTTGACCAGGATCTTCCACGTGAATGTGGTTAGGGTCAGTGTACATTGACATTACTTTCTTTTGAATGGTATCTGCATCGTCTGCTAAGTAGATGGCGTTGTTCAATGATTTACTCATCTTAGCGTTTCCATCTAAACCAGGGATTCTACCCATTCCCTTTGGTGGGAAGTAGCCTTCTGGTTCAACTAATACATCCTTACCGTAGATACCGTTAATACTTCTAACGATTTCTCTAGTTTGTTCTAGCATTGGTTCTTGGTCTTCACCAACTGGAACAGTGTCGGCCTTAAATGCAGTGATATCTGCAGCTTGACTGACTGGGTAAATGAAGAATCCAGCAGGAACACTTTCACCAAACTTCTTTTGTTGGATTTCAGTCTTAACAGTTGGGTTTCTCTTCAAACGGTTAACTGAAACTAAGTTCAAGTAGTGCATTGTTAATTCGTTTAGTGCAGGAATTTGTGATTGAACCAAGATTGTTGATTTTTCTGGGTCAATTCCGACAGCTAAGTAATCCAAAGCTACTTGTAATAGTGAGTTCCTGATTTTTTCTGGGTCACGTGCATTATCAGTTAATGCTTGCATGTCCGCAATCATGATATTGGTGTCGTATTCACCTGAGTTTTGTAATGCAACTCTGTTCTTTAATGATCCAACGTAGTGTCCGATATGTAGTTTACCAGTTGGTCGATCACCAGTTAGAATTACTTTTTTATCTGCCATTTTGTTACTTCCTTTCCAAAAAAAGCGCCCCATTGTTAAAAAAACAATAGGACGCTTGAGCGCGGTACCACCTAACTTGCAAATGTATAATCATTTGCCACTCTGCGATAAGGGTGCAATCCCATAAATTCATCCATTTCGCTAGTCGTGATTACTTTCAGTACTACATAATCTCTCTGTAAATGACATCGCTACTTACTTTAATATTAACTATATTTTACTGGATTTAAATTGACATGTCAAAAAGGATATTAATTGACATGACGGCCAAATCTAATTAGAATTATTGAGCATAAATGAACGGATTTAACAATAAATTAGGAGGTAAAAATGGCTAATAACGATCTTACAAATGAACAAAATCGTGTCGATAAAGTTGTCGCCAAATTACACAAACGAATCGATAAGACAGAAGCTGAATACCAAAAGGCACATAATGAAACAAAGCGTGTCCAACAAAACTACGGTAATAATACTTCCGTTAACTACGTCGAAGTCGATGATAGAATTGAAACTTCCGCTGACCTCCAACAACAAAGAGGACTAGTTAATAAGGTAGTCCAAAGCGAAGCAATCATTAAAAACCAACTTGAAACATACAAGAAATTAGCTGATTCTCCATACTTTGGACGAATTGATATCAAGGATGACGGAGATGATGATACCGAAAGCTTATACATCGGTACCGCCTCATTCGTTGACGATGATGAAAACTTCCTAGTCTACGATTGGCGTGCACCAATCTCTAGTATCTATTACAACGGAACGTTGGGAAAAGTTTCATATCAAACCCCAGCCGGTAAACAAAGCACCGACTTGGAAAAGAAGCGCCAGTTTCAAATTAGTCACGGTGAAATCAACAACATGTTTGATACCAATGAAACCGTGGGTGATGAAATGCTTCAATCTGTGTTGGGGCAACAACATGATGAAGTGATGCAAAACATCGTTTCAACAATTCAAAAAGAACAAAACGATATCATCAGAGATACCAACAGCGACCTACTTGTTGTTCAAGGGGTTGCCGGTTCTGGTAAGACTTCTGCAATTCTTCAACGAATCGCATTCTTGTTGTACCACAGTAGAAGTTCACTTCAAGCTGATCAAATTATTTTGTTCTCCCCTAACCGTTTATTCTCACATTATATTTCTGACGTTTTACCTAGTTTAGGTGAACGCAATATGAGACAGGTTACCTTACAAGAATTCATCGATCACCGACTTGAAGGTGTAAAGGTTCAAAGTTTATTCGACCAATATGAAACCGAACAAGCTTACACCGATGACGAAAAAACAATTCAATCATTTAAACGTAGTCATCAATATATGACATCAATTGAGAACTATATCAATAACGTTTTCAATGATGACATTGCCTTTCAAAGCATCTTGATCGATGGCAAGGTCTTCTTCGATGCTGATGTGATTAAAGATATCTATGCTTCTCAACCTAAACAAATGAAACCGGCTGATAAGTTCTTAAAGACTAAAAACCGTTTGATTGAAATCTTGAAGAAACGTATTGAGGTCGAAGTATATAAACCATGGGTTGATGATGCCATCGATCAACTTAACTCTGAACAATATCACGATTTCATGGAAGGCCATCAATTAGGTAGCTTCCAAGATGAGGATGATGAAAGATACTTCATCGCTAAAAAAATCGTGACCGAACACTTCAGGAAAATATACGATGCTTTGTATAATGGTTCTTTCTTTGATTCATACCTTCAATACCAACGCTTCATGCAACAAGTGGTCCTACCTAAGGACGTCAATGTTGATGCATGGAACGATGACGTCGATGGTTTTTCCGATTCAATCGAATTGCATCAAGTTCGTTTGGATGATGCTGCCCCACTTCTATATATGCGTGATTTAATGATTGGTGGCGGTCAAAACCAAACAATGCAATACCTCTTCGTCGATGAAATGCAGGATTACTCAATTGCCCAATTGATTTACATCAAGCATGCATTTCCACAAACCAAGATTAACTTAATCGGTGACAGTGAACAGGCATTGTTCAAGGCAGTTGAAGCACCTCAAGAACTACTAAATAAGTTAAACCAAGCATTTGCTACTAAGAAATCAAGATTGATTACTTTGAACCGATCATATCGTTCAACTTATCCAATCACTAACTTTGCTAAATCACTATTACCAAACGGTGATGAGATTGAAGCATTCAACCGTCCAGGTAAATCACCTGAGATTTTCATTCGTCATAATGAACAAGAATGTATTGATGCTTTAATTAATTGCGCTAAACAAGAGTTAAAGGATGAAGGAACTGTTGCGATTGTTACCAAAAACCTAATTGAGGCCAAACAACTTCATCAACATACCTACAACCAACTTAATCCAACCCTATTAGCTGATACAGATAGATCACTTCCAAAGGGCGTCGTGATTATGCCAATCTATTTAGCTAAGGGACTAGAATTTGATTCTGTCATTGCTTGGAACGTTTCTAAAGATAATTATCCAAACGATGATTATGTTGGAACACTTTACACAATTGCCACTCGTGCAATGCACCACCTAACATTAATTAGTAATGGTACTGTTTCACCAATTATCGCAAACGCCAACCTACCAATTAATGAAGTTAAGATTGATAGAAAAATTAAATAACAAACAAAAAAAGACCAATCGAAATTGATTGGTCTTTTTATATAAGCCGTTTCCGGGATTTGAACCCGGGACCTCTTCCTTACCATGGAAACGCTCTACCTCCTGAGCTAAAACGGCAATATTAACAAAAAGCCTTCGATTTACATCGAAGACTTTTTTATTCGCGCGGCGACTTCCTACCCTTGCAGAGGGCGATCCCTCAACTACTATCGGCGTTTAGAAGCTTAACTTCTGTGTTCGGCAT
>NZ_JAFNPE010000013.1:0-81625 GCF_026535805.1 Lactobacillus sp. B3795
ATGGCGGTAGTGGTGAAGTGGTTAACACATCGGATTGTGGTTCCGACACGCGTGGGTTCGATTCCCACCTACCGCCCTTTTTAATTGGGCTATAGCCAAGTGGTAAGGCACTGGACTTTGACTCCATTATGCGCTGGTTCGAATCCAGCTAGCCCAGTTGAATTCGAACTAAAATGGCGGTATAGCCAAGTGGTAAGGCAGAGGTCTGCAAAACCTTTATCATCGGTTCAAATCCGATTACCGCCTTTGGCTTCATTTTAATATTATGCCGGAGTGGCGGAATTGGCAGACGCGCTGGACTCAAAATCCAGTGATCGCAAGATCGTGTGGGTTCGAACCCCACCTCCGGTACTAATTGAAAAAAAGACTATCCGAAAGGGTAGTCTTTTTTTGTATTTTCGATTACTTTAAAAAATATTAAAGTTATGATATGATTTTAAGAGTTATAAGCGTATTCCCGATAGGATTCACCTTGATAGTGAAGATGCCTTGTAACCAAATTAATAGGGGGAATCATTAAAATGCAAGAAAGACATTTATTTACATCAGAATCTGTTTCAGAAGGACATCCTGATAAAATCGCTGATCAAATTAGTGACGCTATCTTAGATGAAATGCTAAAACAAGATCCTGATTCCAGAGTTGCTTGTGAATGTTCAGTAACTACTGGTTTAGTATTAGTTTTTGGTGAAATTACTACCAAAGCATACGTTAACATTCAAAAAATTGTTAGAGAAACTATCAAAGAAATTGGTTACGACAATGACCAATACGGTTTCGATGGTAATACTTGTGCAGTATTAGTTGCCATTGATGAACAATCACCTGATATTGCTCAAGGTGTTGATGATTCTCTGGAAACTCGTGACAGTAGTGAAGATGCTCTAGATAAGATTGGGGCAGGTGATCAAGGTTTAATGTTTGGTTACGCTGTTGATGAAACACCTGAACTAATGCCACTACCAATTTCTTTAAGTCATAAGCTAATGAGAAAAATTGCTGACTTAAGAAAAGATGGTACAATTTCATACTTAAGACCTGACGCAAAGGCCGAAGTAACTGTTGAATACGATGACAACAACAAACCTGTTGCTGTTGAAACTGTTGTTTTAAGTACTCAACATGATCCAGATGTTACTTTAGAACAAATTAGAAAAGATGTTATCGAACAAGTAATTAAGGCTGTTATTCCAGCCGAATTACTAAATGACAACACCAAATTCTTCATTAATCCTACTGGACGTTTCGTAATTGGTGGACCTCAAGGTGATGCCGGTTTAACTGGTAGAAAGATTATTGTTGATACTTACGGTGGAGCTGCTCACCACGGTGGTGGTGCATTCTCTGGTAAGGATGCTACTAAGGTTGATAGATCAGCAAGTTATGCTGCTAGATATATCGCTAAGAACATCGTTGCTGCTAAGTTAGCTACTCGTATTGAAGTACAAGTTGCTTACGCTATCGGTGTTGCAAAGCCTGTTTCAATTTCTGTAAATACTTTTGGTACAGCTACCGTTTCAGAAAATGATCTAATTAAAGCAATTAGAGAAATTTTTGACTTAAGACCAGCTGGTATCATTAAGATGCTTGACTTAAAGCGTCCTATTTACAAGAAAACAGCCGCTTACGGTCACTTTGGTAGAACCGATATCGATTTACCTTGGGAACATACTGACAAGGTTGAAGAACTACAAAATTTCTTTAAATAATATATCTTAAAACGATAAAGACGATTTATTTGTAGAAAATTACTTATAAATCGTTTTTATTTTGATGGAGGAACAATGAGTATTAATACGCAAAAGAACAATGTTTTATTAGTTACCATATCATTGTTTATCGCTACATTTATGAGTGCCGTTGAAGGAACGATTGTATCAACTGCTATGCCCACAATTGTAGGGGATTTACATGGTGTCTCAATTATGAACTGGGTATTCTCAGTTTACTTACTTACCAACGCAATATCGACACCAATCTATGGGAAATTATCAGATCAATTTGGTAGAAAGAAGATATTTATCTTTGGAATTGGAATCTTCCTAATTGGATCAATTTTCTCTGGAATGTCTAATTCAATGACAACATTGATAATTTGGCGAGCAATTCAAGGTGTCGGTGCAGGGGTAATTATGCCATTATCCTACACAATTGTTGCTGATATCTATTCTGATGAGAATAGGGGTAAAATCTTAGGACTAAACGGTGCTATTTGGGGGATTGCATCAATATTAGCTCCCTTAATTGGTGGATTTTTGGTTGATAGCCTTAGTTGGCACTGGGTTTTCTTTTTAAACTTGCCACTTGGAGTCATCGCATTGATTATTTTTATCGTTAGTTTTCATGAAAAACACGTCGTGGTTAAACAATCAATTGATTACCTAGGAATGGTTTATCTATCACTATTATTATTGTCATTGATGTACATCATCCAATTGATCAGTGATTTATCAGATAACTGGCAACCCATCTCATATTGTATTTTCTTCTCAATATTATTGTTAATCTTATTCGTAAGAAAAGAACATTGTGCTGAAAATCCAATTATTCCAATGAAGTTATTGAAAAACAGAACGTTTGTTATTCAAAACATCATTGCCTTTCTAATCAGTGGTTTCTTGATGGGACTAGAAGTTTATCTTCCAGTCTGGACACAAGGAATATTTGGATACCCAGCAACACTTTCTGGATTAGCCATCACACCAACTTCAATCCTTTGGATCTTTGGTGCATTTGTATCCGGATGGTTATTGTCTAGAATGAAGGCATTCTACGCTACAATGTTTGGTTTATTCTTTATTTTAGTTGCTGCCATTTGGGTGGTATTACTACCATTTACAGTTTCATTCGCCTGGTTCTTTGCCATCGCAGCAATTTGCGGAATTGGTTTTGGAATCACAATTACCAATGGAACAGTAATCTCACAAAACAGTGTTGAAAAATCAGACGTTGGTGTTGCGACATCATTCAATACACTATGTAGAATTTTTGGTCAAACATTGATTGTGGCCGTTTTAGGTATCGTGATGAATAGACAACTAACCATTGGAATTCTTCATACTGATGGTGCCAAAATGGATATGATTAATAAAATTGTTAATGTTAAAACTGCTCATTTAGTTCCTGCTAAATTAATGGAACCATTAAGAAACGTGATTTATGATTCACTACACAAAGTATTTTGGGTATGCTTGTTTATCGTTATCTTTGCGGTAATTGTAAACTTATATGATCGTATTTTAGCTAAAAAGTAAAATAAAAAATTCCAACTTTAATTAGTTGGAATTTTTTTGTATTGCCAATAGGATAGGTGGGCAATGAACCTGATTAATGAATTGATATTGCATGACTGAAAATGCTTTTTGGTCTAAACTTTGAGCATATTGAATTACGGCATCTTTTTCTTGTGGACCGCCATCATGGCCATAGTATAGAACTAAGACGACAATGCCATTTACTTCAAGTTTGTCTAGACATGACTTAATCGCTGTCAGGGTGGTATCTGGTTTTGTGATAATATCCTTGTTACTTCCTGGTAGATATCCAAGGTTAAAGATGGCAGCATTAATTGATCCATCGACTAGTTTTGCAATATTTTCATGACCGGTATTAAAAAGGGTGACGTTACTACTTAAATTTTTGTCATCTAATCTTTGTTTAGTGTAGTTAATTGCTTCTGCTTGCACATCGAAGCCATAAACTTTTCCGTTTTCACCAACTAACTGTGATAAAAACTCAGTATCATTTCCTTTTCCAACGGTTGCATCAACGACAGTGTCGCCGCTTTGCACCAATTGAGATAGTAGGGTATGACTGTATCTAACTGATGGTTGAATTTTCATTATTTAATTACTCCTTGATTAATAACTATCAATAATTCTAACACATTTGATAATTGTCCTTGATTTTAATTCTGTAGACTGGTATATTTAAAATAATTAAATTATCGAATAGAAATTGTTGATACGAGGTAGTAGATTGGCGTTGCTTTTCAGAAACTAAATGGCCGCTGTGAATTTAGACCAATGCTAATTGAACTAGTCGTAGAGATCTTGACTGAATCTCAGTAGGTTAAGACGTTTTCCGCGTTAAGGATTTGAGATGTATCTATATTTTATAGATAAACTTAGGTGGTACCGCGGAATTTTCGTCCTATAGGCTTTATAGCTTATAGGACTTTTTTATTCGATAACTGATTAAAGGAGGAATTTTTTATGGCTTATAATCACAAAGATGTTGAAAAGAAATGGCAAAAATATTGGGAAACCAATGAAACTTTTAAAACAACAAATGATGAAAACAAAGAAAATTACTATGCTCTAGATATGTTCCCATATCCTTCTGGTCAAGGACTTCACGTAGGACATCCTGAAGGATACACTGCAACTGATATCATGGCTAGATTTAAGAGAATGCAAGGAAAGAATGTATTACATCCAATTGGATTTGATGCATTCGGTTTACCTGCTGAACAATACGCATTAAAGACAGGTAACCATCCTGGTTCATTTACTCAAAAGAACATCGAACACTTTAGAGAACAAATTAAGTCATTAGGTTTCTCATACGACTGGGACAGAGAAGTTGATACTACTGATCCTAAGTACTACAAGTGGACTCAATGGATTTTTGAACAATTATACAAAAAAGGTTTAGCTTACGAAGACGAAATCGAAGTTAACTGGGCTCCCGACTTTATGGGTGGAACCGTTGTTGCTAACGAAGAAGTTATCGATGGTAAGACTGAACGTGGTGGATACCCAGTATACCGTGTTCCAATGAAGCAATGGGTATTAAAGATTACTGCATATGCTGATCGTTTAATCGATGACTTAGACGACTTAGACTGGCCAGAAAGCATTAAAGAAATGCAAAGAAACTGGATTGGTCGTTCAAAGGGTGCCAGCGTATTCTTTGGTGTTAAAGACCATGATGAAAAGATTGAAGTCTTCACAACTAGACCAGATACTTTATTCGGTGCTGGATACATCGTGTTAGCACCTGATCATGATTTAGTAGACAAGATTGCTACTGATGACAAGAAAGAAGCAATTGAAGCTTACCGTAAGGAAGTTGCTACTAAGTCTGATTTAGAACGTACTGATTTAAACAAAGACAAGTCTGGTGTATTTACCGGAGCTTACGGAATTAACCCAGTTAATGGTGAACAAATTCCAATTTGGATTGGTGACTACGTTCTTTCATCATACGGAACTGGTGCAATTATGGCTGTTCCAGCACATGATGACCGTGATTATGAATTTGCCAAGAAATTTGACCTTCCTATCAAACCAGTTATCGAAGGCGGCGACATTGAAAAAGAAGCTTACACTGGCGACGGTGTTCACATTAACTCAGACTTCTTAGATGGTATGAACAAAAAAGATGCCATTGACGCTATCGTAAAATGGTTGGAAGACAACAATGCAGGTCATGCTAAGACTAACTACCGTTTGAGAGACTGGATTTTCTCACGTCAAAGATACTGGGGTGAACCAATCCCAGTTATTCATTGGGAAGACGGTGAAACTGGTTTAGTACCAGAAGATGAACTTCCATTGGTATTACCAGAAACTGATAACATTGAACCATCAGGTACTGGTGAATCTCCATTAGCTAACATTGACGAATGGGTAAATGTTGTTGATGAAAATGGTCGTAAGGGTAAACGTGAAACTAACACCATGCCACAATGGGCTGGTAGTTCATGGTACTACTTAAGATACATTGATCCACACAATGATAAGATGATTGCTGACCCTGAATTATTAAAGAAATGGTTACCAGTTGACCTATACATTGGTGGTGCAGAACATGCCGTTCTTCACTTACTATATGCTCGTTTCTGGCATAAAGTTCTTTATGATTTAGGTGTTGTTCCTACCAAGGAACCATTCCACAAGTTAGTTAACCAAGGAATGATTTTAGGTACTAACCACGAAAAGATGTCTAAATCAAAGGGTAACGTTGTTAACCCTGACGATATCGTTGAAGAATACGGTGCAGATACATTGAGATTATACGAAATGTTCATGGGCCCATTAACTGAATCAAAGCCTTGGAGTACTGAAGGTATTAATGGTGCCAACAGATGGGTTAACCGTGTTTGGAGATTAATGATCGATGATGAAGACAGACTTCGTGACCGTATCACTACTGTAAACGATCATAAATTAGATAAGATTTACAACCAAACTGTTAAGAAGGTAACTGATGATTACGAAAACCTTCGTTTCAACGTTGCAATTTCAAGCATGATGGTATTTGTAAATGAATGCTACAAGCAAGATAGTTTATTCCTAGACTACATGGAAGGCTTCGTGAAGTTAGTTTCACCAATCATTCCACATATGGCTGAAGAACTATGGAGCAAGTTTGGTCATGACGACAGCATTACTTATGCTAAATGGCCAGAATATGATGAAAGCAAATTAGTTGATGATGAAGTACAAATCGTAGTTCAAGTTAACGGTAAGGTTAGAGCTCATATTAAGGTTGCCGCTGATGCATCTAAGGATGCTACTCAAGAAGCAGCTATGAGTGATGATAAGATTAAGGCAGATATTGAAGGAAAGACAGTTAGAAAGGTAATTGTTGTTCCTGGTAAGATTGTAAATATCGTTGCTAACTAAATAAAAAGAGTGATAATTTAACGATTATCACTCTTTTTTTGTGTCTAATAGTGGTATGATGTTGATTACGAGTAAAATATTGATTAAAATGAACAAGTTAGAGAAATTTGAAAGTGGGAATGCGATATGCATGAACAAGATAAAAATATGAAAGATAATTTAGCTCAGGATAAGATGATTGAGGGATCCGCATGGATGACAGCGGGGAGCATCTTATCAAGAGTATTGGGAGCAATATACATAATTCCTTGGAGAATGATGCTTGGTGTTCTGTATTTACAAGCTAATTCATTATATGTACAAGGATATAATTTTTATAGTATGATATTAATTATTTCAATTGCCGGAATCCCATCCGCAATTGCCAAACAGGTTGCTCATTATAATGCCTTAAATGAGTACGGTGTCAGTGTCAGGTTGTACAAACGAGGATTATTATTATCACTAATCACAGGGATTGTTTGTGCATTAATCCTATATATCGGAGCACCTGCATTTGATAACGGAAATCCTGATTTAATTCCGGTTATGAGATCATTATCATGGGCCGTATTAATCATTCCAACCATGAGTTTAACTCGTGGTTACTTCCAAGGATTCCAAGATATGGCACCTTCAGCCATTTCACAATTTGCTGAACAACTATTCCGTGTAATATACATGTTGTTAGCAGTTTTCTTTATCATTAAAGTTATGCATGGTAGTTGGGTTACTGCTGTTTCTCAGTCTACCTTTGCTGCTTTTATTGGTTCGGTTGCAGGATTATTAGTTTTAGGTTGGTATTACTTAAAACGTCGTCGTTACTACCGTTCTTTGGTTAAGAATAGTAATAATGAAATTCATGTAAATGCTAATAAACTATATACGGAAATAATTCAACAAGCTGTCCCATTTGTTATTCTTGGTGCCGGAATTACTATTTTTCAATTAATTGATCAGTTTACCTTCTTTAAGATTATGCATGTTGCCACAAATGCTTCAAATTTAGTTTTGAATCAATTGTATGCAATTTTTGCAGGTAACGCCAATAAGCTAATTATGATTACCATCTCACTTGCTTCATCTATGGCAATCACAGTTGTTCCCTTACTATCAGAAGCTTACACAAAGGGTAATAGAAAAGAAATTAGCCACCAAATTTCAAGTGGATTTGTGCTATTCTCATTCGTAATGATTCCAGCAGCGTTAGGGATGACTGCTATTGCTGGTCCATTAAACCGAGTCTTTTACGGAACTGGTAATGGGGCACTATCAGCTAACGTATTAGCATTCTCATCCATTATTTCAATCTTCTTTGGATTATTCACTGTTGTGACTGCAATGATGCAAGGAATTTCTCAAAACAAGGTTGCCGTAAGATACTTTGTTTATGGAATTATTGCTAAAATTATCACTCAGTTCCCAATGGTATTCTTCTTCAAGGAATTTGGTCCTTTAATTTCTTCTGCAATTGGATTCATGGTTGTAAATGGATTGATTATCAATTCATTGGATCGTCAATTTAAGATTAGAAGTGATAAGATGCTTAACCAAATTAACTGGATTGTATTATTCGCACTTGTAACATATCTTGTTGCGTTAGCATCAGTATATGCTGGAAACATGATTGTCGGCTTATTGATGAATCCATTTACTAGTGTTGGAAGTTTAATTGTTGTAATAATTGCTACTTCATTAGGTGGATTTGTTTATGTTTACTTGGCACTGAAGAGCAGAATTGCCAATATTGTGATTGGAAGTAAAGCAGACTCTTTAAGACGAAAATTACACATTAAATAAAACTGAAAGCATGGGTAATGAAGATGAAAAATAAAGATATATTTACGCATCCATTAATCGCAATCCTATTGGCAATAACCAGTGGTGGAATTGACGCCTATACCTTCATTGAACAAGGTGGGGTATTTGCTGGATTACAAACAGGAAACTCAATTTTGTTTGGGATTAGTTTAGCTAATCATGACTTTGCTCAATCTTTGAAGTACATTTTCTCAATTATTTTCTTTGCGCTAGGAATTGTGATTATCAAAGTAATGCAAAGAAAACTGGACTCGATTAATACTCGAAAAGTCATAATTATGTTTTATGAAATTGTAGTCATTATGATTGTTGGTCTACTAGTTAAAGACACTTCATCGGTTTTAATCGTTGGACTTTTATCGTTAGTATCAGCTGCTCAGTTGCAAGAGTTTAAACTACTAAAGGGAAATCCATTTAATCCACTAATGATGACTGGAAACATTAGCAAAATTGCTAATAATGCATATTTAGCATTGGCTGATCATGATAAAAAGGCTAAATCACTATTGATTGATACCATCATGGTAATTACAAGTTTCATTTTAGGAACCTTCATCATGGGGATTGTCGATCATTACCTAAATGCTTACTCAGTACTAGTATTGATTATTCCATTATCATTGGTAATAATTTTTAACTTTATAAATCGCAAATAAAAAAAGACGGAATCGATTATGATTCTGTCTTTTTTTCGCTTGCTTTCATGAATTCGGGGATGTGTTCAATGATTTGGGTAGGAAGAACAACATATTGGTTCTCAGCTAATTTATCAGCGATTGCGCTGTGAGCATATACGGCAGATAAAACTGCATCAGTTGTATCTGAGAATTGTGCTACGAACCCGGCAACCATTCCGGCTAAAGTATCCCCCATACCACCAGTTGCTTGAGCAGGGGTACCACCAGGATTAATCCAGATATCATCATTATGATATATCTTGGTATGGTGTGACTTAACAACAACTGTAGCATTTAATTTCTTGACGGCTTTTTGATTGTTTTCATCGGTTTGGTCACTGATTTTAATGCCAGATAATCGTTGCCATTCCATTTGATGTGGTGTGAAAATAAGTTTTGCATCAGGAAGGTCAAGATTATGATTGGCAATAAGTGTGATGGCTGAACCATCAATAATTAATTTTTGTGTTGGCTGGATGTTATTAAAAACAGTTTTTAAGATAGTTAGACTGTTTTCATCAGTTCCTAGTCCTGGACCGATTAGGACAACATCGAATCCGTTAAGCATCGACTTAATACTGTCTAAATCATTAAAGTCTACAAACATTGCTTCAGGAATGTGGGTATGAAGACTAGAAAGATTGACTGGGTCCGTAAAAGTAGTTGTTAATCCTGCACCAGAATAGACACAGGCCTTTGAGGCCATGATAATAGCACCGCCAAAGTTATTGGTACCACCAATAATACCAACTCGTCCAAAAGTGCCTTTATGGCTATTATTTGGACGTTTAATAATAGTGTTATTAACGATGTCAGTTGAAATTTCTGTCATATTAATTCCTCCTAACGTTTTATCTTCAGTATATCACTAAAAAATTGGTACTTCATTGATGTGTTTTTATTAGATTATGCTAAAATATATGGAAAGGTAAAGGAGGATTTCAAAATGATTAATTGGGATAAATTAGCTCAAGACTACAAGGAAGATTATCTAAAGGATTTAGCTAACTTAATTTCTATCGATAGTGAAAGAAATGATAACGAGGCTACTGATGAATTTCCTTTAGGACCTGGTCCAGCTAAAGCATTAGTAAAGTACTTAGAAATTGGTAAACGCGACGGTTTCACTGTCAAGAACTTAGATAACCTAGTTGGTTACATAGAATACGGTAGTGGAGATAAGACATTTGCTATTTTAGCCCATGCTGATGTTATGCCAGCCGGTGAAGGATGGGACAGCAATCCATTTGAAATGATGATCAAAGACGGAAAAGTATTTGGTCGTGGTGCCTCCGACGACAAGGGACCTGGTTTGGCTGCATACTATGGTCTAAAGATGATGAAGGACCAAGGAATTGAACCTAACTGCAAGATTCGATTCATTATTGGTACCGATGAAGAAAGTAACTGGACTGGAATGAAGCATTACTTCAAGTTAGAACCAGAACCTGACTTTGGATTCTCTCCAGATGCTCAATTCCCAGTTATTAATGGTGAAAAAGGTAATACAACATTTGAAACTACTTTTGGTACCAACCAAGAAGATTCAGCTGATTACTACTTAGCTAACTTCGATGCCGGTTTAAGAGAAAACATGGTACCAAGGGATGCTTTTGCTGATGTTAAGACTGCATTTAAAGATCAAATGGCAGAAGAATTCTCAACATTTATGCAAGATCGCAAACTAGACGGTGGTTCTGAAATCACTGAAGATGGAATCAAGTTACATTTAATTGGTAAGTCAGCACACGGAATGGAACCAAGAAACGGTGTTAATGGTGGAACATTCCTAGCTAACTTCTTACGTGGCTACGATTTCTCTGGTGATGCTAAGAACTTTATTAAGTTTGTTGCAGAATTCCTACACGGTGATTCTCGAGCAAACAGAATCGGTGCTAACTACACTGATGAAATCATGGGTGACTTAACAATGAACGTTGGTATCTTAAAGTTCAACCCAACTGATGGAGGTTTTGTTAACACTAACTTTAGATATCCTAAGGGCATTAGTGTTGAAACCATTGGAAAACACTTAAGCCAAGCTGCTAAGGTAATGGATGGAACTGTTAACAACACAGACGACATGGTTCCTCACTATGTTGATCCAAAAGACCCAATCGTAAACAAACTAATCAATGTTTACCGTGAACGCACTGGTAAGACTGAAGCCCAACCACAAGTAGTTGGTGGTGGTACTTACGGTCGTATGATGAAGAGAGGGGTAGCATTCGGTGCTGAATTCCCTTGGACTGTAAACACAATGCACCAAGCCAACGAATACCAAGTTGTAGACGACTTGATGTTAGCGATGGCAATTTATGGTCAATCAATCTTTGAACTAGGTACATTAGAAGATAACTAAACACAAAAAATCCCAAATCATTATGATTTGGGATTTTTTATTATCTGATTTTTTTAAGTTCTTCATCAATCATGTTTAAAACGATGTCGACGTTAGCATCTTCTGATAGGTCGTATTTTTGAAGGTCAATCTTCATCTTAGGACTCTTATCATATTCTTCATACCATTGTTTGTATGCTGACCACATGTGATAGTAATATTCTTTTAACTTAGGATCGTTATCGAATTGTTCGTAGTCACGGCCGCGCATTTTAATTCTGTGTAGAATGGTTTCAAAATCGGTTTCAGCATATACCATTAGGTCTGGAGCTTTTTTAGGAAGTTGATCTAATTCGCCCATCATTTTGTCCAGCAATTCTAGGTAAATTTTCAATTCCATGTCTGAAATGTTACCTTCAGCATTATTTTGTTTTGTGAAAAGGGCATCTTCATAGATTGATCTATCTAAGATGTTGTTATCGTCTGATAGCGCTTTTTTAATCATTGAAAAACGTTTGTTTAAAAAGTAAATTTGCAATAAGAATCCATATTGTTCTGGATTGTTATAGTACAAAGGCAAAACAGGATTTTCACCAACTGGTTCATAGAAGGCCTTAGTGCCTAAATGTTTTGCGATTTTACCGGTCAAAGTTGTCTTACCAACACCAATCATCCCTGCTGTAATTATCACCATATTAACTCCTCATTTTTTGAAATAGTAATAATATTTTATCATATTTTAAAACCGAACTTAATATCAAAAGAAAAAACCCGGGCATAAAAATACCTGGGTTTGTTGTTATTTGTTATTTTTTTGTTCTGAAAGTAAATCACGGATTTGACCTAATAGGATGTCAGTCTTGGTATCCTTAGGAGTAGTATCGCGTTTTGAAACTTTGTTGTAAGTTCTTACAATCAAGAATACAACGAAGGCAACAATCAAGAAGTTAATAACATCGTTGATGAAACTACCGACTCTGAAGTGAGCTGAACCCACTGAGAAGACGATTGATGATAAGTTCATTTGACCCATGAAAATTCCAATTAAAGGATTAATCAAGTTGGAAGTAAATGACTTAACGATGGTTGTGAATGCTGAACCAATGATTACACCAACGGCTAAATCTAAGACATTACCTTTAGAGATGAATGCTTTGAATTCTTTAAACAAATTGCAAACCTCCTTTCACTATGTAACTATATTTAATACTAACATAAAAAATTATAAAGAATTGCTTAAATCTGTATACTTGAGATATTTTTAGGAATATTATGAAATTACATAAGGGGTGATACGAGTGAATTATAGAAAAACAATTATTGCGACACTAAGTACCTCTGTTTTATTGGGAATGGCATTTAACTACAATGTTGATGCGCAAGCTAAGAAAACGGTACATAAGGTCAAAATTCATAAGAAGGCCAAAGAAAAATCTAGTTCAGCGACTTCCAACTTCGCGATTATTCTAAAAACCAGGAGTAATAGTAAACTAGAAAATTATGTTTTGACCAAGCATAAGAAGTTCTTATCTACCAAACAGTTTGCCAACCGTTATGGACAAACTAATAGAACTGTTGCTGCAATTCAAAAGTATTTCAAAAAGTATCATATCAAAACTAACAAGTATGCCGGAAACCTCGTATTAAGAGGTTATGGTAGTAAGGCTAACATTCAAAAAGCGCTTAAGTATAAGCAAGTGAGAGTGAAGGTCAACGGGAAGTTCGTCTACCGTCCAAACCACGAACCAAAAATGAGAGGAAAGCTTCAAAAGCATGTTAATGGATTCATGGGATTAAGTAACTATGATCACGTTAATAGCAATGCTGCTAAGAAAACTAAGAGTAGCTCAATGAAGCGTAGCCCTAAGGACTTCATCAGTCGTTACGGTGCAACTTCACTAAAACAAGCCAAACGTGGTGCTAAACACGGAATTGGGATTATCTCATTTGGTGGTTTCAAGAATTCTGACATTACAAGATTTTGGAAGAAGGTAGGAGTTCCTTCAAGTATTAAACGAGTTCACGTTTACAAGGATGCCTATGCCTCAATCAAGTCACAAAGTGATGAAACCACAATGGATATCCAACAAGCTGGTGCAATTGCTCCCAAGTCAAACATCAATGTTTATGTTTCTCAACCAACCATCTCTGGAATGGTAGAGAGCTTTGCTAAAGCAATTAGTGCCAACAAGTCTGACAGTTTATCATTAAGTTGGGGAATCAGCGAAGCTGAATTACAACAAATGATGAATGAAGGATTCATTTCTAAGAACTATAATTCGATTATGAATAGTTTGCTACTACAAGGTGCTGCGCAAGGGATTAGTATTTTTAATTCAACCGGTGACAATGGTGCCTATGATGGGATTGAAGGGGGAGTAACTGGATTAACAGTTGAATCTCCTGCTTCCTCTCCATTCATTACAGCCGTTGGAGCAACCAGTGTGCCAATTAACTACAGCGTTAACGGTCATAAGGTTAAGATTGATAAGGAACGTGCATGGTCAAATGATTTCTTATATCCATACTTTAACCAATTGAAGCTATACAACAGTGATCAAAATAGTTTCCTAAGTACTTACTTTGCAGGAACCGGTGGTGGTTTCAGTAAGTTTAACCAAACTCCTGCCTACCAAAGCAATGTTAGTGGTGTAAATAGTTACAATGCTGTTCAATACTGGAACATGGATAGCGGTTATGCAAAGCAATACGCAAAGCCAACCCAAACATCTGGAACTGCGTCGGGTAGAAACCTACCGGACATTGTTGCAAACGGTGATCCTCAAACAGGTTACACTGTGTTGTATAACAACCAATGGTTTATCGATGGTGGAACAAGTATTGTTGCCCCACAAGTGGCTGCGGTAAATGCTTTGTTTGCTACTAGAGCTAACCATCGTTTCGGATTATGGAATCCACAGTTGTATGCACTTGCTAACAATGGTAACTCACCATTTAATACATTAGATTCTGACAAAGATAATAGTAACTTGTACTATACCGGCCAACCCGGAAAGAAGTACAACCAATCTACTGGTTTGGGAACCGTTAACTACGGTAAGTTATATCAATTAATGAAATAGAAAAAGCCATCCTGATTAAGGATGGCTTTTTTAGTTAGTTATTAGTCTAGTGGTTCGTTGATTCTTTCTAACATTTCCTTAGCAATTAAGGCATGCTTTGAATACTTCTTTAATTGATGGGTAGTAATTTTAGTAGCTGTCATCTTTTCGAATGCGGCACTGTAATCAATAGCGACAGTGTCAGCTGGAATCTTAATTGGTTCTAAGATACGTTTTTTGAAAGCATCACAAGAATCTTCATAAGCCTTTTGTAATCTTTCAACAGTTTCATCATAGCTGTGAGAGATTAAAGACTTCGCGAAACGAAAATCCTTACGATTATATTTGTTACAAATGAACATTACTAAACCAATCATTTTATCTCTTTTTTCTTCTGCCATAATTTCATCTTCTTTCGATTAGATATCGTATTCATACTTTCATTATAGTATCAAAAAATTATTTTTCTCAAGAAAACAGATTATCTTTATAAATTCTTAATTATTAAACAAGATAAATGAAATTGAATCTTATAACTACTATAATTGTTACTACAAAGTGAATTCAGGAGGATTGAAATGCCAAATCAAGATTATATCGAGGTTCATAATGCTTTTCAAAACAACTTAAAGCACTTGGATATCAGCATCAAAAAGCATGCGATTACAGTTTTTACCGGATTATCTGGTGCCGGAAAGTCATCACTTGTTTTTGATACGATTGCTGCTAACTCTAGAAGAGAGTTAAACGAAACATTTCCTAGTTTCACCCAGCAATACCTACCAAAGTATGGAGCTCCACATGTAGGAAGAATCGACAATCTACCTGTTGCGATTGTGATTCAACAAAAGAAGGTCGGAAAAAATCCACGTTCAACACTTGCTACCTACACTGGAATCTATTCATTATTGAGATTATTATTTTCTAGAATTGGTAAACCTTGGGTTGGATACTCTGATACATTTTCATTCAACTTACCTCAAGGGATGTGTGATAAGTGTCAGGGGCTAGGTTACATTGATCACATCAATCCGGACAAGGTGATTGATTACGATAAGTCATTAAACGAAGGGGCAATTACATTCGTTAGTTTTGGTCCTGGAACATGGCGTTGGAAACGTTATGCTCACACCGGCTTATTCGATAACGACAAGAAGATTAAAGATTACTCTGAAAAGGAATTAAATGATTTATTATATGCACCGCAACATCATTTAACTGATGCGCCCAAAGAATGGAAAAAGTCCATTTTGTATGAAGGTGTCATTCCAAGAATTAAACGTTCAATTATTGAAAGTAAAGAAGGAGAACACCACAAGGAAGCCATTCAAGAAATCGTTACTAGAACGGCTTGTGATAAGTGTCATGGTACTAAGTTAAGACCAGAAGTTCTTACTTGTAAGATTAATGGATATAACATTGCCGATGTCTTACAAATGGACTTAAACCACGTTATTGAATTTCTAGATTCAATTGATGAAAAACTAACTGTCGATTTATTGAGAGAACTAACTACCAAGATTCAATCATTAATTGATTTAGGTTTAGGTTATTTAACATTGGACAGAAGTACTGACACATTATCCGGTGGGGAAACTCAAAGAATTAAGATTGCTAAGTACATGAATAGTTCGTTATCTGACATGGTTTACATCTTAGATGAACCAAGTGTTGGATTACATCCAGCGGATATTAAACTAATCAGTCATGCATTGAGAAAATTAAAGGATAAGGGAAACACTGTTTTAGTCGTTGAACATAATCCTGAACTAATTCCAATTGCCGACTACGTTGTCGAAATTGGCCCTAAACCAGGTAAAGATGGTGGAAAGATTATGTTTAACGGTAAGTATTCCGACTTACTTAAGAGTGACACCATCACTGGTAAGTTATTACAAGAACCACTGGTATTTAAGCAGGCCAAGAATTTCAACGACACCTTAGATTTAAAGGATGTTAACATCCATAATCTAAAGCATGCCAATGTATCAATTCCATTAAACGCTCAAACCGTTATTTCAGGGGTTGCCGGATCTGGTAAGAGTTCATTAATCCAAGCGGTTAAGGATAAACTAAAAACTGGCTACATTGACTTAACGCAAGATGCAGTTGGAGTAAACATTCGATCAACACCAGCTACCTATCTAAATATCCTAGATGATATTAGAAAACTATTTGGGGATGCTAACAAGGTTTCAAGACAACTATTTAGTTATAATGGAAAAGGTAAATGTCCATTATGTAAAGGTCGTGGAGTTCAAATTACTAACATGGCATTTATGGATCCAGTTGTTCAAACTTGTGAAAAATGTCATGGAAAACGTTACAGTGATGAGGCACTACAATACAAATTAAATGGTTTAGACATTGCCGAAGTATTGAATTTATCAATTAAAGAAGCGATTAAGTTCTTCAGTGACGTTGCAGAAATCCACGATAAGTTAGTTAATATGCAAAAGGTTGGTTTGGACTATCTTTCACTTGGCCAATCACTTGATACATTATCAGGTGGAGAAGTCCAAAGATTAAAACTAGCATTGCAACTAAACAAGACCGGTACCGTTTACTTGTTAGACGAACCAACTGCCGGTTTGCATATGAAAGATGTATCAATAATGACTAATTTATTCGATGAATTAGTCGCAAAGGGCAACACTCTAATCATTGTTGAACACAACTTATCTGTAATTAGTAAGTCAGATTGGATGATTGATGTAGGTCCTAAGGCTGGTCGTTACGGTGGTGAAATCCTATATTCAGGAACACCAAAAGACGCATTAAATGACGCTAAATCAGTCACAGGAAATGCAATGAAAGAGTATAACAATGCTCGTAAATAAAAGACGCGTATCAGCGTCTTTTTGTTTTATACAAATTTATAGCGGTTTTTAGACGATTTCACTGGACAGAAGTGTAGATATGATTATACTTAATAATATTAGTTTGTGTACTATATAAATTTGTATCATTGATTAAATTGCTATTTTTATGGCCTAAAATCTAAATATTTTGTTACAATAAAATAAGTACGATTAAAAAGTAACTAAAAATTATTAATACATTAAAAAAACAAAGGGGAATAAAACTTATGTGTGGATTTTGTGGATATGTAAATCATAAAGATGTGCCTAACGACACCATTGAAAAGATGGCTAATCGAATTAAGCATCGTGGCCCTGATGATGAAAAGTATTTCCAAGACGATAAGGTATCAATGGGATTCCGTCGTCTATCAATTATTGACTTAGCTCATGGTGGCCAACCACTATACAGTAAAGATAAGAAGAAAGTATTAACCTTTAACGGTGAAATTTACAACTACCAAGAAATTAGAGATGAATTAATTTCTGAAGGTTGGGAATTTGAAACTGATGTTGACTCAGAAGTTCTAATTCGTGGTTACGAAGCATGGGGTCCAAAACTATTGGATAAACTTCGTGGTATGTACGCATTCGTTATCTATGACAGTGCTAACAACGAAATCTTCGGTGCTCGTGATCATTTCGGAATCAAGCCACTATACTACTACGACGATGGCGACGCATTTATGTACGGTTCTGAATTAAAAGCATTCTTATCAAACCCTGCATTCAAGAAGGAATTAAACCTAAAGCTTCTACCAATTCACTTAAGTTTTGAATTTATTCCATCAGCAGAAACAATGTTCAAGAACGTTTACAAAGTAATGCCTGGTACTTACTTCATTCACCACATTGATGAAAAGAAGACTGAAACACACAGATATTACAAGTTCAACTACGATCACATTGATGAATCACAAACTGTTGAAGAAGATGCCAAGAAGATTGAAGCAATCGTTAAGGATTCTGTAAAGGCCCACATGATTGCTGACGTTGAAGTTGGTAGTTTCTTATCAAGTGGTGTTGACTCAAGTTACGTTTTAAACGAAGCTTCAAAATTAAAACCAATTAAGTCATTCTCACTTGGATTCAACGATTCTAAGTTTAGTGAATTATCATGGTCAACTGACTTTGCTCAACAAATCGGTCAAAAGAACACACCAATCAAGATTACTGGTGATGACTACTTTGATTTCTTACCAACTATGATGTACTACATGGATGAACCACTTTCAAATCCATCAGCTATTCAATTATTCTACTTAGCTCAAGGTACTAGTAAAGAAGTTAAGGTTGCTTTATCTGGTGAAGGTGCTGATGAATTCTTCGGTGGTTACAATACTTACCTAGAAGCAATTCCATTTGAAAGATACCAAAAATACGTTCCTGGATTTATCCGTAGTGCATTAGCTAAGATGGCTACTAAGATGCCTCGTTTCCACGGTCGTCGTTTCTTAATTCGTGGTGCTCAACCATTGAGTGAAAGATACTACCGTGTTAACTACGTATACAACTACGATGACAGAAACAAGTTATTAAAGGATCCATCATTGAACGTTGATTCAGGTGCTTACTCAAAATACATTTTTGATGAAGTAGCTGACAAAGACGAAATGACTCAAATGCAATACTTTGACATCAATGCTTGGTTACCATTTGATATTTTACAAAAGGCTGACCGTATGAGTATGGCTAACTCTCTTGAAGTTAGAACTCCATTGGTTGATAAGAAGGTTGCTGAGTTTGCTGCAACTATGCCAATTAAGACTCGTATCAACAAAGAAGGTACTAAGATTTCACTTCGTAAAGCAGCTGAACGTGCATTACCTGACAAGGTTGCTATGAAGGAAAAACTTGGTTTCCCATCACCAATCGCATCATGGATCAGAGAACCTAAGTTCCATGAAAGAATTGTGAGAGCATTTACTTCTGACGTTGCTGAAAAGTTCTTTAACACCGATGAATTGTTAAGAATTCTAAAGGAACATGATGAAGGTAAATCAAGCATGCAAAAGATTATGACACCTTACCTATTTATTCTATGGTATGAAGTATACTTCCCAGAAGATACAAACGCTGATACTATTAACAAGGTACAACTACAAGCATAATTTTTAAATCTTGATATAAGGAAGTAAAAACAATGGCTCTTGGAATTGATGAAATAAAAACAATATTAACTGAACATGGACTAATACAAGAAATTGTATCAGGTGAGGATGTTTCATTTGATGAAGTAACTTACGATTCCAGAAATGTTAAACCAAATACATTGTTCTTTTGTAAGGGTAATTTCAAGCCCGAATACTTAGCGATGGCTAAGGAAATGGGTGCGACTGGTTACGTTGCTGAACAAAAGTATGATGAAGGTAATGGCTTAACTCAAATCATTGTGAATAACGTGCAAAAGGCAATGTCTCTAGTAGGCGCTGCCTTTTACTGCTATCCTCAAAATGATTTGTTTGTTATTGCTTATACCGGGACTAAGGGGAAGACAACATCTTCTTACTTTGCTAAAAGTATTTTAGATAACACCAATAACAACAAAACAGCATTGATTTCTACAATTGATACTGTTGTTGGAAACGAACCATCACAACGCTTCAAGTCACATTTAACCACCCCTGAGTCATTAGATATTTTTAACTACATGAGACAAGCAGTGGATAATGGAATGACTAGTCTAGTGATGGAAGTTTCATCACAAGCATACAAAAAGTTAAGAGTCTACGGACTTCATTTTGATGTGGGTATTTTCTTAAATATTTCACCGGATCATATTGGTCCAAACGAACATCCAACATTTGCCGACTATCTACACTGCAAGGAACAATTAATGGTTAATTCCACACATTGTATTATTGATGCAGACACAGATTACATGTTAGATGTCTACGAAGCAGCTAAATCAACTACTGATCCAGACAAAATTTATCTATTCAGTAGGGATAAAAAAGAATTTGAAGACGTACAAATTGATTTCAATTTCTCAAGCATCTCAGACACAATCGACAGCAATGAAATTAGAGTAGTTGCTAATAGTGAAAAAGCTAAGAAAATGAATGTCGAAGATGACTACAAAATTGGAGTTGTGGGAGACTATAACGAAGCTAATGCAATGTCTGCGATTATCGCTTCTGCATTGGATAATGCTAGTGCACAAGACGCCAAAAAGGGATTGAAAGATGTGTTTGTTCCAGGGAGAATGGAATCATACAAATCTAAGAACAATGGTACAATTTACGTTGATTATGCCCATAACTACGCTAGCATGCATGCACTATTAGGATTTTTGAAGAGTAATAATCCTGATGGCAAGGTAATTGTTGTAGTGGGAAGTCCTGGTAATAAGGGACTAGATCGTAGAGAAGGTTTTGGAAAAGCATTAACTGAAAGTGCAGATATTGCATTTTTAACTTCTGATGACCCAGCCTTTGAAGATCCAAAAGACATTATTAACGAAATAGATTCTTACATTAATCATGATAAAGTTGACGTTCATATTGAACTAGACAGAAAAATGGCTATTAAAAAGGCTATTCACGCCGGTGATAATAATGCTATGATAGTAGTTGCTGGTAAAGGAAGAGATCCTTACCAAAAAATCAACGGCGTAGATACTCCATACGAAACAGATCCCGTCGTGGTACAAAATGTTTTGAGAGGGATAGATAATGAGTAATTTAGAATCTAATTTTACAGTTGTTCTATTAGGTAGTGATTTCAATGCTTATGGAATGGCTCGTTCATTATATGAAAAATACAGAAAACCCGTGAAGGCATACGCTGAACAAGCACTTGCACCTACACGTTTTACAAAAATTGTTGATTTAACTTTGATTGATGGCTTTAGCGAAGATCCAAAATGGATTGAATCAATGAAAGAACTTAAGAAGGAATATGCGTCACATGAAGAACCAGTTATCTTAATTGGTTGTGGTGATGGTTATGCTGAATTGATTTCAAAACATAAGGATGAATTAGAAGACGTCTTCGTTTGTCCATACGTTGATTATGACTTAATCAAGAAATTAAACAGTAAAGAAAACTTCTATAAGTTATGTGAAGAATATGATTTACCATATCCAAAGACAAAGATTATTTCTAAAAATGATTTTGAAAGTGATGAAAAGATTGAACAACCATTTGGTTATCCAGTCGCATTAAAGCCAACCAACAGTGTTGAATGGTTGGATGTTCACTTTGAAGGCAGAAAAAAAGCATTCATTATTGAATCACAAGATGAATTTGAAGATATAATTGAAAAGATTTATACCAATGGATATACTTCTGATTTGATTCTTCAAGACTTTATCCCCGGTGATGACAGTAACATGCGTACTTTAAATGCCTACGTCGACAAGAATCACAAAGTTAAGATGATGTGTTTAGGTCATCCATTATTGGAAGACCCATCACCAGCAGCTATTGGTAACTATGTAGCTATCTTGCCAGAATATAACGAAAAGCTATATTCAATGGTCCAAGGATTCCTAGAAAAGATTAACTATGTTGGTTACGCTAACTTTGATATGAAATACGATACTCGAGACAATACTTTCAAACTATTTGAAATTAACTTGAGACAAGGTAGAAGTAGTTTCTTCGTAAGTTTAAATGGTTACAATTTAGCTGATTGGGTTGTTAGAGATTACGCATTTGATGACTTATCAGATAAAGAAACTGTATACGCTAACGAAAACAAAGACAATCGTTACCTATGGTTAGGTGTTGGCGAACAAGTCTTCAAGAAATATGCTAAGGACAACGCAGACAAGGAATTCGCTCTTCAATTAATCAAGAAGGGCCAATACGGTACTACTTTCTGGTATAACCGTGACAAGAGCTTTAAGCGTTGGTTATTAGACGTTTGGATTAAGCATAACTACGCTAAGAATTTCAAACGTTACTTTAGCGAAAAATAGGGATGATAAAATGAGACATTTCTTTTCAATTATTGGTGGAATGGGAACAGAAGCTACCGAAAGTTACATTCATTTATTGAATCAACGAACACCAGCTAGTAATGATCAGGAATATTTAAATTATATCCTTGTAAATCATGCGACTGTCCCAGACAGAACCAATTACATTTTAGACAATACTAAACCAAACCCATTGATTCCATTAAAGGAAGATATTAAGCAACAATCACAATTAAATCCGGATTTCTTTGTGATTCCTTGTAACACTGCTCATTTCTTCTTTGATGAATTACAGTCAGCAACAAGCGTGCCAATTTTGCATATGCCAAAGGAAGCAGTTGCTGAAATTAGTAATGTGTATCCTAATGCTAAAAGAATTGGTTTGATTGCTACCAAGGGAACCATTTTTGATGGTATTTACGATACTGAAGTGCAAAACGCTGGTTATGAAATTATAAAACCAACTGAGCATATTCAAGAAGAAACAATGGATTTGATATACAAATATGTCAAAGAACAAAATAAAGTTAACAAAGAACTATATCATCACATCTTAGATGAAATGAAGAACGAGATGAATTGTGACGTAATCATCTTAGGTTGTACAGAATTATCTGTTGCCGAAGAACGTGCCTCAGATCATGACTACCCAGTGATTGATGCCCAATCAGTCTTAGTTGATCGTTCAATTGAATTAGCTTTAAAGAACAGAGAAAAAGACATCGAATAATTCGATGTCTTTTTTATATTACATTATAGATAGTGATGCCAATCAAAGCGATGATTACTATGATTAGGCCAATCACATTGAAATTAATAAGGTGATTTTGTTGTTTGTTTGTATAGTTTAATTCTGTTAGACCACCAAGTAGGACAGCTAACACATCAGCAATTATTGCGGTGTAGAAACGATGATCCGAAACTCGAATGGTGATAACGATTTGCGTAATCAGTATTAATATATATATTACTCGACTAGCAATTAACCATTGGATGACTCTCTTAACGGAGACCCTGGTGATACCAATTATGGTTACTGCTATATAAATAAATAACATTATTAGTGTTAAGCTAGCCCACATAATATCTCCTCCTGATAGGTATTTTATCATAAATAATCATAATAAAACTTGAATTAAAATATTAGAGTGATAGAATAACTACAACATTAAAGGAGGTATGCTTTATGACAAGAAAAATTGGTATTATTGGAGACGGTAGTGTGGGAGCTGCAGTAGCGCACCACATTGTTGTTTCTGGAATTGCAGATGATTTAGTCATAATTGATCACAATGAAGCAAAAGTTGAAGCTGATGCTTTAGACTTTAGGGATGCAATGTCTAACATTAAGGACCATACAAATATTGAAGTTAATAACTATGACAGTTTAGCCGATGCAGATGTTATTATTTCAGCAGTTGGACACATTGAATTAATTAGAGAAAATAAGGATAAAAATGATCGTTTTGCCGAATTAAACGCTAACGTTAAAGAAGTTAAAGATGTTGCAAAACACATTAAAGATTCTGGTTTTCATGGAATCATTATTGTAATTACTAATCCAAACGATGTTATTACTTCCTTATATCAACGTGAAACTGGACTTGCTAAAGAACGTGTTATCGGAACAGGGACACTTCTAGATTCAGCTCGAATGAAGAGGGCAGTTGCAGCAAAACTTAACATTGATCCTCGTTCAGTAATTGGTTACAACCTTGGTGAACACGGTAACTCTCAATTTACTGCATGGTCAACAGTCCAAGTTTTCGATAAAAGTATTTTTGATTACGCAAAGAAGTATAATATTGACTTAGATGAAATCGATAACGATGCTCGAGTCGGTGGATTTACAGTTTTCAACGGTAAGGGATACACTAACTTTGCTATTTCAGCATCAGCTGTTAAGTTAGCTGAGATTGTTTTACAAGATGCTAAAACAGAATTAGCTGTTTCAAACTACCGCGAAGAATATGGTACATACCTATCTTATCCAGCAATTGTCGGACGAAATGGAATTGAAAAACAAATTGATTTAGATCTTACTGAAAAGGAACAAAAACAACTTCAAGCATCAGCAGATTATATTAATCAAAAAACTCGCGAAATTACTGATTAATCAGTAATTAGGAGATATTAATATTTTCTCAAAAAATACCTTGATATTAATAACGCGTTTTGATACTATCAATATCGCGTTATTTTTTATTAAGGAGGCAAAAAGATGGCTGAACCAAAAGAATTACAAATTGGCGACCACGTTTCTGCACCTAGATTCGGTTATTTAAAACATGACTTTGCTGGAACAATTGAAAAAGTATACGAAAATTCAGTAATGGTCTTTATCGACGAACACCATGAAGAAGATGGCATCGTCGTTAATGAATATAATAAGCGTGCGGTTGTTAGCAAGAAAGTTGCTAAACCATCAAAGAAAAAAACAGCTTAACAAACTTACCAAAAATTGTAACGTGTGATATAATATTTTTTGTATCTGCGGGTATAGTTTAGTGGTAAAATATGAGCTTCCCAAGCTCAGGTCGCGGGTCCGATTCCCGTTACCCGCTTTGTCGTATAAACCGACAGATACTGTTCGATAATAAAAGACTAGTAGACATATTCCATTAACAAGCGACATCGGATTTGGTGAGAGCCGATGATTAGGGTATGTTGAATTCGCACTTTTTAGAATTATGATTAATTAAATAATAAAGCGGATATTTTATATCAAATAGAGTGGTACCGCGGGTTATTCCGTCTCTTACAATTACTAATATTGTAAGAGACTTTTTATATATTTATGGAGGTTTTGGATAATGGAAAACAAAGAATTAGTTGCTAATGCTCTATCTAAAGCATTGGACAACGAACTATCTGTAGAAGACATTCTACCAAAAATTGAGAGACCTAAAGATTCAAAAATGGGTGATTTAGCTTTCCCTACATTTATTTTAGCTAAAAAGTTTAGAAAGGCACCTCAACAAATCGCTGCTGACGTAGCAGAAAAGATTGATCAAAGTTCATTTGACCATGTTGAAGCTGCTGGACCATACGTTAACTTCTTCCTAGACAAGTCTAACTTCAGTGAAGACGTTCTATCAGCTGTTTTAGACCAAAAGGAAAACTATGGTCAAAACGAAGATGGTAAGGGTGGTAACGTAACCATCGATATGTCTTCACCAAATATTGCAAAGCCTATTTCAATGGGACACTTAAGATCTACTGTTATTGGTAATTCTGTTGCCGAAATCCTACGTAAAAATGGTTACAACCCAATTAAGGATAACCACTTGGGTGACTGGGGAACTCAATTTGGTAAGCTAATCACTGCATACCTAATGTGGGGTAACGAAGAAGACGTTAAAAAAGATCCTATCAATAACTTAGTTAAATACTACGTTAAGTTCCACAAGATTGATAAGGAACAACCTGAACTAGACGATGTTGCTAGAGACTGGTTCAGAAAACTTGAAAATGGTGACGAACAAGCTACTAAACTATGGAAATGGTTCAGAGAAGTTTCACTTGAAGCCTTTGGTGAAATCTATGACAAATTAGGTATTACTTTTGATACCTACAATGGTGAAGCTTTCTACAATGACAAGCTACAAGATGTTGTTGATTCACTACAAGAAAAGGGTCTATTAAGCAAGTCACAAGGTGCCACAATCGTTGATTTACAAAAATACGATTTAAACCCTGCATTAATCTTGAAGAGTGATGGTGCTTCACTATACATCACCAGAGATATCGCAACTGCTATTTACCGTGACCAAACTTACCACCCAGCTATGAACCTATACGTTGTTGGTTCAGAACAAACTTACTACTTCAAGCAATTGAAGGCTGTATTAATGGAAATGGGTGTTCCTTCAGCTAAGAACCTACACCACATCCCATTCGGGCTAATTACTGTAAATGGTAAGAAGCTATCAACTCGTTCAGGTCGTATCATCCTATTGGACGAAGTATTGAACGAATCAATCGCAATTGCCAAGAAGCAAATTGCTGAAAAGAACCCAGATCTTCCTAACAAGGAAGAAGTTGCTAAAGAAGTTGGTGTTGGTGCCATCGTCTTTGGTGATTTGAAGAATGAAAAGATTAACAACATTGACTTTAACTTAGAAGATCAATTACGTTTTGAAGGTGAAACTGGACCATACGTACAATACGCTCGTGCACGTGCCGAAAGTATTTTACGTAAAGCCGGTGACATTGACTTCTCAAGCGTTGACAAGAAGCTTAACGATGCAGAATCATGGAACGTTATTAAGTTACTAAATGACTTCCCAGCAAGAGTTAAGATGGCTTGTGACGAATTTGAACCTTCAGTTATTGCTAAGTACTCATTAAGACTTGCTAAGTCATTTAACAAGTACTATGCTCACACTAAGATTTTGGATGATGACGAACAAAGAGATGCTCGTTTAGCATTAGTTAAATCAGTATCAATCGTTCTTAAAGAATCACTAAGATTACTTGGTGTTAAGGCTCCAGACGAAATGTAATTAAAGAAAACAGGTTTAACAATTAGTTAAATCTGTTTTTTATTTTACCAATTAGGGTTAATTTGGGTTAAAATGGTATTAATATCATCATCAGTGAAGGAGTAATCATACTAGATGAAAAATGATAAAAAACCAAAAAGTGCTTTTAAAAAAATCTGGCACCGATACCAACTAACTCGTTGGATTATCGTCATATTTTTATTACTATTCCTTGTAATGAGTGCTTATTGCACATTTGTTGCGAAGACTACGCACGTTCAGGACTTGCAGTCATCTTTGGAACAATCCACAGTAATTTACGATGGTAATAATAAAAAGGCCGGTAAAATCTATTCACAAAAAGGAACCTACGTTGGATTTAAGGATATTTCATCAAATATTCCAAACGCAATCCTATCAACTGAAGATAGAAACTTCTACAATGAACACGGTTTTTCCGTTAAAGGATTTGGCCGTGCAATGCTATTAATGATTAAGAACAAGATTATGCGTCGTGACTACATTAGTGGTGGTGGAAGCACTCTTACTCAACAATTGGTAAAGAATGCATACTTAACCCAACAACAAACTTTCAGTCGAAAGTTAAAGGAATTATTCCTATCCATTCAAGTTGAAAATGTATACAGCAAGAATCAAATTTTAACGATGTACATGAACAACTCATATTTTGGCAATGGTGTCTACGGTGTTGAAGATGCATCAAGACGTTATTTTGGAATGAATGCTAAGGATTTACCCGTTCAAGATGCTGCTGTGATAGCAGGAATGCTAACTAATCCAAGTGCATATAATCCTGTTGATCATCCTAAGTTAGCCTTGGATAGAAGAAATGTTGTGTTACAATTGATGGCTGATAACAATAAGATTAGTCAATCAGAAGCAAACAAGTTAAAGAAGACACCAATCCAAGTCAAGAATACCTACCAATACAAGGATGGTTATAAGTACCCATATTACTTCGATGCTGTAATTGATGAAGCAATTAATAAGTATGGTTTATCCGAATCAGACATCATGAATAGAGGATACAAGATTTATACAACGCTAAATCAAGATCAACAAAACAGTATGCAAGATGATTTTGCTAACGATAGTAACTTCCCAAGCAACGCTTCTGATGGTACTAAGGTTCAAGCAGCCTCAATTGCTTTAGACCCAAGTACTGGTGGAGTTACTGCTGTGGTTGGTGGACGTGGCCAACACGTATTCCGTGGGTACAACCGTGCAACCCAAATTAAACGTCAACCGGGTTCAACCATTAAACCACTAGCTGTTTACACCCCTGCTTTGGAAAACGGTTATAACTACAATGACATGCTTCAAAATAAGAAGACATCATATGGTTCTAACAAGTACACACCGGAAAACTACAACAACGTATATACAGGAACTGTACCTATGTACACTGCGTTAGCGCAAAGTATGAATGCACCAGCTGTATGGTTACTTCATAAGATTGGTGTAGACAAGGGTTATGAATCAGTTAAGTCATTTGGTTTGCCTGTCCAAAAGAAGGATAAGAACCTTGCTTTAGCTTTAGGTGGATTATCATCAGGTGTATCTCCTCAACAAATGGCAGGAGCTTATACAGCGTTTGCCAATGAAGGTAACATGACTACACCTCATTACATTAGAAAGATTGTTGATTCTTCAGGTAATGTGATCGTTAATAATGAATCAGTAACTTCTAAGAAGGTAATGTCAAAAGATGTTGCTAATAAGATGACTAGTATGATGCTAGGTGTCTTTGATAACGGTACTGGTGCATCTGCTAAACCAAGTGGATACTCAATTGCCGGAAAGACTGGTAGTACTGAGGCTGATAATACAGGTGACTCAGATGCTACAAGAGATAAATGGATTATTGGATATACACCAAAAGTTGTTGTCGCAACTTGGGAAGGTTTCGATAATACCAATGCTGGACATCATTTGGAAAACCTAAGTGGAACCGGTGTAGGACCATTATTTAAGACCGAGTTACAACAAATTTTACCAACTACTGGTAATAACAACTTTAGTGTCAAAGATGCTGCTTACTTGGATTCACAAGAAAAGAAGGCCAATAGCTCTTCTGGTTCTAGTTTCTGGGACAGTGTTTCTGATGGTGCTAATCAAGTATCAAAGAGCCTTGGAAAAGGCTGGGACAATTTAAAGAAGAATGCAAGTAATTGGTGGAATGATGCCAAAAAATTTGTTGGAGACTAAATTGACCAATTAATATAAAACGTCGTATCATTATTATTAAGTGATACGACGTTTTTAGTTAAAGGAGTAGTTAATTTGAAATTTATTCATGCCGCTGATTTACATTTGGAGAGCCCATTTAAGGGTTTGAAGAATGATGAAACTCCAAATGGATTATGGAAACAAATATATGATTCTACCTTCAAATCTTTTGAAAGAATCGTAAACGATGCCATCGAATACGATGTCGATTTCGTATTATTGGCGGGTGACTTGTTTGATCGAGACAATCAAACCCCTAAGACTTATGATTTCTTTCAATCACAAATGCAAAAACTAAACGAACATAATATTGATGTATACATGATTTATGGAAATCATGATTATTTTGATATGCAAAAAGAATCAGTATCATTCCCAGATAACGTTCATGTGTTTGGTAATGATGTTGAAACTAAAACATTTACACTGGATGGTAAGAAAATTGCCATTACCGGTTTTAGTTATGCCAATAAATGGATTACAGATAAGAAAATTGATGAATATCCAGTGAAAAATGATGTAGACGTGCAAATAGGGATGCTACACGGTGGTTTGGAACAAACGGGGGATCATTATGCTCCATTCTCATTAGAAGACCTTATAAGCAAGAAATATGACTATTGGGCATTAGGCCATATTCATAAACGCCAACAATTAAACGAAATCCCACTAGTATTTTATTCTGGTAACATTCAGGGAAGACATAAGAATGAACCGGGTGATAAAGGATACCTATTGGTTAATGATGAAAGTTGCAAGCTGGAAGCAACATTCCATGCTACATCGTTAATCGATTGGTTGACACTTGATTTGAATATGGACTTTGTTGATGTTGAAAGTGCCAAAAATCACATCCTACAAGTTTTAATGGGCAATAAGTATGAAAATATGCAATTGATTAGTTTGAACCTTATCTTGAATAATCCAATTTCTGATGGTCAAAGACAGGACTTAGAATATCGAGTTACCAATGCGTTAAGTAAGGACTATGAACAATTAAATGCATGGATTTACGAAATTAATGTCAGATTGAGTGATGACCAAAAGATGTCATCAATCGACCAAGAAATTTGGGATGAAGCACAGGAAAAGGTGTTCTCTGAAGATGAAATCAGTTCCGTTTCTAAGTCCTTACGTAAGTACGATTTTATTGCACAACATTTGGATGAATCCAAAGAGGACTTAATGGAACAAACAAGAATGAAGCTACTAGGTGGAAAGGAGGATACGAATGAAGATTAATAAATTGGAAGTGCTAGGTTACGGTAAATGGAACGACGTATCCTTTGATTTTAATGATGACAACCTACAAATCATATTTGGTAACAATGAAGCAGGAAAAACCACTTTACTAAGCTTGATTGAAGGAATTTTATTTGGTTATGTTGACGGACGTGGAAGTGCATATGAACAATATATTCCACGTGATACTAAATCATATGGTGGGAAACTAACAATCACCACCGATGACAATCGTCATTTTATTCTAACTAGAATTGCCGGAACCCATGGTGGAGAGTTATCAATTTACGATATTGATAATGATATGCAAACCTCAAATGACATTTTAGAAAAAATCTTAGGACCAATTGATCGAGATACCTTTGAACAACTATTTTATTTTGGTGATTTAGATATTAAGCAAATCTCTAAGTTGAGTAAAAATGAATTAGTTAGTCGCATTCAAAAGGTTGGCTTTGTTGGAAATGACCAATGGTTAGAATTAAGAGACAAGTTCGACAAAGAAGCAAAGGACTTATACGCACCAACCGGACGTAAGCCACCTTTGAATCAAAAGTTGAAAGAATACGATGATTTATTGGACAAGATTGCTGAAAGCAAGAATAGTTTAAATGATTACAACCAATTGATTAGTCAAAAGAATGCTTTAGAAGCATCCATGAATCAATCTAAGCAAAAGGTTAGTGAGTTGGAAAAGAAACTAAGTCAGTTAAATCATTTCAAACAAGTTTGGCCAGTCTATCAACAACTTTCATCTTTAAAGCAAGACAAATTTGAATTCAAAGATGGATTCTCCGATGACGATGTTAAACAGTTTAATGAATTAACCAATCAACTATTCTTAATCAATCAGCAAATCGATAGTATCGAAAAATCAATTAACCAATTAAACGCTTCAATGAACAATGATGATGATTTGAAGAAGTTCAATGATTACAAGACTGAAATTGATAAACTGGTTCAATCATTCTCCAAAGTGAATGAACAAATCAATCAATTAAGCGTTAGCCAATCAATGATCAACGAAATTAATCGCCAAGATAGTCAACAAGTTGTTGCTAGCAGGAATGACATCGTTGCAATTGAAGGCATTAAAAAACAATTAGAGGAACTTCAAACAAGAAAGCAAAAATCATCTAATAGTTTTTCTATCATGGGTTTAATTGGTGTAGTTATTGGAATCGCAATGCTTACCGTATTACCAGGAACATTAAAACTGGTCGGAATTATCGTTCTACTCTTGAGTGGTATTTATACCGGTTCCGTGAAGTTTAAGAAAAACGAGGATAGTAATTCCAATCAAAAACGGGACGCATTAAATAATCAATTAGTAGATTATGGTAATAAGTATTCCTTTAATGCCGAACATGTTGATGATTGGTTATCCGAACAAAAGTACTTAGCTCGTAAGTCTCAAGATACTAGTCAAAAGGCTAAGTATGAAGAAGAAATGAAACAATTAAAGGAAGGCCTAAAGGCATACTTTGCTGAATGGCAACGAGTATTTAGTGGCCTTAACGTTAATGATTCATTTGATAATCAACTTTCACAAATTCGTACTTATCTAAATAAGATGAATGAAGAAAATGCGATTAATTTAAGAAATAATAATCAATTGCAAAACTACCTACAACAAAAATCATCATTAATCGATAAACAAATCCAGTATAAGAAGGACTACTCTGAATTCTTAAATACTAGAAAAGTCGATGACGGTGACGAATTTAAAGAGATTGTAGAACAACAAAGAAATCATTCAATTAAATCGGCTCAACTACAAAACGTTAAGGATCAAATTACCGATGATGACGTAAAGGTTTTAGATACTTTTAATGACATAACTGAATTGGATAATCAATTGAATGCAGCGGATGCAGAAATGACTACTGAAAAGCAATCATTACTAAATGCATCCCAACAACTAGAAAGTATAAACATTCAGTTGAAACATGTTATTGCTGACGGAACCTACAACGAACTAGTGCAAAAACAAAGTAACCTAGAAGCAGAAATTAATGATATGGTTGATCAATGGATGAGCATGAAGTTAGCTAATTCATGGATTGATGAATCATTGAACATTGCGACTGCTGATAGAATTCCGTTGTTCGAATCTAAAGCAAAAGAATTCTTTGCAATCCTGACCGATAATAGATACACAGGAATTACTTACTACAAGAGCAAGTTAAAGGTAACTAGGGATGATAAGGTTCAATTTGATGCTGGAGAACTATCTAGAGGAACAATTGAACAACTATACCTAGCATTGATTCTGTCACTTTCTGTGGTATTCGGTAGGGACTATCGTTTACCATTAATCATCGATGATGGATTAACTGAGTTCGATCAACAACGAACAGGTAATGCAATCAAGCTATTAGATAATATCAGCGAATCAATGCAGGTGATTTATGTTACTTGTGATTCTGATATTCTAAAACTAGTTGATGATAAATCAGTACTAAATTTAAATGATTACTAAAAAAAGACTCCGGAAAATTCCGGAGTCTTTTTTATTTAACTATTATTTGCTGCTTGATGAGCTAGTTAAGTATGATGATAGGATGTTTTGTAAGTCCTTATCCTTAATTTCAACTCCACCATTCTTAAGAACCTTAGTTACAACGCTCTTTAGAGTAGTGCTGTCGCTTAACTTAGAAGTAGCAATTTGATCCTTTAAATCATTGATGTGGTCACTGTATGACCCCTTCTTAGGGTGGTTAACCATTTGGATGATTTGGTATCCGTATTGAGTCTTAACAGGTGTCTTAGTGTATTCACCGTTTGATAGCTTGTAAGCAGCTTTTCTAAATGCTGAATCAATGCTTGAGTCTGTGTTATCAAATGGAGTTACACGACCTGATTTGTTCTTGTTTGAAGTGTCTTTTGAGTACTTCTTAGCAAGATCTGAGAACTTCTTACCATCCTTAAGTTCTGAGATAACTTTTTCAGCAGTCTTCTTGTCAGATACTAAAATTTCGTTAACAGTAACCTTTGGTTGGTAGCTCTTGAATTGTTTCTTTAGGTCAGCAGTTGAGTATGAAATGTTAGCTCTAACAGCCGCCTTTAGAAGTAGGTTAGATTTTAGTTGGTTCTTGAAACTAGTAGTAGTTAAACCTTGTTGTTCAAGTAAAGTTTCAAATTCTGAACCGTATTGACTCTTGTATTGGTTGTATTGAGCGTTTACTTCTGATGAAGAAACCTTGCTACCATATTCCTTGTTCAATACCTTGTCTAAAATCATTTGTTGTAGAACTTGTTTACCGTTTGAAGTGTTCTTCATGCTGCTGTAGTATTCGCTTTGGGTAATCTTACCACCGTTAGTAACGGCAACAGTCTTATCACCACAGGCAACTAATGAAACACTTAGTAATGCACCGGCAAGTCCAACTAGAACTTTTTTATTCATAATGTAATACACATCCATTTCTTTATTTTATCTATCATTAACTGATAGTTTTACGTTAACACATAGTAAATTCTATCACAAAAAAACTTAAGAAATTTTTAAATTTATTTGGTGATATTATTAATTCTTTGGTTAATTAAATCTACGTGTGGATTAATTTTGAATTGATATTCATCAATATCTCTTTGCATAGCTTCAATAGTGGGCTTTGACTTGCTAACTTCATCCTGTAACTTTGAGATGTTAGCAGTTAGCTTATTTTTTTGATCTAAAATGTTTGAAACGCCATTGATTTTATCCTTAGTAGATGAATAAACACTGTTGGCAAATTCTTTTGGATCACGTTTAGTAACAACTAGATAAGCGGCCAAACCAGCTGCAGATAATCCTAGTAGCTTTAGCATTGATTTAATCATGCTTATTCCTCCAATGAACTAATAATATTTGCTTTAATTTGTTCAAAAGCTTCTTCATTGTACTTATCTGAGTTGTCTTGAAAGCTCATAGAGAAGCCATCGTTTTCACTATATCTAGGAATAAGGTGGAAATGTGAATGGAACACAGATTGATATGCCAATTCACCGTTGTTATTTACGATGTTCATTCCTAAAATGTCTGGAGCTGATTTTTGAATCGCTCTAGCAATCTTAGGAATTCTTGAAAATACTTGTTCAGCAAGCTTTTCATCATATTCGTAGATATTAGCAACATGTTTTTTTGGCACAACTAAAGTGTGACCAGGTGTAGCTTGTGAAATATCCAAGAATGCTTTCACATATTCATCTTCGTAAATAGTGTAGCTAGGAATTTCACCATCAATTATTTTGCAGAATACACAATCACTCATATTATTCTTCCTTTCTTTGATATTACTGTGATTATATACATATTAACATAAATTAAGCTTAAAGGAACTTGTGATATAATTGACGTTAATAAATTTCATAGGGGTGATATTCCGTGTCATTAAAAGTGGATAATTTAGTGGGTGGATACTCACGAATTCCAGTACTAAAAGATGTATCATTTGACGTAAAAGACGGCGAATTAGTCGGCTTAATCGGTCTAAATGGTGCAGGGAAGTCAACCACAATCAACCATGTCATTGGATTGTTAAGACCATTTTCCGGATCAATTAAGATTAATGGAATCGCAATGCAAGATGATATCGAAGAATATAAGAAACAAATTGCATATATTCCGGAATTTCCGGTTTTATATAAAGAACTAACTTTAAAAGAACATATTGAAACTACCATTAAGGCTTACGATCTAGACGAACAAGCTGCTTGGGAAGATGCTAATAAAATGCTAAAGATGTTTCGACTAGAAAATAAACTTGAATGGTTCCCGGTCAATTTCTCAAAGGGAATGCGTCAAAAAGTAATGATTCTTTGTGCGTTTATCACAAATGCCAAATTATTCGTTATTGATGAACCATTCTTAGGTTTGGACCCGGTCGCAGTAAATGACTTGCTTAACCTAATTGAAGAACAAAAGAAAAAGGGTAGCAGCATTTTAATGTCTACCCACGTATTAGATACAGCCGAAAGATTCTGTGATCGTTTTGTTTTGATTCACAATGGGCAAATCAGAACAGAAGGAAACATTCAAAAGCTACAGGATGAATTTGGTAGCAAAGATAGTTCCTTAAATGATATTTACTTGAAGCTTGCAAAGGAAGAAGCTAATGAATAGTCTTTTTAATCAGCGTTTGCAATCCCATTTCACGCAAATGTCTAAATATTTAAGATATGTATTTAATGATTTCTTTGTGATTGCATTAATGTTTATCATCGGTGGAATTGGCTATCAATATGCGATGTTTATTAAACACCTTCAAGCAGGCCAATGGTGGGAAAAACTAGTCTTAGTAGTTCTTATATTAGTTGTTATTCAACTAAATAATTTGGTCACTTTTGTAAAAAGAGCCGACTTCGTCTTCTGGTTGCCAAAGGAAAAAGAATTCTTTGCTTTCCTACGTAGTGGCTTAAGATACTCGAAGTCACTGGCAGTCGTTGTCCAAATTGTGGCATGGTTTGTCATGATTCCATTTATTGAAAAATCAATGGTAAATACTAACATCGCTATAATTTCGATGTTTTTAGTAGTCATGGTCTTTTTAAAGATGATGATTTTAAACTTTCAAATGATCGATAACTACCATCACAATCGTAATATTTTGAATAAAAAAATATTCTACCGCGTGATTATTCCTTTGGTTATTGTTTCCTTAGCCGCTTATATTAATGTTTATGTAGGTGTGATAATTGGTATTGCGGTGTTGATTTTGTCGCATTTATTGGTTGCCAAATTAAAGCAACAAAGCATCGATTGGCAAGTAGTGATTGAAAAGACGGAAAGCCATGAAAACAGTCTTAATCGCTTCTTCAACATGTTTACCGATGTTAAAAACATGCAAGGGGCAGTTAAGAGACGCAGCTATCTCGATTCATTGTTCAAAATGTTCAATGATGACGTTTATTCAGTTCTATATTCGAGAGGAATTGTTAGAGATAAGGAAATTAGTGGTTTATTAACACGAGTTTCTATTTTGGGTGCAATCATCATTGGGGCAATTAAACTAGACTGGATGGCTATTTTAATCGCATTGCTATTTATGTATTTGATTGTGTTTCAACTAATTCCATACTTTACTAACTTCGATGATAATGTTTTTACATCGTTGTACCCAATTGCCTTTGATCAACAAGTAAAATCATTTACCAACGTGATTGGCAAGATAATGATTTTAGTGGTTATCGTATTGATGATTGGTTCCATCTTCATGTTTAATTTATTAGGGTCAATAATGTTATTATTGGCGTTAGTTATTGAATGGATTTTATTAATTAAAATATATGTACCAAAGAAAATAAAAAAAGCCAGTTCAAATTATTGATGTTGCTTGACGTAGCTATTAAAAAGCCAGTAAAATAGGTAACAGAATAAAAATAGAACATTTGGCAGATTTAATTAGTCAAAACCTTGGTTTTGGCTATTTTTTATGAGGAGGATAATTCGTGAGAGTTAGAAATAAGCCATGGGCAGACGGTTATATCAAAGATAACCAAAAATATATTGTGACTGATCCTGAAAACTGGATTGGCAAATGGTCACAACGTTTTGAAAAAGAACAACCAATTCATATTGAAATTGGAACAGGGAAGGGTCAATTCATCGTTGAAATGGCCAAAAAACATCCTGAAGTTAACTTTTTAGGTATCGAAATCCAAAAGACAGTTATCGCAATTGCTTTGAAAAAAGTTGTTGAAGCTGATTTACCAAACCTACAATTGGTTCATACCGATGGTGCAGGTGTAGATACTTTCTTTGGTAAACATGAAATTGATACAGTTTACCTAAACTTCTCAGATCCATGGCCAAAGAAGCGTCATGCTAAGAGAAGACTTACTTCACCAACATTTTTAGATAGTTACAAGACAATTCTAAAGGAAGACGCTCCTGTCGTTTTCAAGACTGATAACCGTGGCTTATTTGAATACTCTGTAATTACTTTCAATAATTACGGAATGTACTTCGATTTATTATCACTTGATTTACACAATAGTGAATACATGGAAGATAATGTTGAAACTGAATATGAACATAAGTTTAGTAGTAAGGGTCCAATCTACAAGATTGTTGCTTACTTCAACAAAAAAGAAGACTAATTAATAGTCTTCTTGAAGTTCGTTAATCCATTTGAATTGATAGTTAGAATTAATTTCAAAGTATCGTTCAATTATTTCATCGTTTTCTAAAACGTTGATAGCACCAACGTAATCTTTATTGTTATTCTTTTTCATAACCCAGCTACCGTAAACTTTGCTTTTGTTTAAAGTATTTTTTGCATGAGTTATTTGTAGGTTAATTTTTTTAATATGTTTTTCTTGCTTAATCTTTTTAGCAACTAAAACACTAGTGCCGATAACTCCAATGGCAAGGGTTGAAACGATTGCATTTTTAGACTTAATGATATATCACATCCTTTTGTATAGGATACATTATATTACATTCAAATTTATAATCAAACTGCATCGAAAATAGCAAGAAATAAGTTATAATAAAGAAAAAATAATTGGAGTGAATAAACATGGAACAATTACCAACAATGAACTTAGATGAATTAAAGAAGACTGTTAGCGATGGCAAGTACATGCTATTCTTCTCAGCTGACTGGTGTCCAGATTGCTCATTTATCAAGCCAGCAATGCCAGAAATTGAAGCAGAATACCCAGATTACAAATTTATCGCAGTTGATCGTGACCAAAACATTGATTTAGCTGCTGATTTAGCAATCTTTGGTATTCCAAGCTTTGTTGCATTTGAAAACGGTGAAGAAATTGGCCGTTACGTCAATAAAGACAGAAAAACAAAGAAACAAGTAGAAGAATTTATCGATTCTCTATAATAATTAATATGTGGAAGGTAAGATTTAATGTTAATTGCAAGTTATAACCCAAAACAAACTGGTGACATTTTAGTTGTCATCTTGGATGAAGATGCTAAAGAACAAAAGGTAGAACAAATTGGTAATGTTGTCAGAATTTCTGATGCATCAAACGACCACGTTACTGGTTTTAACTTTACTAACGCTTCAGAAGTATTACCACGTCTAAAAGAAGTAAACGGTGAAGTTACCTTAACTCAAGAAGATTTAGACGCCCTAAACAATTCATTATCTGATAATGGAATTGAGGACACTATTGAATTGGATACTGATCCAAAGTTTGTTGTGGGATATGTAAAATCTGTTAAAGAACATCCTAAGTCTGACCACCTAAAGATTACTGAAACTGAAATTAATGATGGTAAGACACTACAAATCGTTAGTGGTTCTCCAAACATGCAAGAAGACATCAAGGTTGTTGTTGCCAAAGTTGGTGCAATGATGCCTGATGGTCTAATCATTTGGCCTGGTGAATTGAAGGGTGAAGAAAGTAACGGAATGATTTGTTCAGGTCGTGAACTATTAATTCCAAATGCACCACAAAGACCAGGTGCTTTGATTCTACCTAACGATTACCAAGAAGTTGGAGAAGCTTTTGATTTTGATAAAGCTGACACATTATTTTCAAAATAAGTAAGAAAAAGGGGATTTAAAATCCCCGCTATACATAAATTTTTAGATTAAGGATGACGCTTGAATGGAACACTATGACGGACCTGCTTTTTACCGTAAATATAACGTTTTAGGTGAAAACAATGAATTAAAACATAATAATAAGTCTAATAAAAGTGAATCCCGAACTAATAGAGATGCAACTGTAAGACAAAATGATGATTCTGAAGATTATCTTCTACTTAACAGAGATAATCCAATTGCTAAAAGAGCAGCAGCTTTTAAACCTAGTCATAATTCAACTAGTGGCTCAAAAGTTCAATTCTACCAAAACGAAACTTCTAGCAAATTCAGAAAAATTATGAATCAACTTGATCGTCACAATGAAGAATTAATTGGTATGACAAGTGATGATACTGGAGCTATTGATTTGGATCGAGAAGAAATTAGCACTTCTGAAGACGAATCAATTGCAACTAGTCAAGCTGATGCAGTTGATAAACAATCAATCGAACAATTTAATGACATAGAAGCAGAACCATACTCAACACCTTATATCGATAGAAGTAAGGCTGCTGAAAGCGAAGCGAAAGCTCAAGAAGCAGTTGTGGCTGATAGTGAATCTGTTTCGGTAAGTGATACTGTTGATGATGATACTGAGACTTCAAGTAATGAAGTCCCACAAAGTGCCGAACAAAGCAGTTCATCTAATCAATCTTCATTTGATAAGTTTATGGGGATGGTAAACCACGATGCTGATAATCAACTGGATTCAGAATCAGAAAATGATAATGAAGATGACACGCAAACTCATGACTATTACGATGATGAATCTGATGGTGATAGTTACGCTAATTCAGATAGTGATGTCATTATCTCTTCACATGCTGAAGTAAATAATTCATCAGTTGAAGAAGATACTACTCAATATGTTTCATCTGATTATGATGTTTCATACAATGAAGCAGAGAGTGACGAAATTGATGCAACAGCAACGAAAACAAGTGGTAATGACGATAATGAACATATCGAAGAACCACATGAAGAAAAGAGAAATATTGAAAATCATGGATTAGGACACTCTTTAGCATCAATCTTGAATCAAGAACAAAACGTGCAAAAAGACTTGTCTATCTTTAACGATCGTCCAGTATCGGAATCAGACGTTTCTGAAGAAGATGATATACCTGAGGAAGAATATCACCATGATGAAAGTGTGTCTGCTGACTACGACGATAAGGGCTATCAATTCCCATCTATGAATTTGTTGGAACCATCAGATGAATTTGAAGATGATTCAATGGATGATTGGATTGAAAATCAAGCTGAAATCTTGGATGAAACACTCCGTGCTTTTAATGTGGATGCAAACGTTGTTGATTGGACCAATGGACCAACAGTTACACAATTCCAAATTAAACTTCAACTAGGGGTGAAGGTAAGTAAGATTACTAACCTGACAGATGACTTGAAACTAGCATTGGCTGCCAAAGACATCAGAATTGAAGCACCAATTCCTGGAAAGACAACTGTAGGTATTGAAATTCCAAATCCAAAACCAAGACCGGTTAGATTATCCGAAGTATTGGACACGCCACAGTTTGAAAAGACTGATAAACCACTTACTGTTGCTTTAGGGGTCGACCTAACAGGTAAACCTCAAATGACAGACTTGAGCAAGATGCCTCATGGTTTGATTGCCGGGGCAACTGGTTCAGGGAAGAGTGTGTTCTTAAATAGTTTGTTAATTTCACTACTATACAAGGCAACTCCTGCACAATTAAAGATGATTTTAATTGATCCAAAGGCCGTTGAAATGGCTCCTTACGATAAATTGCCACACTTACTTTCACCAGTTATTTCAGATCCAAAACAAGCATCTGCTGCTTTGAAATGGTCTGTTAAGGAAATGGACGAAAGATATGAAAAACTTGCTGCAGCAGGGGCAAGAAACATCGAACAATTCAATCAAATGGCTGAACAAGCTGGTGAATACACCAAGAAGATGCCATACATCTTGATTGTAATCGATGAGTTGGCCGACTTGATGATGGTCGCTTCTAACGAAGTTCAAGACTACATCGTTAGAATTACCCAAAAGGCCAGAGCGGCAGGTATTCATTTGATTGTTGCTACTCAAAGACCTAGTGTTGATATTATTACCGGTACAATCAAGAATAATATTCCAACTCGTGTTGCCTTCATGGTATCCAGTCAAGTTGATTCGAGAACCATTATCGATACCGCTGGTGCCGAAAGGTTACTTGGAAAAGGTGATATGTTGTACTTAGGAAATGGGGCAAGTCAATCTGCTCGTTTACAAGGTACATTTGTCACTAACGATGAAATCGAAAGAGTAACCGATGAAGTTAGAAAACAAGGTGAACCTAAGTATGCCTTTCAACCTGATTCATTGTTGAAGAGCGTAAACCAAGTTGAACAGCAAGACGAATTAATGCCAGATGTTTTGGAATACATTTCCAATGAAGAAACAGTATCTACATCAAAACTACAAAGAGTCTTCTCAATTGGATACAATCGAGCGGCCAGTTTGATTGATGAATTAGAGAAGCATAATTATGTATCAGGTCAACATGGCTCTAAACCGAGAGATGTATATTTAACCGAAAGTGATTACAAAAAGTTAAATATTTAAAAAAGGGGCGCCATATCAGCTCAAATCTGATATTATAAGATTAATGAGAGATAAAAGGAGCATTTAATTATGGATGCAAAGAAAATATATCACTTTGTCGGTGTTAAAGGTACAGGAATGTCGGCAATGGCAAGAATCCTTAAAGATAGAGGATACGAAGTACAAGGTTCAGACATTGATAAATACACATTTACTCAAGTGGGTCTAGAACAAGCAGGAATTAAAGTACTTCCTTTTAACGTAGATAACATTAAAGAAGGTTTAACTGTAATTGCAGGTAACTCATTTACAGATGATCAACCAGAAATCAAAAAAGCAAGAGAAATGGGATTACCAGTATTTAGATACCACGAATTCCTAGGTGAAATGATTAAAGGACACACTAGTATTGGTGTTTGTGGTGCCCATGGTAAGACAAGTACTACTGGTTTATTAGCCCACGTATTGTCAGGAATTGCACCTACTGATTACCTTATCGGTGATGGTACTGGTAAAGGTGTTCCGAATGCTAGATTCTTTGCATACGAAGCTGACGAATACCGTCGTCATTTCTTGGCAACTAGTCCAGACTATGCAATCATGACTAACATTGACTTCGATCACCCTGATTACTACACAGGAATCGAAGATGTTAAGAGTGCATTCCAAACATTTGCTAACCAAACAAAGAAAGGTATCTTTGCTTGGGGTGACGATGAAAACCTAAGAGACATTAAAGCTGATGTTCCAATCTATTACTACGGAACTAGAGAAGACGATGACTTTAGAGCTGTTAACGTTGTTAAGAGCACTTCTGGTTCAGAATTTGATGTTGAATACAAGGGTAAGAAATTAGGTCATTTCCAAATTCACTTATATGGTGAACACAACGTGTTGAACGCATTAGCAGTTATCGCTGTTTCATACTTCGAACACGACAACCTAGACGAAGTTCAACGTGAACTAGAAACTTTCAAGGGTGTTAAGAGACGTTTTGCACAAAGAAAAGTTGCTGACATGACTATTATTGATGACTATGCTCATCATCCATCAGAAATTGACGCAACCATTGATGCTGCAAGACAAGAATACCCAAACAAGAAGATTATTGCGGTATTCCAACCACACACATTCAGTCGTACAATCGCTTACCTAGATGATTTCGCTAAGAGTCTAAATAAGGCTGATGACGTATACATCACCAAGATTTACAGCTCACCACGTGAAAAATCTGGTAAGATTTCAAGTGCTGACTTAGCAAACAAGATTACTAAGAATGGTGGATTAATTGAAGCCGAAAACATGTCACCGTTACTTGAATATCATGACGCTGTTGTCGTATTCATGGGTGCTGGAGATATTCAAAAGTACGAAAGAATCTACGAAAACTTGTTGAATGATGTAACAAATAACATGAATTAAACACTTGTAGTTTCTTACGATTCTGGTAGAATACTTCTAACACATCGTAAACAAGGAGGTTTATGGATTTTATGAATAACTATGATCAAGCTGGACGCCGTTTAGTAAACGATGCTTTCGGTATGAACAGATTTTTAACTAAAACATACGGATGGATGACTCTTTCAGTATTAATTTCTGGAATTGTTGCATATCTAATGGGTGGAATGTACCACGCTAGTTTTAGCTCTGGAGCAACTATCGTAGGTTTCATTCTATGGTTTGTGTTAGCTTTTGCTACTCAATCAGTTGCTATGCGTAATGCATTCGCTGGATTTATTATGTTAGTGGTCTTTTCAGCATTAACAGGTGGATTATTCTCATACGTATTTATGTTTTACAGTCCAACTGCAATTGCCGAAGCATTCTTCACTACTACCATTGATTTCGCCATTATGGCAATCATTGGTCTTACTACTAAGAAGAGCTTAGATAAGATTGGAACTCAAGCAATGGCTGCGTTTTTCGCATTGTTTTTTGTAAGTATCATTAATTTGTTCTTACACAATCCATTATTTGACCTATTCATTTCATTTATTGCTGTGATTATCTTTACCGCATTTACTGCTTATGACAGTCAAAAGATTAAGGAAGCATTTAACGAATATGGTTCTGAAGTATCAGAAAATGGTTTAGCCATTAATGGTGCGATGATTTTATACATGGACTTTATTAACTTATTCCTAAACTTACTAAGAATTTTTGGTCTTGGTGATGACAACAGATAATAAAAAAAGATGGTGTTTATACAACACCATCTTTTTTATTTTTTATATAATATACTATGCGTGCATGTTAAAATTAAATTATCGAAGAAAACGGTAAGGAGAATTATATGTCTGATAAGAGATTATTATTAATCGATGGAAATAGTATTACTTATAAAGCCTTCTTTGCTTTAATTAAATTAGTAGATCGTTTTACTAATAACGAAGGGGTACATACTAACGCAATTTACGGTTTCAATAACATGCTAAATATCATGTTAGATAAAGTGAAACCTACTCACGTTCTGGTAGCCTTTGATGCCGGAAAAACTACATTTAGAACAGAAATGTACTCTGATTACAAGGCTGGTAGAGACAAGACTCCTGAAGAATTAGTTGAGCAATTCGACTACGTAAAAGAGCTATTAAAAAATCGTGGTATTAAATATTACCAACTAAAAAATTATGAAGCAGATGACATTATCGGTACACTTTCAAAACAAGCTGATGGTCTAGGATTCGATACCACCATTGTTACTGGAGATAATGATTTAACTCAACTATGTTCAGATAAGACAACTGTATCAATTTCTAACCGTGGTGTTTCTGGTGTTGTAAGATACGATACTGACTATGTTAAAGAAACAATGGGAATTACTCCTGAACAAATTATTGATTGGAAAGCCTTGAAGGGTGACTCATCTGATAACTATTCTGGTGTTACCGGTGTCGGTGACAAGACATCCCTAAAACTAGTAAAGCAATTTGGTAGCGTTGAAAACCTATACGACCATCTTGATGAAGTTTCAGGTAAGAAACTAAAGGAACACCTAATTGAAGATAAGGATGAAGCTTTCCTAGCCAAGAAGTTAGCTAGAATTAATCGTGAAGCTCCAATCGAAATTTCAATTGATGATACCTTATATCAAGGAGATCACCTAGATGATTTAATCGCGTTTTATCGTCAAATGAACTTTAGAAAATTTCTTAGCGAAATGAACACCACTCAAAATGCCAATATGAAGGATATTGAATACGTTGAAGTTACCGACGATACTTTATCTGAAATTGCTAAACAAGACAGCGACAAGGTGACATTTTACCTTGGTATGGATGGTGACAACTATCATGATGCGCCATTCATCGGATTTGCTCTAAAAATTAACGATAAGATATATGTATCAAACGATGCTGAATATCTAAAGAGTGATCAGATTAAACAAATCATTGAAAGTAATGATGTAAAAAAAGATGTGTTTGATGCTAAGAGAACCTATGTTGGTTTAAATCGTTTAGGCATTACATTAAACAACGTTGATTTTGATTTATTGCTATCTTCATACCTATTGGACACAAACGACAATAGCAATGATTTAGGTAAGGTCGCTAATCGTCATGACTATTTCGATGTTCAATCAGATGATGATGTATATGGTAAAGGTGCTAAGCGTGAAATTCCTGAAGACGACAAGTTATTCAACCATTTTGCTAGAAAGTTAAATGCCATTGACGCTTTAAAAGATAAGTTATTTGATGGCTTAAAGGAAAATAACCAATGGGACCTATATACCGATGTGGAATTACCATTAACATTCGTATTAGCCAGAATGGAAATTGCTGGTGTGGTAGTTGATAAAGATGTTCTAAACGAAATGCAAAGCAAACTTTCAGAACGTTTGGAAGAAATCAAACAAACTATCTACAACGATGCCGGTGAAGAATTCAATATTGCATCCCCTAAACAACTAGGTGTAATTTTATTTGAAAAATTACAGTTACCAGTCATTAAGAAGACTAAGACCGGTTACTCAACTGCAGTAGGTGTCTTGGAACAACTTGCTCCTGACTATCCAATCGTTGAAGCAATCCTTGAATATCGTCAACTATCCAAGATTCTATCAACCTATGTTGAAGGATTATTATCTGATATTCATGGGGATGGTAAGGTTCATACTAGATACCTACAAACTCTTACCCAAACTGGAAGATTATCTTCTGTAGATCCTAATCTACAAAACATCCCGGTAAGAACTGAAGAAGGACGTAAAATCAGACAAGCATTCGTGCCTAGTCATGATAACTACCAAATCTTCTCATCCGATTATTCTCAAATTGAATTGAGAGTTCTTGCTTCTATCTCTGGTGACAAGAACATGCAAGATGAATTCATTCATAACGATGATATTCATGCATCAACCGCCAGAAGAATCTTTGGATTGAAGGATAACAGTGAAGTTACTCCTGAACTTCGTCGTCAAGCTAAGGCCGTTAACTTCGGAATTGTTTATGGTATTTCCGATTTTGGTTTAGCAAAGAATACTGGAATCAGTCGTAAAGATGCTAAGGAGTTCATCGAAAAGTACTTTGCTGAATATCCTGGTGTTAAGAAATACATGGATGAAAGTGTTGAAAGCGCAAAGAAAAATGGTTATGTTGAAACCATCCTTCACCGTCGACGCTATCTACCTGACATCAATTCAAAGAACTTTAACCTAAGATCTTTTGCAGAAAGAACAGCAATGAACTCACCAATCCAAGGTAGTGCTGCTGATATCATCAAGATTGCAATGATTAAGATGGAAAACGAATTAAACAAACGTGGCATGAAAGCCAAGATGTTATTACAAGTGCATGATGAATTGATTTTTGAAGCACCTGATGAAGAAATTGAAGTACTAAGCGAATTAGTACCAAAGGTAATGGACTCAGCTGTTGAACTTAACGTTCCGCTAAATGTTAAAAGCCATTACGGTAAAAACTGGTACAGTTTGAAATAAATTAAGTGAGGTTTAATGATATGCCTGAATTACCTGAAGTAGAAACTGTTAGAAGAGGTCTTACTAACTTAGTGGAAAGTGCTAAGGTTAAGACAATTGATGTATTATATCCAAAAATGATTAATGTTAGTGCAAAGGAATTCAAGGATACTCTAGAAGACCACACTATTAATCGTATTGATCGCCGTGGTAAATACCTATTATTTAGATTTGATAACGAAATGACTTTGGTCTCACATCTAAGAATGGAAGGTAAGTATGACGTTGAACCAGATGGAACTGAACCAACTAAACATACTCATATTATTTTTCATTTGGATGACGACCGTGAACTAAGATACAAAGATAGTCGTAAGTTTGGTCGAATGTACTTAGTTAAAAATGGTGACGAAAAGACGCTTTCTGGTTTAGGAACAATTGGTCCTGAACCAACAGATGAAACTCTAACATTTGATTACATGAAATCAATCATGAACAAGGCTAGAGGAAAGATTAAGCCATTTTTACTAAACCAAAGTAATATTGCTGGATTAGGTAATATTTACTGTGACGAAGTTTTATGGTTGACCAAGATTCATCCTGAAACTCAAACAAACTTAATTACTGATGAAGAAATTGAAGAATTAAGAAAGAACATTATTGCAGAAATAAAAATGGCAATTAAGGGACATGGAACTACTGTTCACTCTTATTCAAATGCATATGGAGAAGCTGGATCATTCCAAAACCATCTACATGTGTATGGTAGAAAAGGTGAACCTTGCGAACGTTGCGATACCTTATTAGAAAAGATTAAGGTGGCTCAACGAGGCACAACATTCTGTCCTAACTGTCAAAGAAAAGTGGTTGAATAATATGACAAGAGTAATTGGTTTGACCGGTGGAATTGCCACTGGAAAATCAACAGTGGCTGAGTATCTAGCAAGTGTTGGATACGAAATCATCGACGCTGATAAAATTACTCACCAGGTTCAATCAAAAGGCAGCAAAGGTCTAGAGGCTATTGCTGCCTTTTTTGGTAAAGATATTATCAAAGAAGATGGTGAGTTAAATCGACAAAAATTAGGTTCAATCGTGTTTAATAACAAATCTAAACTAATTGAATTAACCAGAATCATTGATCCATTCATTCGCAGCGAAGTGATTAGAAGAATTAATGAAACTACAAATGAAGTAGTAATCCTAGATGCACCGACATTGTTTGAAAATGGTTATCACTTTATGTGTGACGACGTTATCAGCGTTGTTTGTGATTTCGCTGAACAGGAGAAGCGCTTGATGGAACGTGATTCTCTATCTAAGGAAGATGCAGACGCAAGAATTAAGAGTCAATGGCCTTTAAAAATTAAGGCTGAATTGTCCACTTATGTGATTGATAGTAATGGAAGCATTATGCAAACACGCAATCAAGTGGTAAAATTGTTTAATAACATAGATTAATTGAGGTGAAACATATGCAATGTCCTCATTGCCATAAAAACTCTTCGAGAGTAGTTGACAGTCGTCCTGCCGAAAATGGCCAGGTAATCAGACGTCGACGTGAATGTGAAAATTGTAATTACAGATATACAACATTTGAAAGAATTGAACAAACACCATTATTAGTTATTAAGAACAACGGCAATCGTGAAGAATTTGATCACGAAAAGATTCTTCGCGGAATTATTCGTTCTGCTGAAAAACGTCCAGTGCCAATGGACGCAATGACATCTATCGCAGATAAGGTTGAAAACCGTATCCGTTCTTTAGGTGAAAACGAAGTATCAAGCCAACTAATTGGTGAATATGTGATGAAAGAACTAGTGAATGTCGATGAAATTGCTTATATTAGATTTGCTAGTGTTTATCGTCAATTTAAAGATATGACGGTCTTTTATAATGAATTAAAAGAGGTATTAGATAAGGACCAAAAAAATAAGAAATAGCGGGGAATTAATATGACAGATCAATGGCGAGAGGTAGATCCTCTATCCAAGTTTATATTGTTGGCAGATGATGATTTATCTGACTTACAAAGAACTTCTTTGGATGTTTTATATCAGCCAATCATTGGTGTCTTGCCATATGCTTTGATTAACAATTTTTGGCGTATGAGTCATGAAAGAAAGACACATCAAGCACATAGTCATTTTGAAACCTTGTCTTATTTGAGTGTCGACATGAAATCATTTTACGAGGCCCGCTTAAGATTAGAAGCGGCTGGTTTGATGAAGACATACATCAAGACTAGTGATAAGGGCGAAAAACAATACGTCTATCGTCTGGTTAGTCCACTATCCGTTAATGATTTCTTTATTGATGATTTACTAAGCGTTTCACTTTTACAAGTAATTGGTGAAGATAGATACGTTGACTTATACAATGAATTTATCCGACCTGGATTTGATTTGTCCGAATATAAAGACGTTTCAAGAAACTTCCTTCAAGTGTTTAATATTCGTGATAGCGAAGTTACCAACACACCAAAGGCTGTTCAACAAGTTAAAAATAGTATTAATGATAATAGTAGTCACGTTAAAGCCGGTCCAGTCATCGAAAAAAGTGATGACTTTGACTTTAATTTACTATTAGACATGCTAAACCAGTCTTACGTTAATACATCCGATGTTAAGAAGAATATCAATTTGATTAATTCAGAACATCAATTGTACGGTATCGATGAGATTGAAATGGCTAAATTGATTGAAAAGGCAACTAATGTTACCAATAACGTCTTTGATCCAAACAACTTTAAGATTTTGGTATCTAGACTATTTCAATCAAATGCGGATAACATATCACGTGAAGCCACCAATGCTGATAAATCTACCGAGGCAGATAGCAACGATTTAAACGCCCAGGAAAGACAATTGATTAAATCGGCCAGTGAATATGCACCAATCGAATTTTTAAACTATTTGAAGAATGCTAAGGGTGGTTATGTTCATAGCAATGAGGAACACATGATTTCTGACTTGGTTTCTAGACAAATTCTAAAACCAGAAGTAATCAATATGATTGTTTATCATCTACTAATTGATCAAGAAAAGTCCGGTTTAAATAAGAACCTCTTTGAAGCAATTGCTGATAACTGGTCACAAAACAATGTTACCGATGCAAGTAAGGCAATTACTTTCATCAAGAACAGACAAAAAGAATTAAACAAACCTAGAAAACCACGTTTCAATAACAATCGTAAGATGACGGTTAAAGAAACCCTTCCTGATTGGGCAAAAGATAACGAAAAGCCAAAGGAATATGGTAAGGTTAACGAAGATAAGAAAAAAGAACTAGAAGCAAGAATTCAAAAGCTTCGTAACAGTAGAAAAGAGGGTAGAGAATGAAAAACTTAAGTGATGAATTTGCAAAGACTTTAAGCAAACCAAAATACAACGAACGTTACCAACAATCAGTCAATGCTGTTTTAAATAATGAAGACGTTAAGTCATTTTTAAACAAGCACAACGACGAATTGGAAGACGATGTTGTAAAACGCTCAATGTCAAAACTATATGAATTCGTGCAAGAAAATAACAAACTAAAGAACAATCAACCCACAACAATTCCTGGATATACGCCAGTATTAGTTGTTAATAAGGGATTGGTTGATATTTCATACGTTCCTACACAAGAAACCAAGGACAACATGAAGAAGGCCAAAGTGCTTAAACGAATCCACGCGGTTGCAATGCCTAAGAACATTAAAAACGTCACATTGGATCAATTTGATTTAAGTGAAAATGATTACCGTATGAATGCGATGGGGATGGTCACTGATTTTATCGAGGAATATACCAATGCACCTAAGAAGTGGCACCAAGGGATGTATCTATACGGTGAATTCGGTGTTGGAAAAACTTTCCTAATGGCTGCAATGGCCAATGAGTTAGCTAAGAATGGATTTGAAGTAACATTGGTTCACTTCCCAAGCTTTGCAGTGGAAATGAAAAGTGCGATTTCCAGTAACTTGGTTGCTGACAAATTAGATACAATTAAGAAGACACCAGTCCTAATCCTAGATGATATTGGTGCTGATTCTATGTCTTCATGGGTAAGGGATGATATCTTGGGTGTTATTCTTGAATACAGAATGCAAAACTCGCTAAGTACATTCTTTACTTCAAACTTCTCAATGCAACAATTTGAAGAAGAACACCTAGCTGTTAACAATAAGGGTGACGTAGAACCACTAAAGGCTAAACGAATCATGCAACGTGTTCACTACTTGGCAAAAGAAGTAGGGATGTTTGGTCAAAATCGTCGCCCACAATAATTAATGCTTGACAATTTAAGCGTGACTGTCGATAATAAAGACAGTTAATAAAAGACATGATTTTAAATCTCGACTTACAGGGAGAGGATACATTTGCTGGAAGTATCTTCATGTTCAGGTTTGAAGTTACCACTTTTATTTTAAATCAGAGGAAAATTCTGAATCGGGTTGTTTCGTTATAGACTATTATGAGGCCTATTTGTTTGTGCAGGTAGGTAGAATTCGGGTGGAACCACGTTTATAACGTCCCTAGTGTCTATTTATTTAGATGCTAGGGACTTTTTTGTTTCTATTCGAAAATTACACAAGGGAGTGCTCTATTATGGCAAAGATTTCATTTGAATTTCCTGACGGTAGCGTAAAAGAATTCGATCAGGGAGTAACTACTGAAGATATCGCTAAATCAATCTCAATTAGTTTAGCTAAGAAATCAGTAGCTGGTAAGATTGACGGAAAAATGGTTGAAATTGATTTACCACTTGAAAAAGGTGGCAAGATTGAAATCGTTACAAAAGATACAGAAGATGGTCTAAAGGTTCTACGCCAAACAGCTTCACAATTGTTAAAAGCTGCCCTTGCTGACCAATTTAACAACATCCAATTTGGTGAAAGTACTTCTGACGAAGATGGTTTCTTCGTTGATACTGATAAACGTGATTCACAAGTTAGTGCCGATGAACTACCACAAGTAGAAGAACGTATTAATAAAATGGTTTCAGACAATGTAAAAATTGAAAGAAAAGTATTATCTCTAGAAGATGCTTTAAAGCAAGTTGATGGAGATCCATACCAAGCTAAGTTAGTTAACGAATTAGCTGAAGACGGTCAAGTTGTCTTTTACCAAATCGGTGATTACCTAGGTTTAGGTGAAGGTGTTGTATTACCAGAAGCTAAGGCTGTTAAGGAATACAAATTACTTTCAGTTGCCGGTGCATACTGGGAAGGTAAATCATCAAACCCAATGCTACAAAGAATCTTCGCTACAGCATTCTACAAGAAAGCTGATTTAGAAGAAGATCTAAAGAGAAGACAAGAAGCTAAAGAAAGAGACCACAGAGTTATCGGAAACAAGTTAGACTTATTCTTCGTTGACCCTAAGGTTGGTGCTGGTTTAGCTTACTGGATGCCAAATGGTGCTACTATCCGTCGTGTTGTTGAAAGATACATCATTGATAAGGAATTAGCTAACGGTTACCAACACGTTATCACACCAGTTCTAATGAACCTAGATGCTTACAAGACATCTGGTCACTGGCAACACTACCGTGAAGACATGTTCCCACCAATGGACATGGGTGATGGTGAAGAACTAGAACTACGTCCTATGAACTGCCCTAGTCACATCCAAATCTTCAAGCACCACATTCGTTCATACCGTGAACTACCAATGAGAATTGCTGAACTTGGTATGATGCACAGATACGAAAAATCAGGTGCTTTATCAGGTCTACAACGTGTTCGTGAAATGACTCTAAATGATGGTCACACATTCTTAAGACTAGACCAAATCCAAGACGAATTTAAGAAGGTTCTTGGTTTAATGGTTGAAGTATACAAAGACTTCGATATTAAGAACTATCACTTCAGATTAAGTTACAGAGATCCTAAGAACACTGAAAAGTACTTCGATGATGAAGAAATGTGGAGCAAGTCACAATCAATGCTTAAGGGTGCCATGGATGACCTTGGCCTAGACTACGTTGAAGCCGAAGGTGAAGCAGCATTCTACGGTCCTAAGCTTGATGTTCAAACTTACACTGCAATGGGTAATGAAGAAACTCTATCAACTATTCAATTAGACTTCATGTTACCTGAAAGATTTGATCTACACTATGTTGGTGAAGATGGTGAAGAACACCGTCCAGTTATGATGCACCGTGGTTTAGTTTCAACTATGGAAAGATTTATTGCTTACCTAATCGAAGTATACAAGGGTGCATTCCCAACTTGGTTAGCTCCAAAGCAAGTTAAAGTTATTCCAGTAAGTATGGAAAAATACGGTGACTACGCTAAGGAAGTTAACAGCAAATTAGCTGCATTAGGTATCCGTACAAGTGTTGATGACAGAAACGAAAAGATGGGTTACTTAATTCGTGATGCTCAAACTAACAAGATTCCATACACAATCGTCGTTGGTGAAAGTGAAATGAACTCAAACCAAGTTTCGGTACGTAAGTACGGTGAACAAGATAGTGAAAGTCTAAGTCTTGATGACTTCATCAAAGAAATTCAAGAAGATATTAGTAACTATTCAAGAGAAAAATAATAAATGTTATTGACATGTACCACTCATGTGGTATTATATAAGTAACGAAAAAGCAGAAGCATCCCGCTTCTCGCCTGAGTGATCGAAAGAGATGGCTAGGCATGATATCGGATTAACCTTTGATTTAATGTTCAAAGGACCAAAAGCGGGTGCCAACTGTGGGCATCCGCTTTTTTCTGCTTTTTAATATACTTGGAGGTGAATTACCATAGCAAACGATATGATGGTTAATGATGGAATTCGAGCTCGCGAAGTTCGTTTAATTGGTGCTGATGGTGATCAATTAGGTATTAAGTCAAAGGACGAAGCAATGCAAATTGCTGAAGCTGCTGGATTAGATCTAGTAGTTGTTGCTCCAAAGGCTAAGCCAATGGTTGCTAAAGTTATTGATTACGGAAAATACCGTTTCGAACAACAAAAGAAAGCTCGTCTATCTCGTAAGAAGCAAAAGGTAGTTAGTGTTAAGGAAATTAGATTAAGTCCAACTATTGATACTAATGATTTTAATACTAAGTTGAAGAGAGCTAAGACATTCATCGCAAAAGGTGAAAAAGTTCGAGTTTCAATTCGCTTTAAGGGACGTGCCATCACACATAAGGAAATTGGTCGTGATGTTTTAAACAGAATGGCAGATTCTACATCAGATGTTGCTAGCGTTACTCAACGAGCAAAAATGGATGGAAGAAGTATGTTCCTAATGCTCGCACCTAAGTCAAGCGATAAAAATTAGATAGTATTTTTATAATACTTAAGTTAAATTAAGGGAGGATTTTTTCAATGCCAAAGACTAAATCAAATCGTGCAATTGCAAAGCGTTTCAAGAAAACTGCTAAGGGTGGTTTAAAGAGTGCTAACGCATTCACAAGTCACCGTTTCCACGGTAAGACAAAGAAACAACGTCGTAACCTACGTGGTACAAGCATGGTAAACGATACATTAGCAAGCAAATACACAAAGATGTTTTAATTAATACTTTTAAGTAAGACATAATTTAGGAGGATTTAAATATGCCAAGAGTTAAGGGTGGAACAGTTACTCATGCACGTCGTAAGCGTGTTTTAAAAGAAGCTAAAGGTTACCGTGAAGGTAAGCACAGTCTATTCAAGACTGCTAAAGATCAAGTTATGAAGTCACGTGAATATGCATTCCGTGATCGTCGAGCAAACAAAGGAAACTTCAGAAGATTATGGATTGCTCGTATCAATGCTGCTGCTCGTATGAACGGCTTAAGCTACAGCAAGTTAATGCACGGTTTGAAACTTTCAAACATTGAAATGAACCGTAAGATGCTAGCTGACTTAGCAGTTAACGATGAAAAAGCATTTGCTTCATTAGCAGAAACTGCAAAGAAAGCTATTAAATAGTCTATAAAAACTTTCACCACTTAAGGTAAGTAGGTGGGAGTTTTTTTCTTATTATGGGCACCGCTAATTTTGGTGCTCATATAATACATAATATTATTGAGGAGAATTAAAATGATTTCTAAGTTTAAACCAACATGGATGATTCCAGTCGTATATAATATTTCACCATCAAAACTAAAAGACATGGGGATTAAGGCAGTTTTTAGTGATCTAGATAATACCTTGATTCCTTGGAATAATCCTGATGGAACTCCTCAATTAAGAGAATGGATATCTGAGCTCAAGAAAAACAATATTGAATTAATTGTTATTTCAAATAATAAACATAGCCGAGTTCAAAGAGCGTTAAGAAGTTTGAAATTAAACTTCATCTCACGCTCCTTAAAGCCATTACCTAGAGGTATTAATAAGGCTTTGAGAGATTACCATTTACACCACAAAGAAGTAATTATGTGTGGAGATCAATTATTAACTGATGTTTGGGCTTCAAACAATGCAAACGTTAGAAGTGTGTTAGTTAAGCCATTAATTGAATCCGATGCTTGGAATACTAAGCCTAATCGCTTCTTAGAAAAATTAATATGGAAAAAATTAAGAAACAAATATGATGATTTAGACTGGCAGGAGGATATAAATGACAGAAATTAATCAATTACAAGATGAAGAAATTAGATGTATTGGTTGTGGTGCGTTAATTCAAACCACAAATCCTGATGAACTAGGATACACTCCTAACTCTGCTCTTGAAAAGGGAAAAGAAAGTGGCGAAATCTACTGCCAACGTTGTTTTAGATTACGTCACTATAATGAAATTTCACCAGTTAGCTTAACTGATGATGATTTCTTGAAGCTACTGAACCAAATTAGAGATGCTAATGCGCTTATCGTATACTTGGTTGATGTCTTTGACTTTAACGGAAGCTTGATTCCTGGATTACACCGTTTCGTAGGTGATAACCCAATCATGTTGGTTGGTAACAAGTCTGACTTGCTACCAAACTCACTAAAACGTTCTAAACTAAAGGATTGGATTAGACAACGTGCTAATGAAGCCGGAATTCGTCCAATTGATGTTGAACTAGTTTCTGCTAAAACTAATGAATTAGTTGATGATTTATTGAAGAACATCGATAAGTACAGAAATGATCGTGACGTCTATGTTGTAGGTGTCACTAACGTTGGTAAGTCAACATTGATTAACCAAATCATTAGACAAAACACTGGAATTAAGGAACTAATCACTACTTCAAGATTCCCTGGAACTACATTAGATAGAATCTCAATTGATTTGGAAGATGGACATGAATTAGTAGATACACCAGGTATCATTCATAAAGAACAAATGGCACATTACCTAAACGGTAAGGATCTAAAGATTGTTCAACCACAAAAGCCAATCAAGCCAAAAGTTTATCAATTGAACCCAGAACAAACACTATTCTTTGGTGGTGTTGCCCGTTTTGATTACGTTCAAGGTGACAATAAGCATGGTTTTACTGTTTATGTTGAAAACAACTTACTAATTCACCGTACTAAGTTAGCAAATGCTGACAGCTTCTACGACAAGCATTTTGGTGAATTATTAACTCCACCAAGTAGTGAATCAATTGATGATTTTCCAGAATTGGTTCGTTTCGAATTCAAGACCGATCAAAAGAGCGATTTAGTATTCGAAGGACTTGGATGGATTACTGTTCCAGCTGGTGTAGTTGTAGCTGGATGGGCACCTAAGGGTGTAGACGTATTAGTTAGAAGAGCAATGATATAAAAAGCGAGGTACAAAATTGAAATTACGCGGAAAACAAAAAAGATATTTAAGATCACAAGCTAACAGAATGAAACCTTTATTCTCTGTTGGAAAGAATGGTTTAAACGAAACTTGGTTAGAACAAGTATTGGATGCTTTACACAGACGTGAACTAATCAAGGTTAACATTCAACAAAATTCTGATTTAGAAGTTAGTGATGTTCAAGAATACATTGAAGCAAACAGTGACATCAATGTTGTTCAAACAATTGGAAAGACATTACTATTATTCTTACCTGCAAGTAAGGAAAAGTTCCAAATTTACTCTGTAGAAGTTAGAAATATTTAGAGGAGTTCTTATCAATGCATAGTGAAAAGGTGCAAACTTTACCTAAGTTAAAATCTTTAAACAAGCGCAAAAAAATCGGGATTATTGGTGGAACCTTTAATCCGATTCATAATGGTCATCTATTTATTGCGGATCAAGTAAGGAGTCAATTAGGACTAGAAAAGGTATACTTCATGCCTGATTTCATCCCACCTCACGTTGATCATAAAGATGCAATTGATGCTGATGACCGCGTCAATATGGTTAATCTAGCAATCAACGATAATGATAAGTTTGATATTGAAATGCTAGAAATCATCAATCGTGGTAAAAGTTACACTTACAACACTATGGTAGAATTAAAGAGAAGACATCCCGACTATGAATACTACTTTATTATTGGTGGTGACATGGTTGAATACCTACCTAAATGGTATCGTGTTGATGATTTATTTAAACTAACTCATTTTGTAGGTGTTAGAAGGGAAAATTATCCAATGTCGACTAACTATCCAGTGATATGGGTAGATGTCGCCAAGCTGGACATATCTTCAACCTTAATTCGTAAACTGGTATCTAACCATCAATCAATTCGATACTTGGTTCCAGATGCAGTTTTAAAATATATAAAGGAGCATCATCTTTATGAATAATGTTGAATTAACATATACAAATAAGTACATCCCTTTATCCAGAGAAGAACTAATCGAAAAACTAAACAATGCTTTAACCCAATCAAGATTTGAACACGTTTTACGTGTTGAACAAATGGCGATTGAACTAGCAAAGAAAAATAATGTAGATGTTGAAAAAGCAAGTGTTGCAGGACTTTGCCACGATTATGCTAAGCAAAGACCTGATGACGATTTCATCCAACTAATTAAGAAATATCGTTTGGATGACTTATTGTTGCAATATGGTAATGCAATTTGGCATGGTGAAGTTGGTTACTTAATGGTTCAAAACGAATTAGGTGTTACTGATATCGATATCTTGAATTCCATTAAGCATCACACCACCGGTGCAAAGTACATGTCAAAGCTAGAACAAATTGTATACATGGCCGACTATATCGAAATGGGACGCGACTTCCCAGGTGTAGAAGAAGCACGTGAGATTACATTTAATAATCTAGCTGACGGGGTGGCATATCAAACTAAGCACACTCTACAATATTTAATTAGTGCCAATAAACCCGTTTATCCAAAGACCATTGATACCTATAACGAATGGGTAAATGGATCAAACATCAAATAACGAGGAGATTTCAAATGAATAGTAAAGAAAAATTAGAAGTAATTGTTAAAGCAGCGGACAGTAAGAGAGCTCACAACATCGTTGCTTTAAACGTCCACGAAGTTAGTTTAATGGCTGACTACTTCGTAATCATGGATGCAGCATCAAACAGACAAGTTAAGTCTATTGCTGATGAAGTTGCTGACCAAGCTGAAGAAGCTGGTATCAGTGTTAAAGAAGTAGAAGGTAAAGACACTGCTAAATGGATTTTATTGGACTTAGGTGACGTTATTGTGCACGTATTCCAAGAAGATGAAAGAGAATACTACAACCTAGAAAAACTATGGTCAGATGCTGATTCAGTAGACGTTTCAGAATGGGTTAAGGACTAGTCAAATGATTTATCAAGAATTCGCAAAATTCTATGATGAATTATTTGATGAAACTATGTATGATCAATGGCTTTCTTTTGTAAAAGCAAATGTATCAAAGAATGATTCAATTATGGACATGGCTTGTGGAACCGGACGCTTATTAGCGCTGCTTGCCGCTCAAAACTATAATGTTTGTGGTATGGACTTATCTGAAGACATGCTTACACTAGCAGAAGAACATTTAAGAGATATTAAACCAGATATGCCATTAATTCAAGGTGACATGACTGAAATGGAAGGAATTCCTAACTTTGATGTGATTACCTGTTTTGATGATTCATTATGTTACTTGCCAGATCAAAACGTACTACAGACTGCTTTTGAAAAGGTACATGAACATCTAAATGATGATGGACAATTCTTATTTGATGTAATTACGCCATATCAAACAGATGTCGTATATCCGGGATACATGTATAATTACCATGATGATAGCAATGCTTTCATGTGGCAATCATACTTAGGTGATGAAGATCACTCAGTAGAACATGACTTAGTATTTTTTAAGTACAACGAGTCAATCAATGCATATGATCAATTTAGTGAAATTCATTTGGAAAGAACTTATAAAGTTGATATTTACATTGATTTATTGAAGAATGCAGGATTCAAAGATATCAAGGTTAGTGCTAACTTTGGTAAAGACGAAATCACTGATACTACAACTAGATGGTTCTTTGTATGTAAGAAGGGATGATTCGATGAAAGCTGTTGGTATAATTGCTGAATATAACCCGTTTCATAATGGGCATAAGTACCAAATTGAGCAGGCAAGACAAGCAACCAATGCTGACGCAGTCATCGTAATTATGTCAGGAAATTGGGTACAAAGAGGCCAACCTGCTATATTAGATAAATGGTCTAGGGCACAAATGGCATTGAAAAATGGTGCTGATATGGTAATTGAGTTACCAGTGCAATGTGCCGTGCAGCCTGCTGATATATTTGCTAGGCACGCAGTGAACATTTTAGCTAGTCTTAAGTGTGAGTGGCTATCATTTGGTAGTGAACATCCAAACATTAACTTTAATGAGCTGGCTAATGTTGATTTAAAGGAAACTAAGATACATCAAGATTACACCAAAAGCTATGCTGAGTTAATCAGGGATGCATTAACTAATGCGACTGGAGAAGACGTCAGTGCACCAAATGATGTATTGGCGTTAAACTATGCAATTGCTAACCAAAAAAATAATCACCAAATGAAGCTAGTTCCGATTAAGAGAAACGGTGCTAACCATCATGATTGTGATTTAAATAACGATGGGGTAATTGCTAGTGCTTCTGCAATAAGAGCTGCTATCTTAAATAATAGTAAGAAATTGGTCCAATATCTTCCCGATAGCATTGATATCGAAGCTTTAAAGAATCATGTTGATTGGGAAGATTTCTGGCCATTATTAAAATATAAGATTGAAACATCAAGCATTGATGAATTAAATCATATCTATCAAATGACTGAGGGATTAGAATATAGACTAAAGAAGTATATCTATGAATCACATTCTTTTGATGAGTTTCTACACTTGGTTAAATCTAAACGCTACACATACGCAAGACTTCAACGTTTATTCGTTTATACGCTCTTAAATTGGCGTAAAAGCGATGATTTGAGTCAAGAGTATGTCAGAGTATTAGGCTTTAATAAAAGCGGTAGAGCGTATTTGAATGACATTAAGAAGCAAGTAGAACTACCTGTAATTACTAAGATTAATAAGGAACTATCTGAATCAGAATTAAATTTTGATGTAGTATCTGGTAGGATTTATGAAAATATAAATCATATTCCTCAAGATGCAGGAAAAATTCCATTAATTTATTAATTTTTAGGCCGGGTATCAAGGATATGACCTTGACAAACTAACTTCTTAATATGTATAATTAACGCTGTTGCATTAGGAGGAATAGACATGAAATGGTTCTTAAAGGAACTATCCGAATACAAAAACAAGCCACTTTCAGTATCAGAAGATATGAACTTATCTGATGATATTATGAGTAGATATAGCAAATATGTTATTTCTGCTGATGACGATATTCACGTTGCTGCTAACGTTTTCTCTGAAAACGGTGATGCAATTGTGACTGCTCGTGTAACAGGTAAGATTGTGGTTCCTTCATCAAGATCATTAACTCCGGTTGAGTTACCATTGGATTTCTCAATTAACGAAGTTTATGTTGAAACTAATTTGCGTTTGAAAGAACGTGAAGATGAAGGTGAAATTGCTTTCCTAGTAGATGACGAAGGCGAAATTGATTTTGATAAATCAGTTGCCGACAACATCATCCTACAAATTCCAATGCACATTTTGTCTCCTGAGGAAATCGAAACTGGTAAAATGCCAGAAGGAAATGACTGGGAAGTTATTTCCGAAGATGATTTAGCCGAAAAAGAGGCAAATGATAAAAAAGTAGATCCACGTCTTGCTAAGTTAAAGAACTTCTTTGACGATAGTGATAATTAAGCAAGACTTAAAAATTTTTCACTAGTGGATATTTTAATATAAAGGGGGTTTTTGCATTGGCTGTACCAGCAAGAAGAACTTCAAAAGCTAAGAAGGGTATGCGTCGTGGTCACATTAAGTTGGCTAACCCAGGTTTGAGTGCTTGCCCAAACTGTGGTGAATTACGTAAACCTCACATGGTATGTCCTAGTTGTGGATACTATGATGGAAAACAAGTTGTTAATGAAAACAACTAATTAAATAAAAAAGCTACCAGAACACCATGGGTCCTGGTAGCTTTTTTTGTTATGTAAGTATAATTATTTTATTTATTTAACCATTTATATTAAACTTAAATCGAGAGAATGGTTCGTTTTCTAATTTAAAATAGTAAATTGGTGAAAAAATTTAAGATTTTAATAATAATATTCGGATTAAGCTCTTCTATTATGAGAAAAAACGTGATAAAATGTACAAAGTAAGTTAAGATTTTCTAAAATAAATGGAGAGGTGTAATTTAATGAGCCGTATTTTGATAATTGAAGATGAAAAAAGCTTAGCTAGATTTGTAGAGTTAGAGTTGAAGCATGAAGGTTACGAAACTCAAGTAGCCTTAGACGGTCGCGAAGGACTAGAAGAAGCACTAAACAACGACTATGATGTTATTCTTTTAGATCTTATGTTACCAAAGCTTAATGGTATGGAAGTTGCTAGAAGACTTCGTGAAAAGAAGACAACTCCAATCATTATGATGACAGCAAGAGATTCTGTTATTGATAGAGTTTCAGGATTCGATCATGGTGCAGATGACTACATCGTTAAGCCATTTGCTATCGAAGAATTATTAGCTCGTGTTAGAGCATTACTTCGTCGTATTGATATCGAAGGTGACGAAAACGCTGAAGATCAAAAGGTTGTTTACTTTAAGGACATTACTGTCGAAAAAGAAAGTAGAATCGTAAAACGTGGAGACGATATTATCGACTTAACTAAGCGTGAATACGAATTACTACTTACTTTAATGGAAAACGTAAACGTTGTATTAGCTAGAGACGTTCTTTTAACTAAGGTTTGGGGATACGATTCAAGTGCTGAAACAAACGTTGTTGATGTTTACATCCGTTACCTAAGAAACAAAATTGATAGACCTGATCAAAAGAGTTACATCCAAACTGTTAGAGGAACCGGTTACGTGATGAGATCATGATTTCCAACCATGATGATAAAGTTTCAAAGACAGTAAGCAGCAATCGAAGATGGTTTTCTCTTAAATGGAAATGGTCAATTGGATCAGCAATTATAATTTTTGTAATTCTATCAATTTTTTCTTTTTTGATTTACAACCGTTTTTCTGATGTCTTATTGCACCAGGAGAACTCACGTACTATTGAATCGGATGTAACGATATCAAATCGATTAAGAACGATTAATCGATCATTGGATGAAAAGACAGTTAGTTCTGCTTTAAATCCAAACAGTGGTTTTAGGGACGGCAACCCTAATAATGGAATGTCGACAGACGTTTATTCTGATTCTATTTATACTAACTTATTTAGTAAGGATATCGTGGTTAGTGTATACAATAAGAATTCAGACCAAATCTTCTCATCGAAGAAGTCGCCAAAAAAGATTTACAATTTCAAACCGGTAGATAGCCGTAAAACGGTTATTACCAAGAACTCAGGTAAGACAATCTTAGTTTTAGATTCACCAATCTATTCTGCCAAGACGCATGAATTAATTGGTTATCTAAGAGTAGTTGATTCAATGTCTGACTACAATTTGTACATTAACAAATTAGCCGGAATTTTATTTGTAATTTTAATTATTGGTATCTTCTTCTCTGCTGCATTGTCGTACTTTCTATCATCATACATGCTTCGTCCAATCAAGATTATCTCTAACACCATTCACAGTGTTAAAGAATCTCCTGAAACGGACAGTCGTGTGCCTAAGTTGACTCAAAATGATGAGTTGACTGACTTAGGGGACTTATTCAATGATATGATTGATACAATGCAAAGATACATTGATCAACAACAACAATTCGTTGAAGATGTTTCCCATGAATTAAGAACTCCGGTCGCTGTAATTCAGGGACACTTAGACATGCTTTCTCGTTGGGGAAAGGATGACCCTGAAGTCCTAGATGAATCAATTAAATCTTCAATCTACGAAATTAATCGTATGAAGAGTTTAGTTCAAGAAATGTTAGATCTTTCTCGTGCTGAACAAGTTGAAATCAACTATGGAAACAAGACAACGGATGTTCAAGATGTTGTTCATCAACAATACAATGATTTCCAAATGATTCACCCTGATTACAAGTTCATCTTAGATGATGATATTGGGGAAGAAACAATCATTCAAATTTACCGTAATCACTTGGAACAAATATTGATTATCTTGTTAGACAATGCTGTTAAGTATTCTAAACAAAGAAAGGAAATTCATATTTCACTTTCTCGTAAGTATCGTTATGTCGATATTGCGGTTCAAGATTTTGGTGAAGGATTAAGCCAAGAAAGCATTGATAAAATCTTTAACAGATTCTATCGTGTTGATAAGGCTAGAAGTCGTAACCAAGGTGGTAATGGTTTAGGACTATCAATCGCTAAGCGTTTGGTAGAGGCCTATAACGGTAAGATCAATGTTGAAAGTTCATCGGGATATGGATCAATCTTTACAATTTCATTCCCAATCCTTTCAAAGGATAAGATTGAACATTTGAAACAACTAGATATGAATACTAAGCAATAAGAGCAATAAAAAAGCACTGCAATTAAGCAGTGCTTTTTTGTGTTTATTTATGGTTTTGATGTTTGTATACCAAACCAAATGGAACTAAGTTTTCGTTACCTTCTTTAATACGTTGAATGTTACTTCTGTGCTTAATGAAAATAAAGATTGTTAGAATAATACCAATAACGCCAAGTACGTAATCATGATCCAATAAAATCAAGATTGTGATTAATGGAAATGAAATCATACTTGCTACACTAACCATACTAGTTAGGTAAGTGAATGAAATTTCAAAGATAAAAGCACATAAGAATAAGATTGGATGGATTGCTAGTAACATTCCGGCACTAGTAGCAACGGCTTTACCACCCTTAAACTTAGCAAAGATTGATAATGTATGTCCCAATACAGCGAATAAACCAAATACGATTGGTGATACGTTAGCGATATGGAAGAATGTTGGTAGCAATGTTGCAATGGTACCTTTTAAAATATCTAATACCATAACAACAGCACCGGCAGTCTTACCAAGTTCTCTAAATGTATTGGTGGTTCCCATATTTCCAGAACCTAACTTGGTAATATCTTTATTGAAAAAGACCTTACCAATCCAGATTCCATTAGGAATTGCCCCTAACAAGTAAGCGACAATTAATAAAATTGTGATTTTCAAAAATGGTTCCTCCCAAAAATTAACTATCTATTAATTTTACCATTTTTAAGCATTATGACAACATCTTCTCTATATAGGACGTTTAATATTCCCTTTTAAAAGCGTTTTAAATAAGGTAATATATTATATTGTATGAAAGGGAGTGCGTTACGATGGCTAAGAAGTCAGAAAATTATAATGATGACTCCATCCAGGTCCTAAAGGGTCTGGAGGCAGTTAGAAAGCGCCCTGGTATGTATATCGGTTCTACTGATAGCAAGGGTCTTCATCATTTGGTATACGAAATTGTAGATAATGCAGTCGATGAAGCATTAGCAGGATATGGTGACGAAATTGACGTTACTATCCATAACGATAATAGTATAACTGTGGTGGACCACGGACGTGGGATGCCAGTGGGAATGCATTCATCAGGTAAGCCAACTCCCGAAGTTATCTTAACCGTGCTACATGCCGGTGGTAAGTTCACCGAAAATGGTGGATACAAGACTTCAGGGGGACTACACGGGGTTGGATCAAGTGTTGTTAATGCACTTTCAACTCACTTAAGCGTGACAATCGTAAGAGATGGCTACAAATATGAAGAAGATTTTGAAAATGGTGGTCAACCAATTGGAACTTTGAAAAAAATTGGTAAGACAAGTGAACACAGTGGAACAACTGTAACATTTAAACCAGATTCAGCAATCTTTACTACTACAATTTATAACTATGAAATACTAAAACAACGTTTAAGAGAATCTGCCTTCTTGTTAAACGGAATTAAAATTACTTTGACTGACGAACGTGAAGGACAAGAACGAAGCGATGAATTCTACTTCAAAGATGGAATCAAGGAATTCGTTCAATACTTAAACGAAGACAAACACACATTAGGTAACATTATGTACTTTGACGGATCAAAAGATGGTGTTGAAGTAGAAGTTGCCGCTCAATACAACGATGGTTATACAGAAAACACATTATCATTCGTTAACAATGTCCGTACCAAAGATGGTGGTACGCACGAATCAGGATTTAGAAGTGCCTGGACTAAATCATTCAATGACTTTGCTAGAAGGGTAAAGTTACTTAAAGATAAAGAAAAGAACCTAGATGGTAGCGATGTTCGTGAAGGACTATCAGCAATCATCTCTATTAAGGTGCCTGAAGAAATGCTTCAATTCGAAGGACAAACCAAGGAAAAGCTAGGAAGCCCAGAAGTGCGTTCTATCGTCGACAACATCGTTTCCGAACAATTAGGTTACTACCTAATGGAAAACGGTGAATTCGCCCATGAATTGGTTCATAAGTCCCTTCGTGCCCGTAAGGCTAGAGAAGCTGCGCGTAAGGCCAGAGATGAAAGTAGAAATGGTAAGAAGAAACACAAGAAGGAACGTTTACTATCAGGTAAGCTAACACCAGCTCAATCTAAGGATGTTTCTAAAAATGAATTGTTCCTAGTCGAAGGGGACTCTGCCGGAGGTTCTGCTAAGCAAGGCCGTGACAGAAAACATCAAGCTATCTTGCCACTTAGAGGTAAGGTTTTAAATACCGAAAGAGCTAAGTTAGACGATATTCTCAAAAATGAAGAAATTAGTACCATGATTTACACAATCGGTGCCGGAGTAGGTCCAGAATTCAACATTTCTGATGCCAACTACGACAAGGTTATTATCATGACCGATGCCGATGATGATGGTGCTCATATTCAAATTCTACTATTAACATTCTTCTACAAGTACATGCGTCCGATGGTTGAACAAGGTCGTGTCTACATTGCACTACCACCGCTATACAAGATTCAACAAAAAGCCGGTAAGAAGAATCATGTTGATTACGCATGGACCAATGACGAATTAACCGATAAGTTAAAGGAATTCGGTCAACACCCAGCTCTTCAAAGATTTAAGGGTCTAGGTGAAATGAATGCTGATCAATTATGGGAAACTACTATGGATCCTGAAAACAGAACATTAATTCAAGTTCAAATCGACGATGCTGCATTAGCCGAAAAACGTGTTACTACATTAATGGGTGACAAGGTTGAACCAAGACGTGAATGGATTGAAGAAAACGTTAAATTCACACTTGAAGAAGACGGCAGCATCTTAGATACCACCAAAGAAACAGAAAACGAGTAGATAGGAGGAACTATAGTGGTTAATCATTCAGTTATTGAAAAACTAACGCTTGAACAAATCATGAGTGAAAGATTTAGTAGATACTCTAAGTCAATTATTCAAGAAAGAGCGTTACCAGACGTTCGTGACGGATTAAAACCGGTGCAACGTCGTATTCTATACGCCATGAATAAAGACGGAAATACTTATGATAAGGGATTTAGAAAGTCAGCTAAGTCCGTTGGTAATGTTATGGGTAACTTCCATCCCCATGGTGATAGTTCAATCTATGAAGCATTAGTACGTATGAGTCAAGAATGGAAAATCAGAGAACCATTAATCGAAATGCATGGTAACAATGGTTCAATGGATGGAGATCCAGCTGCGGCTATGCGTTATACAGAAGCACGTCTAAGTAAGATTGCTTCTGAAATGCTAAGAGATATTGATAAGGATACTGTTGACTGGGTGCCTAACTTTGATGACACCGAAAATGAACCAACAGTATTACCATCTCGTTTCCCTAATCTATTAGTTAATGGTGCAACCGGGATTTCATCAGGTTATGCAACCGAAATTCCTCCTCACAATCTATCTGAAGTATTAGATGCTTTGATTTACCTACAAAAGCATTCAGACGCTACCTTAGACGACTTAATGCAATTCATTAAGGGACCAGATTTTCCAACTGGTGGAATCGTACAAGGCCTAGACGGCATTAAGAAAGCATATGAAACTGGACGCGGTAAGATTATCATCCGTTCTAAGACAGATGTTGAAGAATTACGTGGTAACAAGACACTTATTCGTGTAAGTGAATTACCATACGAAGTTAATAAGCTACAACTAGTTAAGCAAATCGATGAAATCAGAATTAACAAGAAGATTGATGGAATTGCTGAAGTTAGGGATGAAAGTGATAGAAACGGTCTATCAATTGCAATTGAATTAAAACGTGATGTTGATGCAACTGGTATTCTTAACTACCTATTTAAGAACACTGATCTACAAATCAACTATCACTTTAACGTCGTTGCAATTAATAAGATGAGACCAGAACGTCTATCATTAAAGGAAATTCTAGAATCATACCTAGATTACCAACGCTTGATTGTTGCTAAACGTACTAAGTACGACTTAGACAAAGCAATGGCAAGACAACACATTGTAGACGGTTTAATTAAGGCCTTATCAATTTTAGACCAAGTTATTAAGACCATTCGTGCAAGTGATAACAGAAAAGATGCATGTAATAACTTAATCTCTGAATTCGACTTCTCTGAAAAACAAGCAGATGCGATTGTTAAGTTACAACTATATCGTTTAACTAATACCGATGTAGTCGAACTACAAGCCGAAAAAGATAAGTTAAGTGCAGACATTCTAGAATACAACACCATCTTAAATGACAAGAACGAACTAAATAAGGTATTAACCGAAGAGTTCAAAGACATTAAGAAGGCTTATGGTAACGATCGTCTTACTAAGATTGAAGCAGAAGTTGAAGAACTTAAGATTAGTAAAACTATCACTGTGCCAGAAGAAGACGTTGTTGTACTAGTCAGTCATGATGGATATCTAAAACGTAGTAGTGTTCGTTCATACAAAGCTTCAGAAGTTGAAGAAAATGGTCTAAAGGAAGACGATTATCCAATCTTCTTAGAACAAATGACTACACTACAACACTTATTCATGTTTACTAATAAAGGTAATCTTATCTATCGTCCAGTTCATGAAATTACAGATGCTCGTTGGAAAGAAACCGGTGAACATATTTCTCAAACTATCGGTCTAGCCGATGACGAAGAAATCATGAAGGTTATGTCATTTAAGACATTGAAAGAAACTGGTAAGTTTGTAATCTCTACTAGTGACGGATACATCAAACAAACTGAGTTTGATAAGTTAACTCCTGGTAGAAATTACCGTTCAAGACCTGCTGTATTTGAAAAACTAAAAGATGATAGTGCAAATGTAGTTAATGTTGATTACCTAGCAGATGCAAATGCTAATCCAAATGTCTTTATTGCATCTAACGTTGGACTAGCTACTTGTTTTGAATTAGATGAAGTATCATACTCTGGTGCAAGATCTACTGGTGTTCGTTCAATGGAAATTAGGGATGAAGAACAAGTTGTTGATGTGCAACTAGTAGAACAAGACGATAAGGTAGGGATGATTACCCAACGCGGATTCTACAAGAACATGAAGGTAGATGAAGTACCTCTTGCTAGTCGTGCAAGAAGAGGGGTTCAAGTTCTAAAATCATTGAAGAAGAACCCACATGAATTGGTTGACTTTGTAAAACTAGAAAAGGCAACTGATAGCTTTAACCCAATTAGAGTATTTACTAATAGACGCCGTGTCCATGATATTATGCCAGGTGACCATCCAGTAAATGATCGTCAATCAAACGGTTCTGCTGTGATGGATGTCGATGCTGAAGGTACACCAACCAGCATGGCTGTATTACATCCTGAAGTAGTGGCAAATATTAAGTAATATAACTCCAATAGAAATTTATTATTATTATCATAAAATATATTGTTATTTTATGATGAATAGGTTATTATATTTTAATGAACTATTAATAGATAATAATATGTAATAAATGATATAGGGGTATAAGCATGAAAAAAACTAAGCAAGAAAATATTTTCTCTTCTAAGACACTTTCATACTTTTTGCAATTAGCAGAAACTATGAATTACACCCAGGCTGCGCAAATTTTGGGAATTACGCAACCTGCATTAACTCAACAAATTAAAAAACTAGAAAAGACAGTTGGCGCTCCGTTGTTTTACTCAATTGGTAAAAAGCTAAAGTTATCATCTGCCGGTAACATTATGCTTAAGTCAACTAAAGATATTTATGAAATTCTAAACCAAACTGCTGATGAAATTGAACAATCAAACAGTGCATCAACTGGTGACATCAACATTGGTGTTCTATCATCAATCCAAGTTAAAGTTTTTGAAAAGTTCATTGCTCAACTTTACAAGAAGAATCCTGAACTAAAGGTTAACCTAAGAATGTTAACTCGTAAGGAAATTTGGGAAAGTTTGGAAAACAACCGTATTGATTTAGCAATTATGTACTTACCAGATTCATCAATTAAGAACTGGAAGCCATACGAAGCTCAAAAAATTATGAGCGATGACTTAATGTACATTCATCACAACGAAAAATTAGCTGGTAAGGATAAGATTAAGTTCAAGGACACATTGGATCGTCCTTGGGTTACTTACCCAGAAGATTACTTCTTAGATTCAATCCTAAAGACTGAATACAAAGATCAACTTCTAGATAATCCTAAGAGTGGCGCTTGCTTCTCAACTCCTGACCAAATTTTACGTTTTGCTGTTAATACTGGATTAAATACTGCTCTTCCAAGTTCATTTATGATTGACAAAGATGTCAAAACATTGGAAGATAATAATACATGGGTTGCCCGTTTAAATCCAAATATCAATTTTGATTTAGCATTCGTTTACAGAACTAACAAGAAGATGATTCCTCGTGTTGGTTCATTCCTAGACGAATTCGATGCCTTCTTAGATGAAGAAGACTACCTATCAAGATTAAAGGACAACTACTAAAAATACGAAGGAAGTTTTATTATGGCTAAAGAATTAGTTTTCGGACACCAAAGTCCAGATACTGATGCAATTTGTGCAGCTATCGAATATGCATATTTACAAAATGAACTAGGATACGACGTTGAAGCCGTTGCTCTAGGTACTCCAAACGAAGAAACTAAATTTGTTTTAGATTACTTCGGTCAAGAAGCACCTCGTGTTATTACTGAAGCTTCATCAGAAGTAGACTCAGTTATGCTAGTAGATCATAATGAACCTCAACAAAGTGTTTCAGATATTGATAAATTAACAGTTACTCACGTAGTTGATCACCACAGAATTGCAGATTTCAACACTGAAAAGCCTGTATTCTACCGTGCTGAACCAGTTGGTTGTGTAAGTACTGTATTATTTGAAATGTTCAACGAAAAAAATGTTGAAATTCCTGAAAAATTAGCTGGTCTAATGCTTTCAGCAATCATTTCAGATACTTTATTACTAAAATCACCAACAACTACTGATGTTGATAAAAAGGCCGTTGCTGAATTAGCTAAGATTGCTAAGGTTGATGCTGAAGAATACGGTATCAAGATGCTAAAAGCTGGTACTAACGTTGATGCTAGATCTGACAAGGACCTAATCGACGGTGACGCTAAGTCATTCACTATGGGTGGCAAAGCAGTACGTATTGACCAAATCAACACTGTTGATTTAAATGACGTATTAAAACGTAAAGAAGACTTATTAAAGGCAATGGAAGAAGAAGCCAAAGCAGAAGGCTACGACTTATTCTTAGTAATTGCTACTAACGTATTAGACAGTAACTCTGAAGCCATCGTTTATGGTGAACCAAAGGATGCTGTAGAAAAAGCATTTAACCAAAAAGTTTCAGAAGATACAATTGCACTTCCTGGTGTAGTATCAAGAAAGAAACAAGTTGTTCCTCAATTAACTGATGTTTTAGACTAATACTAGGACGTATTGAAAGGACACATCCTAATGGGTGTGTTCTTTCTTTATATATAAAAATATCTGACAGCGTTGCTTCCGGAATACGGCTGTCTCAAATAAAAACAATAGGAGATCTTCAAAATGGTAAAGGTATTTAGAAATTTAGCTACTTCAAAGACAATGGATTTATTAGGAATCGCAATCATCTTCTTATCAGCGTTTCTTTCAGGTTATTTATTCGAATCACTAAACGATGTGACTCATTGGGGCCATTGGGCAATATTTATTCCGTTTGGATTAATCAGTGCCTTTGACGCTTGTATGTCAATCATGTCTACTAGATTGGTCGGCCGTTTTAGTAACCTAGGTAACTGGATTGGTGTTCCAGAAATCATTCTTGGATGTGCAATTGATTATTTATTGGGAAACCATGGGGCAATCTTAACTTATCCAATTAGTTTTATTATCCAAATTTGGGCAATTAGAACATGGACTAACTCTGATAAATTCAAGAAATCTGATTTTATGAATACCAAAAAGGGACAAATTGTTTTTGTACTATTGTCATTATTATCATTAGCATTCAGTTTTGGTATTAATTACATTGGATACGGTAGTTTAAATTCATCTGATTCAGTTTTATATGTATTAACTAGTTTTGTATTTGGAATTTCATTGATTGCAAATATCATGAATGCAATGAAGATATCAACACAATGGAAATTCTGGCTATTATACGACTTTATTCAACTAGCTAAGGCAATTAGCCAATTCAACTTTGCAAACGTCGGTAAGTACATTTATTACATCCTAATGGCACTTGCTGGAAATGCATATTGGAAGGATTAATTACTATATTTTTCTGTGCTAATAATTTGCATTATTTTTTATAATCGTTATCATTATAGTTATGTCGTGTACGATATATCTCCACCGGATATATCAGATCAAGCAAAAGGAGCTGTTACGATTATGAAGAAATACAGTGAAGAAGAATTAAGAAGTAGATTAACTGACGAACAATACGAAGTTACTCAAAATGCCGGTACAGAAATGCCATTTTCAAACGAATATGATAACTTTTTTGAAGATGGTTTATACGTAGATATTGTATCAGGTGAACCTTTATTCACTTCAAAAGATAAATACAACTCTGGATGTGGTTGGCCAGCATTTACTAAGCCAATTCAACAAAGCAGCATTAAGAGTAATTTAGATACCTCACATGGTATGGTTAGAAACGAAGTAAGAAGTAGCGAAGCTAACTCACACTTAGGTCACGTCTTTCCTGATGGACCTAAAGACAAGGGCGGATTGAGATACTGCATTAACTCAGCATCATTAAGATTCATCCCAGTTGATAAGTTAGAAGAAGAAGGCTACGGCCAATACGCTGCAGAATTTAAATAGGAAGGGAGATTTGTTTTATGAGTAAAGATACAGCTATTTTCGCAGGAGGATGTTTCTGGTGCATGGTTGAACCATTCGATCAACAACCAGGAATTGAAAGTGTTATCTCAGGTTACACAGGAGGACACGTTGCAAACCCAACATATGAACAAGTATGTAGCCATACAACAGGTCATACTGAAGCCGTTGAAATTACATTTGATCCTGAAGTAATTTCATACAAGGATTTAGTCGAAATTTACTGGAGACAAACAGATCCAACTGACGCTTCTGGTCAATTCCAAGACAGAGGTGACAGTTACCGTCCTGTTATCTTCGTTAACAGTGAAGAACAAAGAAAAGTTGCTGAAGAATCAAAGAAGCAACTAGCTGAAAGTGGCATGTTCGATGAACCAATCGTTACATCAATCGAAGATGCTAAACCATTCTATCCAGCTGAAGACTATCACCAAGATTTCTACAAGAAGAACCCATTACGAGCTCAAATTGAAGAATTAGGTGGCCGTCAACAATTCAAGGATACAAAGTGGGCTAAATAATAATAAAAAGGTTCCTAGCATAAGCTAGGAACCTTTTTTTTAATACTTATGTCTATAATAGTGACGACGTGAATGGTATTGGTAATGTTTAGTATTTTTCTTATATTCTTTTCGATACTTTCTTTCGTAGTGCTTTTTAATTTCGTGATGAACGACACCTGCTACAACAGCATCTCTTACGTAATGATGTTTCTTGTATGAGTTACGGTGATTATTGAACGATGGCGCGTTTGCAGGTGTAGGCACCTTAATCTCGTTATTTATCTTGGATCTACCGGTTGCATAGTCGAATTCAACACCAGGTTGAACATTGAAGATGTAAACGTTAAAGTTCAGACTTCCATCAATTGAAATGGCTTGCATATGAACACCGCGAGCCATTAATTCATTTCCTCTAAAAATAGGGGTGACTTGGAAAATAACCTTTTTATCTTTTCTAAGTGCTTCTCTGACTTGTGATTCGTAAATTGTTTGTAGTTTTTGATTACTGAATGCAGTTTGCGTAAATAGGTTCTTCAAATTATTTTGATCACCAGATTGTACCGATGGTTCGTATTTACCATTTACGCTGATTCCCTTAGATAAACTGTAGGCAATTTCATGACCACGATTGATAATAGCGTCGTTGTTAACGAATTTTTGGTGCCATCCTGTTGGTTGAACCACTTGTCTGGTTCTTAGGCTGTCATTGGCAATATTACGCTTTTCTAAGTATGCAGTATTACCTTCAGATGTTCTGTTTAAGGAATCAAGATTGGTGTATTCTACGTGGTTATATTTCCAATCAGATGTTTTTAAATTAGACGCATCATTATTCACGGTCATGATTGCTGACGTATTATTTTGATAGTTAAGTGATGCTAAATCACTTGTATTAGTATTGGGCAAATCTTTGGTAACGTCTGATGACTTGCTGCTCTTGGTAGCAGTGCTTTCATTACTATTATTTGCACAGCCACTGAGGACTAATGAAAGTCCAATAGTAATAGTAGCCATTAGTTTAGTATATTTCAATTAAAAATCCTCCTAATAAACCTATGTATGATAAAATAGTTGTCTAATGTTAAATACGTAAGGAATGTTATTTTTGGCGCTAAGAAAAACGCATATTGCTTCAGCAGAAGCAGTAATGATGGGTTATGCCATTTCGACTAGTCAACCATTACCAATTATCATAACTGAGGCAATTGGTGTATGGATTGGTAGTCAACTTCCTGATATTGATCAAAGACAAACTAGAATAAATAAGAAAACCGGTGTAGAAACATCCTTTCTGACCTTATGGGGTCATCGAACCTGGTCACACAGTATTTGGATACCAGCTTTCCTATTTATTTTAGCACGCTACAGCTCTAATAGCCCAATCCTAAATGGAATAAGTGTCTATGGATATAAAGTGATGGGATACTTTTATTTTACGTTGGTTTTGGGATACTTTCTGCATGAACTATTAGATGCTTTTTCGGTTGAAGGAATTAGATGGCTATATCCATTAGGAAATCGTAAAATCATACGTAAGAAGGGCATATTTAGATATAAAGTTCATAGTATGAAAGAAATCATGATTAGATATGTTTCCGTTACGATAGTAGTGATTGAATTGATTTTCTATTTATATAAAAACTTAAAATAAAAAGGGGTGCATCAAAGATGCATCCCTTTATTTATTTTCTCTTAATTGATCAACGAATTCTTTACTTGGCGTTACAAAGATAGTCTTTTGACCTTCGTAAATAACAAATCCAGGCTTAGAACCATTTGGCTTTCTGATTTTTTTAACTTGAACATAGTCAACGGGAACGGTTGCTGAATCTCTTGCTTTAGAGAAGTAGGCAGCCAGCATTGCGGCAGTTTCGATGGTTTCATCATCTGGATTGAAGTCCTTGATGATAACGTGAGAACCGTGAATCTTTTGCGTATGCAACCAAGTATCTCTCTTATCAGCATCCTTCATTGTTAACTTATCGTTTTGAAGGTTATTCTTACCTACAAGAATATGAATACCTTTGTCAGTAATAAATTCTTCGGGTTTACTAATCTTGGTATTCTTATTCTTGCTCTTAGTATTACGGTTGTTATGATGCTTTAAATATCCTTCGTTTTTTAGTTCGACTTTGATGTCGTCTAAATCAGATGGGTTAGCAATCTCAATTTGTGAAAGGATGTTTTCAAAGTAGTCAATTTCATCATTGGTCTTCTTTAATTGTTCAGTCACAAATGAGACAGCATTCTTTTCCTTTTGATAACGTTTAAAGTATTTTTGCGCGTTTTCTGAAGGAGTCAACTGATTAGAAATACTGATGTCGATCTCATTTCCATTATCATAGAAATTAGGAAGGGCAATCTTAGTCATTCCTTTTTGAATCTTGTATAGGTATGTGGTTAGAATTTCACCCTTAATACGATATTCATCAGCATACTTAGTGTTATCCAAAGTCTTTTCAAGTTTCTTCTTCTTGTTTTTATTCTTCTTTAATTCGCTTTTAGCAACCTTAATTAATTGGCCACCTTGTTCACGGACACGATCCAATCTAGCCTTTGTTTCGTAGAAGTTGTCTAGTAATTCACTTAATGTATCATATTGAATGTTATTGTCTTCAAATGGATAGACATTAAAACTATTACTCTTACCATGTTCAATCATGGTTGGGATTGGATTGTCAAAGTGATCGAAGAACTTATCAAACTTATCTTTGACGGTACCATCTTGATGCATTGCTTGAGCAAGGTATAATGATGTGTCTTTACCTAGTCCTTGGATTCTCTTACGTAGTTCAGAAGAAAGCACTTCTTGGTTAGGGAATTCCTTGGTTAAGTCTTCAATTTGGTGATAGTCAACGTTTTCATCAAATGGATTAACCATGTCTTGGTTTGGTGGGGTGATGTATGTGTCACCAGGTAAGATGGTTCTGTATCTATTCTTATCTGCGCCAATTCGTTTGATTGCATCGATGATTCGCATATCATCTTGTGTATCTACTAAAATAATGTTACTGTGTCTAGCCATGATTTCTACGACTAAACGCATTTCCTTTAAATCACCAATTTCGTTTCTAGTTGTGAAATGAAAAATCATTACACGGTCATTATCAATTTGGGATACTTTCTTTAAAACTGAACCACTAAGATGTTTTCTCAATGTCATTGTGAAAGTAGTTGGTGTGTGCGGATTCACGTATGGAATTCTTGAGACTTGCACACGTGCATAATTAGGGTTGGCTGAAATTAAAATTGGGTAGTTTTCATGGTTGGAACGAACTGTTAACACAATTTCATTATCATATGGTTGATTGATTTTGGATACTCGACCACCTGAAACTAATCGATTTAATTCACCAGTCATTGCATGAGTAAATGATCCATCAAATGACATTATCTCATCTCTCTTTCGTACAAAGTATTACATTCTAGTATAACTGATATGAAGGCAAATTAGCAAAAATAACAGAGTTCTCATGATATAAATATGTTTTAATGTTATAATTTTATTTATAAATAATCGTATGTATTATGAAAAAGGATGAAAGATAATGAAAATTGCAATCGTAACAGATAGTACTTCTTATTTATCAAAAGAAGAACAAGAAAAATATGGAATTCATATTGTTCATATGCCTGTAATGATTGATGGTAAAAGCTATGAAGAAGGCAGCAACATCTCAACAGATGAATTCTATGAAAAACTAAAAAACTCACAATCATTCCCAAGTACATCACAACCACCAATGGGTGAGTTGATTAACTTGTATGATTCGTTGGCAGATGAAGGTTACGACACTGTAATCAGTATTCATTTAGCAAGTACCATTTCTGGTTTTTACAATTCATTGTCAGCACTTGCACCAACCATTGAAAACATTAAGGTAATTCCTTATAACTCAAAGATTACTGTAAAACTAATGGGTAACTTGGCAATCGAAGCTGCAAAGAAGGTACAATCGGGGGCTAGCGTCGATGAAATCATTGAACATTTAGATCACGTTAGAGACACAATTGATGAAGTATTCGTTGTTGATGACCTACAAAACCTTGTAAGAGGTGGAAGACTATCAAATGCTTCAGCATTTTTAGGAAGTTTACTTAAGATTAAGCCATTACTAACTTTCGATAAGAAGAGTAATGAAATTGTGGCTTTTGAAAAGGTAAGATCTCGTAAGAAGGCACTTAAACGTACTGAAGAAATCTTCAAAGAAGCTGCTTCTAAGGTTGATTATCCATTAAAGGCAATCGTGATTAATGGTAATGATCCAGAAGCTGGACATGAATGGAAAGAAAATATTCAACAATTATATCCAGATATGAGTATTGAAGAAAGTTACTTTGGACCTGTTATTGGTACCCATTTAGGTAACAAATCTCTTGCTCTAGCTTGGATGATTGATACTGACAAAAAGGACTAGTTTTTACTAGTTCTTTTTTATTATTAAAAAACAATTAGAAAATGCATTGCTTTTTCTAATAATTAGTTCTATACTCATAACAACTTATAAAGATATGAGGTGTTGTTTATGAAATACGGAATTATTGGAGCAGGAGCAATGGGATACAGGTATGGTGTTTTATTGCAAGAGAATGCCGGCGTGGAAGTAGATTTCATCGAAACCTGGGAACCTAATGTTGAAAAGGTAAAGGAACAAGGTGGTGTTTACGTTTCACGTGACCATGAAAATAAACATTTAGTGCCGATTAATATCTATTACCCAGAAGACTATAAGGGACATCCTGATGTTTGGATTTTCTTCAAAAAACAAATGCAATTGGAAGAAGAACTTAAACGAGATAGTGCCGCTGGAATCTTCCATGACGATCAATATGCTTTTGCAGCGATGAATGGTATGGGCCATTTTGATAAGATTGAAAAGTATTTTGATAAAGATAAAATTGTTTGTGGTACAGCAATGATTGCCACCGTTTTAAACGGACCTGGTGATGTTGATTTCATGGGACCAGTAAACGGTGAATCAATGCACTTAGCACCATACAATGATAAAGAACCTGATGAAACTGTTAAGGCTCTATTTAATGACTTGAAAGACGCGAAATTAGGACCAATCATGGCCAATAACTGGATTAACATGTGTATGACTAAAGTTGTGTTCAACGCTGTTGTTAACACTCTTTGTACAATGTTTGAAGTCCAAATGGGACAATTCATTCAATATCCAAAAGCCCCAGAAATGGCAAGACAACTGTTTAATGAATCATTTGATGCTTGTGAAAGAGCTGGAATCTATATGGATCAAACCAGAGATGAACAAGTACAAACAGTTATCGATAACTGTCATCAACTAAAATTCCATTATCCTTCAATGTATCAAGACTTCTCAAAAGGTAGGGAAACGGAAGTTGACTACATCAATGGATACATTGCTAAATTAGGTAGAGATAACGACTACGTATGTCGTACTCATGAATTTGTTGTAAATCAAGTTCATTTGGTTGAACAAATGAGACAATTCAAATAATTAGACTCCAAATATAATTGTTTTGTAATTATAAAAATGATAGTATTAAGTTGCAACAAAAAATTTGGGAGTAGGTAGTTATGCGTAAAGTGCAGACGGAACGGAATGTGAACGTCTGACGAAAACTTAGGTTGCGATGTAACTGCCGCATTCGCCACAACTTTTTTATAATATCAACTTTTTATAATTATATGAGTGGCAGCTCCACTAGGAGATGTCTTTTGATGAATGTTTCAACTTTATTCAGGGTTCCACGTATTAACGTAAGGGACGCCGCTACAATTGCTATTTTAATGGCAATGACTTATGTTTTAGGAAGAGTCGGTATACATACACCAATCGTTGTATTTACTTTCTCATTTTTAGCTACTGCTGTATTGGCTTCAATGTACGGACCAATCGTAGCGGGAATCGTAGGTGGGGTATATGACGTATTCGTTACAATCCTAAGCGGTCAAATGTATTTGCCTGGATTTACTGTATCAGCCGTTCTATCAGCTTTCATTTTTGGTTTATTCTTATACAAAAATGAAAAGTTCAGTCCATGGAAAGCCATTTTAGCTCAATTGGTCATCACATTATTAGTAAATACTTTCTTGAATACTCTATGGTTATCAATGTCAACATTGACAGCTGGATACAGTTTCAAGGTATTCTTAATGACTAGATTGATCAAACAACTTATTACAACACCAATCCAAATGGTGCTACTAGTAGTTGTGCTAGGTAATCCAATTATGCAAAAGTTGATAAAATCTCGTTGGAAATAATTTAGATTTGGAGTGTAAGTATGAGTACTATCTATGATTACCAGTTAACTGAAATGAATGGTCAATCCATCAATTTCGGTGATTTAAAGGGTAAGGTTATCTTAATAGTTAATACAGCTAGCAAGTGTGGTCTTGCTGGACAATTAAAAGATTTACAATACTTATATGATAAGTACAAAGATCAAGGACTTGTCTTAGTTGGTGTACCATCCAATCAATTCCACATGGAATTAAATAGTGATGAAAAGACCAGCGAATACTGTCAATTACATTATGGGGTTACATTCCCAATGGCTAAACAAGCAAAGGTAAATGGCAAAGATGAATTACCATTATTTACATACTTGAAGTCAGCATCTGGTAAGGGTCGTATTAAATTTAATTACACCAAATTCTTGATTAATAAAAATGGTGAATTCGTAAAACGTTACTCGCCATTAAAGAATCCACGTAAAATTGAACAAGATATTATCAATGAACTAGATTAATAACTAAAAGCATCCGTTTCGGGTGCTTTTGTTGTATAAAGGGGGAACTTGGCAATGTTTAATCAGGAAACACTAAAAGAAACAAGATTAAGAACAATTGAATCGTTAAAGGATTTATATGGTTTGTTAGTTTCATCCGCAATTGCATGGTTAGTAGCGTTAATTGGTGTTGCACTAGAGACATTTCAAAACTCGTTAGAACGTGCATATTACTTTTTACCAAGTATAACACCTAAACATTTTGATGAAATCTATCATAATGATTTATCAAACACGTTCAAATATGGCTTTTTAATAATAATCAGCGCGATAGTATTATTTATTATTCTAATGTGGTTACAACGTAAGCACGCATCTGTGATCCGTCGTATGGGTTGGTCAATCATTATTATTGTTCTTGGTGGTTTGGTAATGGCACAAACACTTACTAATGTTTACATGAATCATGATAAAGGTATCAATTATTATCATCCAGAACGCATGTATGAACACCATAAAGGAGGAAAATAACTATGATTGATTATGGATCCAGCTATGTAATACAAGGTTTTATTGCATTAATTGCTAAAGCAATATATTTATGGTTTATAACAACAGCCGTGGTATTGATCATAGTTATAGCAATGTTATTTGTCAGAAATTACTGGCGCGTAATAAAAGGAAAATATTAAATATAATAAAAGCATCCAATTCGGATGCTTTTTTAATACATATATTGATGGGGAATACAGAGAACACTTCTCAGTTTACTTAAAATTATCTACTTTACATAATATATATTATGCGAAGTAGACTTAAAAAGAAGAAGTAGCAATGATTTTCAATTTTACATTTATTTATAACTTAATTTGATTTATATATTCCCGTAATATGTTTATGGTATGATTTGTATAAATTCTTTGGAGGTTTTATTTATATATGATTACCTTTAGCAATCTATCTGATAATAATGATTCAAGTTATTGGTTAGATCTTTATTCAGATTCGTTTCCAATTAACCAACGAATTGATTTCAATGATTTAACTAATATTGCTAATTCTAATGACTCCGTTCAAATGCTGTTAATTCAGTTAAATGCTCAAAATATCGGCATTATTTATCTTGTTGATTTTAACGATCAAGCATTCATATTATATCTTGCTATTGATGCTAATATGCGTGGTAACGGTTTAGGAAAATCTACCATAAACGCCTTGAAATCAAGGTTTAAAGATGGTTTTATCCTTGAATCTGAGTCTGTTTTAGTCGATTCTGCTAATCCTAAACAACGAAATGCTAGATATCGTTTCTATACCAGTAACGGTATGATTGATACTGACTTAGCAAGCAAGGATTCTGATGACGAATTCCACCTACTTACTTCAAATAAGGAGGCTGGTGTTGATCTATACAAAAAAGCTAACCAAATCCTTGGTTTAGATGTAGATGTAATTAAATACAATAAATAGCAAAAAATAGGACGCTCTCTGCTGCACGTTTAAATATTTATATGTATAGTTATACATTTGCGTGCAGTGTGAGACGCCCTAAATACATAAGATTATTTTGATAAGACTTATAATCATGGTTTTTAAGTTTCATATGATAGAATGCATTCATACTTAAATTTTAAGGAGAAGCAAAATGAATGTTTTAAAGTTAAAAAGATCTACATATTTAATTATTGGGATAATAATTATATTGGTTGCTCTAGGAATCAGAAACACTATTGATAATGGTAAGTTCTATCAATTTACAAATAACAATGCTGGATTGCTCGTAAAAGCTGATGAAAACAAAAAAGTTATTTGGAAAATGGTAAATCAAGACTCAGATGTTACATATCTATATTTCAACAAGAATAACCAAGTATTAATTGCTGAGGACAAATCTGATCTAAATGGAATCTATAAGAATCCAAACAATTACAGTGATGATATCGGAACATTTAAAAATAACGGTGGCGAAATTACTTTCAACATCAAGTACGATGAAGAACAGGTTAATATCAAACTTTATAATTTAAAGAAGGTTAACGATAACAAGTTTGTTGGTATTAGTGAAACCGACTCTGGTAGTACTTCATTCAAGAAGAATATCACAATTACCAAAGATGGTTATATTAAATAAATTATTAAATAAAAAGGGACTTTTTCTGTTTTAAAAGACAAAAAAGCCCCTTTTTTTGTACTATATGTATAGTTTTATGTTCTGAATACCTTAAATTATGATATACTTATACACGTATCATTTTTTAATTAAGGAGTTTTTTATGAATTTTATCAAGAATTTTAAAGCCAAAAGCCCTATGGCATTCTGGTCAATTATCGTAGTTGTTATAACAGTTGTTGTAGTAGGTTTTTCTAACAATAAAAATAATGGATCACCTATGAGTTTTAGTGAAACTCCACAGAAGTTTATCTCTGAAGCCGCAAATAAAAAGCAAATTGAACTGAACCCCTTGAGTTGGAGAAATCTAACTTAAGGGGTTCTTTTATGTTTTCTAAAGAATTAAAATTAGCTGCCAT
>NZ_JAFNPE010000014.1:0-218148 GCF_026535805.1 Lactobacillus sp. B3795
ATGTTTAATTCTTACAACCAAGTTGTAAGTTCCTTACACATCATCGATTATCAATCTTGTTCAGTTTTCAAAGATCTACCAATTTGTTGATTGCTGATTAAATTAATCATCTCTTTAATTATATCAGATTGTTAACTCAATGTCAACAACTTTTTATAATTAATTTTTATCAACCTTGCTATCAAAAGTCGCTCAATCGCGATGACAACAATAACTATTATGCCATCTTAGCAAGTAAAAGTCAATAACTTTTTTTGCTTATTTTCAATCGAGATTAACGATCAACTTTTTCAACAGCAGAAACAATAATACCAAATTCAAACCGTCAGGTCAACAACTTTTTATTATTTGTTTCGATTAAATTTTATTGTTATCTCAAAAATGACAACGGATATAATAATACCAACTATAAACACTGTGGTCAACAACTTTTTCAAACTTTATTAAACTTTTTAGTTTTATTCTTTATAATAGAATTAAATAGAATAATCGTTATACTATTTCTTATAGATACTATTAAAGGAGTTTTACTATTATATGGAAAAAGTCGTGATTGCTGCAGCCAAGAGAACACCGATTGGTAAGATAAACGGTGCCCTAAAGAACTTCACTTCTGTGGATCTGGGATCCATCGTTACCAAGGCTGTTATAGAACAAGCAAACATTAAACCTTCTGATGTAGATCAAGTCGTGTTTGGAAATGTAATTCAAGCAGGTGCTGGTCAAAACATCTCAAGACAAATCGAAATCAATTCAAACATCCCCTACTGTAGTACTGCCAATACAGTTAACCAAGTATGCGGTTCAGGACTAAAGGCTGTCCGCAATGCCCAAGCTGCCATTGTGATGGGTGACGCCGATGTCGTTATCGCCGGTGGAGTGGAAAGTATGTCCAATGCACCATTTTTAAACATGGACGTTAGATCCGGCCACAAGTTTGGTAACGTTACTTTGATTGATTCATTAAACAATGATGCTTTAATGGATGCTTTTAACAAACAACCAATGGGAGTTACCGCAGAAAACGTTGCCGAAAAGTTCAACGTTTCAAGAGAAGAGCAAGACGAATTTGCCTACCAATCTCATATGAAGGCTGCCAAAGCATTTGATAATGGATACTTTGACAAAGAGCTAGTCCCAATTGAAATTAAAAACAGAAAATCTTCTTATATTATGAAGGAAGATGAAAACATTCGTCGTGATACTTCTATTGAAGTCCTTAACAAACTACGTCCTGCCTTCAAGGAAGACGGAACTGTTACTGCCGGAAACGCTGCAAGTCTAAACGACGGTGCATCTGCTTTGGTACTAATGAGTGAATCAGCCGCTAAGCGTTTGAATGTTAAACCATTAGCGGTCATCGATGGCTATGCCGAAGCTGGATGTGATCCTGACTACATGGGATACGCTCCTTACGACGCTACTAAGTCATTGTTTGATAAACTAGATATCACTATGGATGATATCGACCTAGTCGAACTAAATGAAGCATTCGCTGCTCAAGTCCTAGCGGTTGCTCATGACTACAATATCGATATGGACAAACTAAACATCTCCGGTGGTGCCATCTCAATGGGACACCCTCTAGGTGATTCCGGTGCTCGTATTGTCGGTTCATTAATCTACAACCTACAACGCACCAACCAAAAAAGCGGTCTAGCTACCATCTGTATCGGTGGTGGTATGGGAATGGCCATGAAAATCACACTATTATAGATAATTCTAATTAGTTTACTAAAAGTGTCATTGTAGTATGCTATGAATAGGCTTAATTTACAAACGTTGCAAAATGCAACGTTTTTCTATATACTTTTTACTTATAATTTTCATAAAGGAAGTGTAAAAATGCCCGCAACATACTTAAAGAAATCAACTGAAGAAGATTTACCAGCAATCCTGGACATCATTCACTCAGCAATCAAGTACCTACACGAACAAGGAATTGACCAATGGCAACATGGTTATCCAGCTGACGAAGATTTAGTTAAAGACGTTAAAGATGGAATCAACTACGTGTTAATCACTGACGGCCAAGTCGCCGGAACTGCGACAATTCATCAAGGAATTGATCCAAACTACCTAAACATTGAAGAAGGCGATTGGGTTAACGGTTCTGAAGCTCACTACGCAGCGATTCACAGAGTTGCCATCTCAAATGAGTTCCGTGGACAACATCTATCTGAAAAACTGGTTAGTAGCTTAATCACCGTTTCACGTGTATTAGGTTACAAGGATATCAGAATCGACACTCATCCTGAAAACAAAGGTATGCAACACGTTATCACTTCTAACGGTTTTGAAAAACGCGGAATCATCCATATGCGCGAAAATGGTCATCCATGGACTGCTAGATTTGCATACCAACTATTAACTAAATAATAGAAGGTGCTCACATGCTAGCAGACGACCTATCAGTTCAAATTAAACTGATCATTATGTATGCGATTGGTGTCTTAGCCCTATTGACTTTGCTATTTTTCTTATACCGCAAGCACCAATCATTCAAAAATAAATATGTAGCAACCATCCTAGGAATTACCATCGTCATGGTATTAATCCTAATCGATGTCAGCACATTGCATTAAAAAAAGACGTTCATTATGAACGTCTTTTTGTTTGTTTTAATTAGTGAATAACAACCTTAGTGCCAGTTGGTACTGAGCTGTTAATCCATTTAGCATCTGGGATTGATAAACGAACGCAACCATGTGAGTTGGCAACCTTACCTAATTCATGGGCATCCTTCATTAGGTACTTACCATCCTTATTTACGGGAACGGAATGGAATAGGTAGATTCCGTGATCCTTGAATGAAGTCCAGTAGTTAGCACCTTCCTTTGATGAAGCGTTGTAGAAGTGACTTCCACGTTCTTTTTGAATGTGGAATGTACCACGTGGGGTACCGTCGTCATTTCCAGTTGAGCATAGCATGGTGTATAAGACCTTGCCCGCCTTGTTTTTAACGTAGACACGTTGTTTCTTAATTGAAACATCTAGCCAGTTCTTATTTGATAGTTTCATATTTGGGTAAGCCTTCTTTTCAGATGAGTGCTTCCAAGCATTCTTTGAAGGTCTTACTGAAGCTTGTGCCGATACATTGGTAGTAGTGTTCTTGTTCGCAGTCGATTTTGAGGTAGATTGGCCGCAAGCTGTTAATCCTAATGCCACAATGACGGCAGTAATAATCATTGCAAATGCACGTTTAAATTTAGTCATTAAATATCTCCCCTTGTCTTTGACTTAATTAAAACACAAAGTGAAAATCAATTCCATTATTAAAAACATTTGGTATAGTTATATTTATAAAAAGATTCGTACAAAATAAGGAGATATCGTTATGCGAAAACTAAAAGCATTTTCACTACTATTAATCGTTCTGACTGTCATGTTGTTTGCCGGAAGCATCAGTGAAACCCACCTCACCGCTAATGCCCAAACTACCAAGCAAACTCATCACAAGAAAAAGCCTGCCAAAAAAGCGAAAAAGGCCAAGAAAACTTCTAAGGCTAAACACAAAAAGACCACTAAGAAGAAAAAGGCCGTAAAGAAACACGCCAAGAAGACTACCAAAGCCAAGAAGAAGCAACCAAAGAAGAGCAAAAAGGCTACCAAAGTTAGAAAAAAGGTAGATTCTAAGAAGAAAGTCATGCCAAAGGCGCCTAAAAAAGTAGTCAAGAAAGACACCGCAGCCAAAAAGGTGATTGTTAGCACCACTGCACCAATCGCTACCGACACCAATAAAACTACTGATTCAAATTACTATCAATCAGTAGATGGTTTTAACTATCCTTCAGATGATCATGCCACTCCTAATGCATCAGACACACTAAACATCCCTGCCGGATACCTATTTAGTTTCGATACTAACACCAAGAAGATGGTCCAAGGCACAGCTTCAGATGGCTCAATTGAGCAAAGTCGTCAAATTAACACATTCCACCCAAGCACCGAAGACATTAACACCACGGTCAACATCAATAACATTAGTACTGACCAACAACGTCAACTATCACAATACGCTGCTAACCTTGTTAATGATTTAAGACACAAGCTAGCTAACAACTACCCATACACCCAAGATCTAACAGTTACCGATCGTGCATTAAAGGCATCTACCGATGTTGCCATCGGCTACAACAACGATAACTGGGACTTCACTAAAAAGGGTGGTCACGATGTTTCAGTCCTAAACGACGTCTTCGCCGCTAACAACTTCACTGCCTACGGTGAAAACATCGCCGGTTCCCTACTAACTAGCTCATACATTAACGGACCCGTTACTATGGCTAACGTTAAGGAAAGCATCTACGGTGCCATCTGTGCCATGATGTTTGATGATGCATCTTCTGATTGGGGCCACGCTGCCAACTTCCTAGGAATTGGTTTCGATAGTTCTGCTAAACAAGAATTCGGAGTCTCAATCGATAAGATGGGCCAAATTCACTTCGAAATTTACCAATAAAAAATAAAAAGGCGCTATGACGGCGTCTTTTTTATTTGGCAAAATTATCATGTTTACAAATAGTTCAAAACAGATATACTTATACATGAATTAAATATAAAAATGCTGTCCACTGGGGTGCCGTTTTTCGGCTGAGATTACACCCATTGAACCTGATCTAGTTAACACTAGCGAAGGAAGTCAGGCGCACTCCAAGTAAAGAATTAGACTTAGTCTATCCAAGTGTACCCTTCCACCTTCGTGTGGGAGGGTATTTTTTATTTACGGCAGCAAACTGGAGGTATTGTTTCATGTTTTCACATCAACTAGTCAAGGAAGCTAACCCGATTTTGGAAGCAATCTTTGACCACCCGTTTGTTAAAGGTATCGGTGACGGTCACGTCGACGATGCAGCACTAAAATTTTATGTTCAACAAGATTTTCAATACTTATCTGAGTTCATCAAAATTTACGCTAGTATCATCCCCATCCTAAAGGACAGAGAGGACATGCGATTCTTCGCTGAAAATATCGATTTTATTCTAAACAGTGAAATCCACCCTCACCACGTCTTTTGCGATATTGCTAACGTTACATACGAAAGTTTTCAACACGCTACCCCAAGCCCTAAGGCTTACCTATACCAATCACATATGTATCGTGCCGTTAGAACTGGTAGTCTAGCCAACATCATCTGTGCCTTACTACCATGTCCATGGACATACAATGAAATTGCCAAGCAGCTAACTGCCACGGGTAAAAACACCGCTGACAATCCATTCAAGAGTTGGATCGATTTCTACCTAACCGATGATGAAGACGCAGACGGTGGATTAACTCAAAAACTCTTCAAGATGCTAAACGAACTATCAAAGGACATGTCTCAAGAAGAAATCAACGAGGCCAAGGGATTCTTCCTAAAGAGTACCGAATTAGAATGGGAATTCTGGGAACAAGCCTTCTACCAACAAGACTGGCGCTTTGCCGACATTATTCATGGAGGTAGTCATCATGAATAGTAAAAAAGTCCCTGAAACATTAACGATTGCCGGTTCAGATTCCGGTGGTGGTGCCGGTATGCAAGCCGACATCAAGACGATGCAAGAACACCACGTCTTTGCTACCAACGTCGTAGTTGGTTTGACCGCCCAAAACACATTGGGTGTGCAGTCCGTCCTACCTACACCCGTGGAAATGATCAACGCCCAGTTTGATTCACTATACGATGATTTCGACATCAAGGCTGCCAAAACCGGTGCTTTATTTGACCAAGAACGCGTCGAAGCGGTCGTCGCAAACATCAAAAAACACAACATTCACCCCATTGTCGTCGACCCAGTCATGGTTGCCAAGGGTGGTGCTAGGTTACTGGATGATTCCGGTATCGAAGCCATCATCAACAAACTAATGCCAATCGCCGACATCGTGACCCCCAACCTCCCAGAAGCTGAGGTTATATATGGTCAAAAGATTGAAACCAACGATGATGTAATTGCAGCTGCTGCACACATTCAACAACTAGGTGCCAAGAACGTCATCATCAAGGGTGGTCACCAACAAGGTGATACCTTAACCGATTACGTCCTACTAGAAAGCGGAATTAGTTTTACCATCGAAAGTAAAAAGTATGACACCGTCAGAAAACACGGCACTGGTGACACCCTATCATCCGCAATTGTCGCTAACCTAGCTAAGGGCGCATCCATCAAGGAAGCCATCATTGAAGGAAAACATTACATTGATACCATCCTACAATCAGAAATCATTGTCGGACATGGTCATGGACCACTAAATCACTGGGGGGCTGAAGATGAAATTCGCTAAAGAACAACTAGCCGTCTACTTCATTGCGGGTAGTCAAAACGTTGGCGGCGACGTCGATAAACTAATCCAAATCGTAGAGGATGCATGTAAGAACGGCATCACTATGTTTCAATACCGTGAAAAGGACCGTTCTATACTAACCGATGCGGAAAAACTACAGGTGGCGATTCAACTAAAGGAAATCACCGCCAAGTACAACGTGCCTTACATCATCGACGACGATATCGATTTAATGAAGGAAATTAATGCCGATGGAATCCACGTCGGCCAAGACGACACCAAGATTGAACGCGTGATTGCGGAATGTCCCAACAAAATTATTGGACTATCTACCCACACCTTAGATGAGGTTAGAACTGCCAACAATGTGGATTCACTGGACTACATTGGAATTGGTCCTATCTTCGCAACCCAATCCAAGCTAAAGGTCAAACCAGCGATCGGTATTGATGAGCTAAACCGTTTATACCGAGAATCAACTCATCCAGCCGTTGCCATCGGTGGTATCAAGGAAGATAACGCCAAGGCAGTGCTAACTACCAACGTCGACGGTGTCTCAGTTATCTCAGACATCATCGATAGTTCTGATATCAAACAAACCATCAACCGTCTAAAGGGGAATGCATAATGACTACAATCAAACAAATCAGAGAAAACTCACCAATCATTTTAAGTATCTCAAACATGGTAACACCACAACACGTGGCCGACGCCATCAACTTCATCGGAGCATCACCTATCATGTTCGATGACATTAAGGAAGCGAGCGATTTAGTCAACATTTCAAACGCCCTAGTCATCAACATGGGTTCATCAAACGATGCCGACGTTGAAAAATCAATTGCGGCCGGAAAATTTGCCAACCAAAAAGGCATCCCTGTCGTCATTGATCCCGTGGCAATTGGTGCATCCAAGTTACGTCAAGACAACTTCGCTAAAGTAGCTCAGGAAGTTAAATTCGACGGTGTTCGTGGTAACGCTGGTGAATTAGCATTCCTAGCTGACATCGAATGGAATGCTCAAGGAATCGACGCCGGAAACGGTGACGGTGACCTACATGAAATCGCAGAAACTGTCGCTAAAAAGTTTGACTGTATCGTTTTACTATCAGGTGTCACTGACGTCATCTCAGATGGTAGTAAGACCGTCGAAGTCAAAAACGGTCATCACTACTTTGCCGTTAACGTCGGTTGTGGCGATATGTTAGACGGTATCCTAGGTGCCTGTTTAGCTGTCGATAACAGTTTGGATTCAGCTGTGCTTGCTTCTAGCATTTTAAGCATTGCCGGAGAAATCGCCGGTGGAATTACCGACAACCTACCATATTCATTCCTATCAACAGTATTTAATACCTTGTACCAACTAACCGACGAAGAAATCACTGAATTTCAAAAACTAGGATAATAAAAAAAGGACTGACAAGCGTCAGTCCTTTTTATTTTTATAGTGCTTTTTCGATGTTAGCTAGTGTTAGTTCATCAGTTGAAGCAAACACGATGTCAGCATCCTTTAGGATATCGGCACTACCGATTCCGATGGAAGTCTCTCCGGCGCCATTAATGGCTGCAATACCGACTTCCGCATCTTCAATTCCGATGCATTGATTTGGATATAGGTCCAAGATTTCAGCACCCTTAGTGTAGATTTCTGGATCTGGTTTACCCTTACTCAATAAAGCTGGGTTAACCACTTTTTCGAAGTATTCACTTAATTGAAGTTTTTCCAAAACGGTTGGTGCATTCTTGGAGGCAGATGCCAAGGCAATTAGGTATCCATTGTCACGTAAGCTGTCCAAGAATTCCTTGATACCAGGAAGAATATCTGCTGGTGACATTTGATCAACTAGGTTTAGGTAGTTATCGTTTTTTTCCTGTGCTAGTGCCAACTTATCGTCTTCGGTATATTGGTCCTGTAAATTACCGCGGTCCAAAATCAGATTCAAAGAATCCATGCGGTCAACGCCCTTTAGGTCTTCGGCTAATTTATCATTCCATGGAGTGCCGACTTTATCGGCGATTTGTTTCCATGCCTTACTGTGTAAAACAGAGGTGTTGGAGATGACACCGTCCAGGTCAAATATGAAACCCTTAATCTTGTCTAATCCCATGTCTATTCCCCCTTTGATAGAACTTCTAGTGTTGCTTTTTCTAACTTGTATGACTTGTTGTCTACAATGATGTTCATTGGTTGACCGTCAACCAACTTAATTGCTGTTTTTCCATCAACAATGTTGATGTTTAATAATCTGCCGTTAAAGACAATTCTGAATTCAAAACCATCCCATTCAATTGGTAGATGTGGGATAATCTTTAATTCACCGTCTGAAGTTACTTGCATCCCTGCGAAACCTTGAACCACACTTAACCAGCTTCCACCTAGGTTTGCCAAGTGCAAACCATCTTCAGTGTTACCTTGTAAGTCCGTTAAATCCATACGAACAGTGTCTGAGAAGTAGCTGTATGCCTTCTTCATGTCACCCATACGAGCAGCTAACGCACTGAAGATTGAGCGTGATAGTGATGAGTCATGAGTAGTGATTTTTTCGTAGTAATCGAATTCTCTTCTTAGTTGATCATCATCAATTGTTTCTGGGAATAATAGGTCCGCTAAAACAGTATCCGCTTGCTTGTTCACTTGGTATCTGTAGATATTTAGTGGGTGGTAGTGCAATAGTAATGGGTATTTGTCCTTTGGTGTTTCGTCGAATGGCCAGATTGCCTTGCTGAAGAATGTGTCATCTTGAGCGTTAATTTGGTATTCGTCGTTGAATGGGAAGTAGATTCTTTCTGCGATGTCCTTGAATGCTTCTAGTTCTTCGATTGAAGCACCTAGTTTGCCAAAACCTTCTGGATCTTCTTCCATTAATACTAATCCTAACTTGTATGCCAAGTTGAAGTTATTTTGCGCCATTCTGTTAGTGAAGTAGTTGTTATCAACCATTGCAGTGTATTCGTCTGGTCCAGTTACTGTGTGAAATTCGAATACTGTCTTTTTCCCTCTCTTTGTCCATGTACCGAATTCTCTGAAGAAACGAGCAGTTTCTAGTAACATTTCAAAACCGTAGTCCTTTAAGAATGCCATGTCATGAGTTACTTGGTAGTAGTTACCGATGGCATAAGCAATGTCACCGTCCAAATGATATGCAGCAGTACTTGCTGGGTAGTATGCGGAAGTTTCTTCACCGTTGATTGAACGCCATGCGAATAGCGCACCTTGGTTCACTCCTAGTTCACGAGCACGAGTACGTGCAAAGTCTAGAGTGTTATAACGGTATACCAACAGTTTCTTAGCGATTTCTGGGTTTGTGTATATGAAGTAAGGGATCATGTACATTTCAGTGTCCCAGAAAGTGTGACCTTCATAACCTGGTCCTGTTAAACCTTTGGCAGCGATGTTTGTCTTACCGTCACGACCAGTAGCTTGGTTTAATTGGAAGATGTTGTAGTGAAGCGCTAGGTTTAATTCGTCGTTTCCGGCAATTGAAACTTCTCCGTTTTGCCAAGTGTCGTGCCAGAAATTTGCACTGTTTTTCTTAATTATTGAGAAGTCTTCTTTGGCAAAGTCACCTTTTTCGTTCTTTTCACCAACGATAAATCCATAACCAACTTTTGGTTCGTCCACTAATGCTAATTTTTTAGTTAGTGGACTTTCGTTGTTAAAACCGTAAACAGTAATTTCAATGCGTTGTTGTGATTCAGCAGTACTAATGGCGATTGTTTGTGATAAGTCGTCAGTAGCAACCACTTCACGTTTGATTGATTTTAGTTCTCTAGTCTTTCTTGGGTCATCGATGTCGTCGCCTGCTTCAGCCTTTGCTTCTTCTAGAACAAAACTCTTATCGATGTAGATGTCACCCTTGTAAGTTCCAGCTTCAAACGCATATTCAATTCCGTAAAAGTGAACTTCTCTTTGATCGATTGCTGAAGTGACATTCATTTTAATTGTTTGTTTCTTGTCGTTACTTAATTCATATTCTTCAACCAATTTACCGTTAGATAAATCTAATTGCATATCTACTAGTTTAGAATGAGTGAATTCGCCATGACCGTCATCTAAGACGCGAATATTTCTCAAGTTAGGAAGTGAAACGATTGTTTCATTTCTCTTTGGGTAGTAAGCAGCTGCTTCTCCGTAGGTGATTGGACTGTATTCGAAGAAACCATTTACAAGTGTTCCTTCTACTGCGTTTGATTCAATTGGGTTAGTTGCACGAACCCCAAAGTGACCGTTACCAAATGAGAACACAGCTTCTAGGTTACCCGGATTACTTGAACTCACGTCTTTTAGTCTTAATTTAATATCTTTAGTCATTTTTAATTCAACTCCTTTGATTATTCTTTAACTGGTTTTACAAAGAATACTGTACCGGCAGCAATTAGTGCGCAGATTCCAGCTAGGAATAGCATTGCGCTCATTGATCCGTGTAGCATTGGGAAGATTGCGAAACTAGAAACTGAAGCGACAATTTGTGGGATACAAATTTGCCAGTTGAATAGTCCTAGGTAAGCACCTTCGTTTTTACCTTTAACAGCACCTGTAATCATTGCAAATGCTTCTGTTCCGATTGTAATGTACATAATTCCAAATAGTGTGAATGGAATGATTGATAGCATCTTTGAAGTTACAAAGTACATCATGATTAGACCTAATCCACCTAATACTAGTGAGATGAATAGGATTTTTCTTCTTTGGCTTGGTTTTAGACGAGCTAAAACGAATGTACCCCATAGCACTCCGGCAAGTGATTGAACGAATGTTAATACCCCGTTCCAGTTACCAGCTGCTTGGAACCCTGCGCTAGCAGGGTTAGTTGTGTGCCAAATGTTTTCTGCTAATGCACCAGTGCTGTAAGTCCATACAAATTGAACTGAGATGAATGAGAACATCATAACTGCTAGTAATTCCCAGAAGATCTTAGGAGCTGTCTTTACTAATTCCCATAGACTTGGTGCTTTTTCTTTGCTGTCTTCTTCTTCAATGTCGTGGTATTTCGCGTATTCTACTGGGTCGTATTCTTTAACGTTTATAACTGTGTAGATAGTAGTTGCAGCGATTACAACTGCTCCAATGTAAAAGGCGATTTTAACAGTTGTTGGAACTTCACCTTTAGGAGCGATGTTTGAGAAACCAATTGCAGTGATTACGAATGGTAGGATTGCAGCTAACATTCCACCTGCGTTTGAGTAAATGTTTTGGAATGACCATGCTTTGTCTTCTTGGTCTGCGTTAACCATGTCACCGATGATCATTCTAAATGGTTGTTGACACATGTTTGATGAAACGTCTAGAAGCATGATAGTAACCGCACCAAATAGTAAAGCGGCTAATGATCCATAACCTAAACCTAGCGATCCAACGTTTGGTAAAACGATTAAAACAATTGCAGAAATAATAGAACCCATAATTAAGTATGGCAATCTTCTGCCAAAACGGTTCCACGTTTTGTCTGATCTCTTTCCAATGATTGGTTGAACAATCATCCCTGCCAAAGGTGGTAGGATGAAGAACCAACCTAATTTATTAGGGTCTGCCCCAATAGTTTGGAAAATTCTACTCATTTGAGATGTTTGTAAAAAGAACGCCATGTTTAAACCAAAATAACCGAAGGTAATATTGAATAATTGGAACCTCGATAGTTTTGGTAATTTTAGTTTGGACATCATAATAGCTCACTCTCCTTTATTAAATGTACTTATTTAGTGGCTATGATTACTATAGCGATAATAATGTAAGCGCTTTACTAATCTATAACCAAATTATATTTCATAAATTTGGAAATAGCTACTATTTTTTAATTAAGAATTTATAAAGGCATAATTAAAGTTTTATATATTTAAGTTTCTGATTAAATAGCCCATTAATTATTTCTATACTTTTATTTTGCGCACAAAAAAGCCGATCCATTTCGGATCGACACAAATAAAAAAGGACTGACAGATGTCAGTCCTTTTTATTTTTTAATAACATACAAAATATACTATAGCGATAATAATAACGGCGATTACCATTAATGTGTAACAAATCTTTTCAAACATATGAATTCCTTCTTTGCTTCCGCATTTAATTTATTTAAAGTTTAGGCTAACTGCCCGCACTTGTCAATTTTGTTATATGTAATAAAAAAACGCTGGAATAATTCCAACGTTTTTTGTGTTATTAGATGTATTGAACGATTGTCATTAAGATAGGAATAACAACGATGAACAATACAGTTGAAGTAGTTACAATGTTTGTAGCGTACTTAACATCTCCGTGTGATTCAGCAGCTAGGATTGGTAATACGGCTAGCATTGGAGTAGCTGATTGAACAATCATAGTTTGGCTGAACATTGTTGGTAGTGATACACCACCGTGAGCAGCAGCAGTTAGGATAACAATCATAACAACTGGAGCCAATACGAAACGACCTAATAATGCAACAACAGTGTCGCGGTCGAATGAGATACTCTTTAGACCAGCATCAGCTAATACAATACCAATGTAGATTAGTGATAGTGGAGTAACTAAACTACCAACGTAAGTTAGTGTTTGTGATAAGAAAGGTACCTTTAGCACTGGAATGTTTAGTAGTAAGAATACTAAAGCAACTAGGAAACCAACAAGTGGCATTGGAATAACTTGCTTCCAGTTAATCTTGTGGTGTTCCTTTGGTTGACCTGCCTTAGTAGGATCATCGTTACTGATCAAGAAGACACCAAATGCCCAAGTAGAAACAGTGTTGATGATGTAGTATACCAAGAAGTAAGTCATTGACTTGTCACCGAATAAGGCGATGTTCAATGGTAGACCAATGAAGATAGTGTTGGCGTTAACGATAGCGTTAATGAATACACCACGACGACCTGGTCTAACCTTCATGATTTTAACTAGTGCAAATGCAATTAGGTAACCGATAACAACTGAGATAACACCCCAGATTAGGTAGCTACCGAAACTTACAAGCTTACCTCTAGTTAGACGACTTAACACCGCAACGAAAATTGAAGCTGGTAGAGCGATGTTTTTGATTAATTTAGAAATGTTCTTGCTGAATGTATCTGCAAACCAACCGGTTTTTCTTAATACATATCCTAATAACATAATTAGAACAACAACAAGGACACTTTGGATTGAGTTAATAAATACTCCCATTATGAATCCTCCTATTTGATATTAAAAATAATTATTGCTTAATTTAAAACACGATAAGTACTATAAAACATACTTAAAGATATAGTCAAAGGATAAGTTCGTTATAAATATTTTTTATATCAGTGGACAAAATCCCGTCATATTAGTCTTTGTCGTCATTTTTATGCTTGTTTTTTAAAGAAATTACTAACACAGTTGATAATGTAGAAATAATAAATAGTACAATGACCATGATTAACATACCGATCACTTGCATCTAATCCCTCCCATATGTTTAATTCGTTAATAAAATTATAGCGAATTTTCAATTTTTTCTCAAAATATTGTTGCATAAAAACTATAGATATGGTTTAATATTATATGTCGCTTGAGGTTACATCTCACAGACAAACTTAATATTTTGAGCTGTTAGCTTAAGGTAAAAGCACTCAGTCCTTTGCTGAGAAGATGGTGTTCAAAGCATCACAGCTCACTAACTAAAGTACTTTGAAGATTTTATCTTTGGGGTACTTTTTTGTTAAAGAATAAAAGTTTGTTTTTGTATATCTCACAAAAAAAGAGCCGCTTCTTAATTGAAGCGGCTCTTTTTTTCGATCTTTTTATACATATAATAAAAAGCCATAGGATAACCTATGGCTTTCTTCATATCCAAGATATGATTTTAGTGGAATTGCATACCACCATCTAGAATTAATGTTTGACCAGTCATGTAGTCTGAGTCTTTACCTGCTAGGAATGAAACACCAGCAGCGATGTCTTCTGATTCAGCTAAACGACCTAATGCGATATCCTTAGAGAATTGTTGCATACCCCATTCGTCATCCTTACCTGCGTTTTTACCAACTTCGTGGGCAATGTCCATCATCATTGGAGTCTTAACGATACCAGGTGCGAATGCGTTAACAGTGATGTTTTCACTTGCTAAATCACGAGCAGTGGTTTGAGTGATACCACGGATAGCAAACTTAGTACTACCGTATAGAGTTAAGTTAGGGTTACCAACAACACCAGCTTGAGAAGTAGCGTTGATGATCTTACCACCATGACCTAGTTCGTTGAACTTAGCCTTGGCTGCTTGAGTTCCCCAGATTACTGATGCAACGTTGATGTTGTATACAGTGTTGAATTGTTCTGGAGTGATTGTGTCAACTGGAGTAGTAGGACCTACACCGGCGTTGTTAACAACAACGTTTAAGTCACCCAATTGTTTTACAGTTTCTTCAACTGCAGCAAATACTTGGTCTCTGTCAGCAACGTCTGCTTGAACAGCAATTGCCTTACCACCATTTGCGTTAATTTCCTTTGCTACTGCTTCACCCTTTTCAGCAGTACGGTTAACAACAGCAACTGCAAAACCGTCTTGAGCTAATCTTTCAGCGATTGCTTTACCGATACCTTGGCCGGCACCTGTAACAAATGCAACTTTTTGAGTCATAGTAACATCCTCTTTTCTTCTTTTGTTTATTTATTCACAAAGTGATTATATACTATTTTCATTAATTTTACAGTACTTATATTATTAAATTTTTATTAAATCCATAAATTTTGTTATGTCTTACACTATATAATCCGAAACTAATTAATTGAATTAAATTTCGCGAACGTTTATTTTATAAGTATACGAAGATGAATTTAATATCTTATGTAAAGAAGGAATTGATAACTATGACTGAAAAATTCGATTACGATGTTTTATACATCGGTGCAGGTCACGGTACTTTCGATGGTGCAATGCCATTAGCCGCTAAAGGCTACAAAGTTGCCGTAGTCGAAGCAGATAAAATCGGTGGTACTTGCCCTAACTGGGGTTGTAACGCCAAGATTGCTTTAGATTTACCAGCACAATTAATGGAAACTCAAAAACGTTTAAGAAATATTGTTAAAGGAAACCTAAGCATCGATTGGACCCAAAACATGCTAAACAAGCATAAGGTCATCGATAGTCTTCCAAACGCCATCCAAGGTGGTCTAGAATCATTTGGTATCGACGTTATTAAGGGCTACGGTAAGTTAACCGACGGCCACACTGTTGATGTTGACGGCAAGTCATACACCGCAGACAAGATTGTTGTCGCTACTGGTTTACGTCCACACAGACTAGATGTTCCTGGCAAGGAAATGGCCAATGATTCAAAGGACTTCCTAAATATCAACGAACTACCAGTTCACATCGCCATCATCGGTGCTGGATACATCGCCATGGAATTCGCATCAATCGCAAACGCTGCCGGATCACAAGTTACTGTCATCATGCATGGTGACCGCGCACTTCGTGACTTCAACGGTGAATACGTTGACGCAGTCGTAAACGATTTAAAGGAAAAAGGTGTTACCTTCGTTGAAAACGCCGAAGTTCAAGAATTCCACGAAGAAAAGTGCAAGACTACCATTGAATTATCTGGTAACCGTCAAGTCTTCACTGACTACATCTTAGATGCTACCGGTCGTATTCCAAACGTCGAAAACATTGGTTTAGACGAAGTTGGTGTTAAATACGACAAGAAGAACGGTATTGAAGTAAACGATCACCTACAAACATCAGTTGATAGCATTTATGCTTCAGGTGACGTTGCTGCTACTGGTCAACCAAGATTGACTCCAACTGCAATCTTTGAATCACAATACCTAACTAGCCTATTCTCAGGCGAAACTAAGGATGCAATTGATTTCCCTGCCATCCCTTCAGTAGTGTTCACTTCACCTCGTATCGCCCAAGTCGGTGTATCAGTTGAAGAAGCAAAGAACAGTGACGACTACACTGTTGAAGAACACGATATGACTGCTGATTGGTACCGTTCAATCACTAACGAAGAAATTGCCAAACGTGCATACATCTTCGATAAACAACACCACTTAGTTGGTGCCACTGAAGTATCAAACGAAGCGGATAGCGTAATTGATTCAATCCTACCTGCCGTCGCTCTAAAATTAGATAAATCTCAAATTAACAAGATTGTCCACTTGTTCCCTACTATCGGTAGTGACGCTTGGCAACATCTATAAAATATTAAGTAAAACCACCCATTTGGGTGGTTTTTTTAATGTTTAAAATTCCATTAAAATCGAGTCAATATATTTGTTTGCAACACTACAATATTGTACATTAATTAATATAAGAAAATATAATAAACGTAATAAATACGGAGGCTTTAACATGAAAAATCCTAACTTCGATTACGATGTTATCTACATCGGATCAGGACACGCCGCATTCGACGGTGCTAAGACACTTTGCAAACAAGGTTTCAAAATCGCGTTTGTCGAAGCAATCGCCGTTGGTGGTACTTGCCCTAACTGGGGTTGTAACGCCAAAATCTCACTTGATGGACCAGTCACTCTAGCTAAGACCCAAAGACGCATGAAAGACATCGTTGAAGGTGACACTAAGCTAAACTGGAAAGAAAACATCAAACACAAACGTGAAGGAATCCTACCAATCAAGGTAGACCGTGAAGCAACTATGAAGAGCTTAGGAATGGATGTTATCCATGGTTTTGCTAAGTTCACTGACGCTCATACACTAGAAATCAATGGTGAACACGTAACTTCAGACAAGATCGTTATCGCCACTGGTCTAACACCACATAAAGTTGAAATTGAAGGTACTGAATTATCACATGATTCAAGAGACTTCATGGAACTAGAAGACATGCCAAAACGTATGGCTGTTGTTGGTACTGGTTACATCGCGATGGAATTTGCTACTATGGCAAACGAAGCAGGTGCTGATGTTACTATGTTCATGCACGGTGACAAGGCATTACGTCCTTTCTACCAACCATACGTAAAAATCCTAATGGACGAAATGAAGAAATCAGGTATCAAGTTTGTTGAAAACTCTGGCCTACGTTCATTCAGCCAAGACGGTGACGAATACACTGTTACTTACGCTGACAACCAACAACTAACTGTTGATTACATCCTAGACGCTTCTGGTCGTGTACCAATGGTTCACAACATGGGTCTAGAAGAAGTTGGTGTTAAATACGATGATAAGAAGGGTGTCCTAGTTAACGAATACCTACAAACATCAGTTGAAAACATCTACGCTTCAGGTGACGTTGCTGCTACTGGTCAACCAAACTTAACTCCAACAGCAACTTTCGAATCACAATACCTAAAGCACTTATTTGCCGGTGAAACAGATCAACCAATCGACTTCCCAGCAATTCCATCAGTAGTATTTACTTCACCTCGTATCAGTCAAATGGGTGTTACCGTTGATGAAGCAAACGCTAGTGACGAATACACTGTTGAAGAACATGATGCTACTAACACATGGTTTAGACAAATCACTAAGGAACCTGTTGTTAAGAATGCCTACATTTTTGACAAAGAACACCGCTTAGTTGGTTTTACTGAAATCTCTGACCAAGCTGATAACGCAGTGGACATGATTGTTCCAGCCGTTAACATGAAGATGACCCCACTTGAAATTGAAAGAAATGTTCACCTATTCCCTTCAATCGGTCACGACACTTGGAAGAACATCTAAATCATTCTTAACCAAAAATTAAACCCCGGTCGAATTTTTCTGCCGGGGTTTTTGGTATAATTAAGACATAATATCAAACAGGAGGATTCTCATGTACAATCGCGCAGAACAAAAAAGAGAAGTTAAAGGCCTTATTCGTGGTCACCAACGCTTCTTCTTCATCCTATTTCTACCATTCTTACTAACTTACATTGCTTACAACGTTTTAGCTAACCAAGTAAGCTTTAACTCAGCTCTAAAGATAGATGCCACAAACGTTACTACTAACATTACAAGTAATGACGCCGTTAACTCCGTTGCAACATTTATTTTCATCATCTTATCTTCAATCTTTTTACTCGGTGCTATCTACACCGCCTTCAACGTATTAAGAGGCCAAGATGATTTCCAAAAACCACTTAGAAAATCACTAACATTTATCGACGACCAACGTCTTTTCTGGGGTACCACATGGACCTGGATTTTAAGATCAATTCTATTATCACTATGGTCACTACTATTCATCCCTGGTTTCCTATTCATGATTTTACTACCAAACTCTTTAGGTTTATCCCTTTCAATCGCTGAATTCATCGCCGTATTAGTATGGTTAGTCGTAAAGAGTTTCGCATACAACCAAGCACTTTGGGTATACAGAGATGCTAGATTGGAAAACAAACCCGTCAGTGCCTACACTGCTATTATGACCAGCCAAGACATTATGAAGGGCTACAAAGCAGATTACCTTGTATTACAACTATCTTTCACCGGTTGGATGATTCTAGTTGCAATTACTTCAGGAATCGTCGGAATTTACGTATTGCCTTACTACTACATCACACAAGTGAAGTTCTACGAATTCGTAAAAGAACAATTCAAACAAAAACAAACTGTTTTGGATGTTGAATAATAAAAAAGCCATAGGTTATCCTATGGCTTTTTTGTTTGGTCTTATTTCTTAGGTAATCTAAATGATAGTAAGAAACCGACTACCGCAACCCCTAGCATTAACCAGAAACCAAATTGGTAACCGGTAATTTGAGCACCAGCAGTTGAAGCATGGCTACTTGCTAGGTTTACCCCTAGAGTAACGACAGTCATTGAGATGGCGGTTCCAAGCGATCCACCAACTTGTCTGATGGTTGAAGAAGCAGCGTTACCGTCTGTTTCGTATTGAGTTGGTAATGAGTTAATTCCATCCGTAAATGTGTTCATCATTACTAGTGCTACCCCGACCATTCTTAAAGCGTAGCTCACAATGATGATGGATAGACTAGATGATGCATTGAAGACAACCATTGGAATTGATCCGATTAAGATGAATGCAAAACCAATAATGGAGACTTTTCTAACTCCTAGCTTGTCGTACAAGCCACCTGAGATTGGGTTGAAGATTCCCATCAAGATGGCACCTGGCATCATGACTAATCCAGCAACCAATGCTGAAACCATGCGTGAGTTTTGTAAGTACAATGGCATTACCAATTCGATGCCGACCATTGCGATGTTACTTAAAGTACTTAGCAATGTTGTTAGGTTAAAGTTGTGGTTTTTAAAAATGGACATGTTAATCATTGGTTCGTCCAGGTGATTTTGTCTGTATACGAATCCTGCAATTGAAGCAATTCCAATCAAGCCGATGATTGAAATAGGAAGGTTTAAGTTACCAGTATTCCCAATTTCTGAGAATGCGTATAGCAAACCACCGAAACCAACAACAGATAGTAATAGTGATACAAAGTCGAGCTTAGTCTTCTTGATTTCATTGATGTTTTCAGTGAAGAAGATCCCGACTACTAGGATAATCACTGAGATGATGCTTAGTAGTGCAAACAAATCACGCCAACCAAAGTATTCAAGAATAATTCCTGACAATGTAGGTCCAACCGTTGGTCCTAATGCGATAACCAGACCGGTGACTCCAAGTGCTAGTCCACGTTTTTCAGGTGGGAATAGCAATAGGATTACGTTTTGAATGAATGGCATCAATAATCCAGCGGCAATGGCTTGAATAAAACGACCAAGTAGCAAGATACCAAAGTTGGGTGCTACCCAGCCGACTACAGATCCGATTAAGAATAGCGTAATCATGAACAAGTAGTTGTACTTGGTCTTGAAGTTATTGAATACCCATGACGAAATCGGAATCATCAAACCAACAACCAATAGGTATCCGGTTGATAACCATTGAACTGTGGCTTGGTTGATACTAAATGAGTGCATGATATTGGTTAACGCGTTGTTAAATAATGTTTCCGCTAATAGTGCCATGAATGCCCCGAACAAAATCACGGCCATCATTAAATTACGTTTTTTGATGTTTGCCATTAGTATTCACTCCCCTTTAAATTACTAATTACCTTGTCTAACATTCTGTTCAAATCCGAAACTTCTTTTTCCGATAGTCCATCAGTTAAAAATTTTTGGTTATCAACCAACATCTTTTGAATTGCAGAACTCTTATCGTTCATAAGTGATAATCCGTTATCAGATAGTTGGACATCAATTTTTCTTTTATCTTCTTTAGATTGATTGGTGTTAATCAAGTCCTTGTCCAGCATGCGCTTAATGACATTGCGCATTGTCGGATGACTTGAGTGCATCACTGATGCCAATTGATTTTGTGTGATGACCTCATCCTTGTGATCAAACAGATAAGTCATGACAGCGAACTGTGTATTAGTTAAGTTACTTATTACTGATTTAACTTCTTTGTCGAAGTGGGCTCCTGCCAAGTTACTAATGACATTTATTTTGATGCCAAAATTATCCTTACTAAAAAGCACTAACATCCCCCCTTAATTTCGAATAAGTGTAGCTTACTACACTTTTTTATTTTAAGCAAACAAAAAAGACCCAAGATATGATCTTGAGTCTTTTTTCGGAGTGAGTAATTAATCAATAGTTTTTTATCTAATCACCATAACTGATACTGGTGAGTATTTTGCCATGTAGGCAGCTTGGCTACCAAAGTGACGAGCTAAGCCCTTCTTTGATTCTGATCCAACGATCAATAAATCAGGGTTAACCTTAGGAAGCACATCCTTGATGATGGTTTCCCCAGCTTCACCGGTTGATGCAATAATATCAACATCGGCTACACCGGCAGCTTCAGCAGTTTGCTTGTATTTTTCTAGATGTTTTTCTAAATCTTCATACTTACCATGAACAAATTGTCCTGATAATGATTGGAAAACATTGATTTCTTCATCTTCTAGTACTGAAACGATGGTTAGCTTTGCGCCTTCTGATTTAGCACGTGAAATCGCGTACTTGAAAGCTAATAAAGCGTCATCTGAATCATCGACAGCAACTAAAATATTCTTGAAATTAATTTCGACGTCCATGTTTTGCATAATTTTCGCCTTCTATTCTTGAATTTTTTATTTTAGTTTTCTCTGTTTCTTAAACGTCTGTTACCTAGGTATAGTTCAACTAATGTCCAGATTAGTAGAAGAATGATAACAACGTTAATGATGTTAGCAATTACACCAGCTTCTGCGTTTTGAGCAGCAGTTGGGTTGTCACTGAAGAAACCAGCAACGGCAGGTTGCATGTTAATTGCGTTTAAGTAAATTAACACGATAACTGAAATCCAACCTAAAATGTTAACCCATAATCTGTTCTTGAAACGGTTACCCATTTCTTGACCGCTATTAGTCATCATTAACAATGGAAGCATTGAGAATGGTAATGCGAATGCTAAGAAAATTTGTGAGTTTTCAATCAAATCGTTGATCGCAGCATGTTGTTTTAGTGTTGATTCACCTGCTGTCAATAGCACACAGATAAGCACTGGAATAACTGAGATTAAACGAGTAATTAAACGACGAGCCCATAGAGGAACCTTCATGTTAACGAAACCTTCCATGATAACTTGTCCTGATAAAGTACCAGTAATGGTTGAGTTTTGACCTGAAGCAAGCAATGCTACAGCAAATAATGTTGATAGAATACCAGACTTAGCAACACCAATTAGAATTGGGTTTGATAGCATCTTAGTATTGTTTAAAGCATCGAATAGACCGAAGAATGATGTATCTTGAACGGCACCAGTCTTAAATACGGCCACACCCATGATTAATAGTAAAGCGTTAACGAAGAATGCGAATGTTAATTGGATGTTTGAGTCCCAAGTAGCAAAACGAACAGTTCTTGCAACGTCTTCTTCATCGTTGTGATCGATAGCTCTAGTTTGAGCAATAGCTGAATGTAGGTATAGGTTATGTGGCATAACAGTAGCACCAATAATACCTAAAGCACCTGATAGTGGAGTCATTCCAGCAACTGGATGGTCACTAGCAAAAGTACGTTCAGTTGGTACTAAACCTTTAATAGCGCCAAACCAATCTGGGTTTGATAGTACAACTTCATAAATGAAGACTACTAAGATAACAAGGATTAAACAAACAACAATTGCTTCAATTTTTCTGAATCCCACTTTAGTTAATAATAGCAATAATAAAACATCAAATACGGTAAGGAATACCGCTAAGATTAGAGGAATGTGGAATAAAAGATATAAGGCAATGGCCCCACCGATAACTTCGGCGATATCAGTAGCCATGATTGCTAATTCAGTCATAATCCATAGAACAACACCAAGTGTCTTTGAGGTTCTTGAACGAATGGCTTGTGCCAAATCCATCTGACTCACGATTCCAAGTTTAGCCGCCATGTATTGAAGTAACATCGCAATCAAACTTGAAATTAAGATGACAGACATCAATAGGTAACCAAAGTTTTGACCCCCTGTAATTGATGTAGCCCAGTTACCTGGATCCATGTAACCAACCGCAACTAATGCACCTGGTCCAGAGTAGGCGAATAAAGTTTTCCAGAATCCCCAATCCTTAGGAACTTTAATTCCACCGTTAATTTCTTCTAGTGAAGGACCGTTGGCATATTCAACGAAGCCCTTTTTTTCATGTGAAACGTTTTCACTCAAAGTTCTTCACCCTTTCTATTTTTAAGAACAATACAATTGTACACTACATTTCCCCCTTTTTAAACATTTTTTTAGGTACTACTGAAAAATTACTCTATCAAGTATAGAAAATATATCTATTAAAGGCTTAATACTATGCATGTTTCCCGAACATTAAAATAGATTTGACTTTCTTTCATTAATGTTTCATAATACTTGATAATTTTAATCAAAATCAAATTAACGTTGGGGTGGAAAAATGCAAACAATCGATTTACTTGTTCAAAATGGAAAAGTTTTAAACGTATTTACAAACAGCTTCGAAATTAATGATATTTTCATTAACAATGGCAAGATTATTGCTGTCGGCAATCATCCAGAGTTAAAAGCTAAGGAAATTATCGACGCTAACAATCAATTTGTCGTTCCTGGTTTTATTGATTCACACGTTCACATCGAAAGTTCACTAGTCACTCCATCTGAATTGGGTAAGGTGTTAGTACCCATGGGTGTCACTTCTATCGTCGTCGATCCACACGAAATCGCAAACGTTTCTGGTGCCGACGGGATTAAATACATGATTGAAGATGCCAAACAAACTCCACTGGAAGTATTAGTGATGTTACCTTCATCTGTTCCCGCTACCAGTTTCGAACATAACGGTGCGACTTTGACCGCGAAAGACTTGCACCCACTATATAATGAAGAATCCGTAATCGGTTTAGCCGAAGTAATGGATTACCCAGCCGTACATAATAAGGATAAAGACATGATGGCAAAGCTAAAGGATGCCCTAGACCACGGGTATCAAATCGACGGTCACGGTGCCGGATTATCCTTGGAACAACTTAAGGAATATCGTGAAAACGGCATTACTACCGACCACGAATCAGTCAGTTTAGAACAAATGAACGACAGACTTGCTGCCGACATGAATGTCTTCTTAAGAGAAGGAACCGTCGAAAGAGATTTACAAAACACCATTCAAGCAGTTACTGAAGAAAATTCCGATCGTTTTTCATTCTGTACTGATGACAAGTTCATCACTACCATCATTAGAGAAGGTAGTATTAACTTCAATATTAAGTTAGCGATTCAATACGGACTAAAACCCGAAACTGCATACAAGATGGCCAGCTACAACGCTGCTGTTGCTCACAAACTAGATAAATTAGGCGCCATCAAGGAAGACTACCAAGCAGATTTAGTCATCGTCGATCACCTAGACCAAGTCGACGTTAAGACCGTCATCAAAAACGGTAAGGTCATGACCGAAGAAAGTTTTAACACCACTCCAATTGAATTTGACGAAAACTGCGTCCACCAAAACCTATCAGTTGATGATTTAAAACTACCTTTAAACTCAAATAAATGCCACGTAATGGGTGTAATCGCAAATCACATTGAAACTACCCACTCCATCCAAGAAGTTCCGATAGAAGATGGTTATTTCAAAACTGATTTAAAAAACGATGTCCTATTAATGGTCGACGCGGAACGTCATCATCAACTAGGCACCTATGGCTTGGCATTGGTTCATGGTTTCAACATCAAAAACGGTGCCATTGCCACTACTGTCGCCCATGATTCTCACAACATCGTCGCTGTCGGAACTACCAAGGAAGCCATCTACCGCGCAATTCAAGAGGTTACCGCCACTAAGGGTGGAATTGCCGTTGTCGATGAAGAAAAAACTTTAGCTACCATGCCACTACCGGTTGCTGGATTAATGTCTGATAAGTCATGGCAAAAAGCCAGCCACGAACTAGAAGAAATTGAGGCAGCGTTTAAAGAAATTAGTGATGGTGTCGATTTCGACCCATTCATCACTCTATCATTCTTAACACTACCCGTAATTCCAACATTAAAACTAACCGACCAAGGTCTATATGACTTTGATCAACAAAAAATCATCAGTGTAGAAGCTGAATAAAACAAAAAAAGCTTATCCCGCTAAGGATAAGCTTTTTTAGTGCAATATAATAATAGTCTAAATAATAATTACCATCGAGAATGCTTTTATTATAAGGAATGAAAAGTATTACGATTTTGGGATAAATCTGCGTGACGGAGATGCATCACCGATTGCTTGAATTCTCGAAATAACTACCAATTGCTTTTTTTGACCATTACGTCTTAATAAAAGAATTGCTACTTAAATACATCTTTAAATGCAGCATCTAAATACTAGAGAAGGTTCAACAACTTTTAAAACGAAATTCATACGAAACTGTCATTATCAAAGCTTACGTGTACGTTATGAAACATAACTTAATAAATGATTGGGGGAATTGACTGATCTGTGTGTCTACCATCACACAGAACAATACATAATCATATGAATCAGAAATAATAAATAATAGCTAAACACTATGTGTCCTAATGGATTAACCTCAATCAATAAAAGGAGCAATGCTAATGGTTAAAAGCATCACAATGATCCTACCAAATCATTGCTGCTAGATATCCATCACAAAGTTATTGATGAGAAATAGTCTCTCAAGTTAGACTATTTACTCCGATTAAGAAGTAATCAACGAAAAGTGCATTATTTAGATTGCTTAAATTGTCTTAGGTTTACGTATTTGACATACAAACCATAACAATATGCATTTACGATATAAACAATATAGATAACATATTGATTCATCATCCAACTGCCATTCGTCCACCGAATTTTTTCATCGCGCGTCTTAGAAAAAATAAGAATGGCAATCGAATCAAGATATTAAATATAGAGCTTATAAAGATGTAAACTCCACAAAAGTGATCATTTGCATGCATCACCTGAGGAACAATTTTGTATTGTAGCACTGCTTTTACATAATTTGTAGTTATAATTCAGTTAAGTTTCAATTAATGATTAGAGGGTTAAAACATTGCAATATCGCCTTTTATCATTTTACTCTTAGTTTTAATTTTTCGTCTTGTACGGCATAATCACAGAAAACATAATGGATGAACTTAGTGTTAGCTAATAGTAAGAAGATTGCATCGTGCATGACGCAATTCCTCCTTTTCCGTTATAAATATAAATAGTTTTTAATTATCATTTTTATCTTTTCTAAAATTATTCACATTTTAAGCACAAAAAAAGAGCGAATTTTTTTCGCTCTTTTTATAGAAAGTGGACATGATAAGCTGAAACAAATTGAGTGTAAGCTAAAATCAAGGCCAAAATTCCAGTCGCAATCTTGATGAATTTAACGGGTAGCACACGCACAATCTTTGGTCCGATGTATCCACCAATGAAAAAGCCAATTCCTAATGGTAGAACTAGGATCCACACAACGTGTGAGAAAAGTGAATAGTAGACGGTTGCCACGATGTTTGCAGCTCCCATCGCTACATTTCTAATTGCGTTACTTACAGTGTATTCATTATATGTAGTTCTAGTTAGTAGGACTAATAATAAAATTCCTGATGCAGCGCCAAAATATCCGCTGTATGCACCAATTAAATATGTAAGGACAATGATGGCGATATTCTTTAGCCAAGTCCATGGCGTATCTTTTTTGGCTGCAGGATTAAAGTTCAATGCACCCTCTGTATTTTCGTTAACTTCTTTCTTGTCTGGAAGCAAAATCATTAAACCACCAAAGGCAATAAAGAATGGCACGATATGGGTAAAACTAGATGATGGTAGTGCAGTTAGCAAGATGGCCCCTGTAATTCCACCAAAGAAGATGATAACCATAATCTTGAATAGTTCCTTCCAGTGACCTCTAAGTTCACGGGTGGAAGAAATACATGATCCAACGGCATTAAACATTAGTGACGCCTTGTTAACCACGTTTGCGGAAACAGCTGGTAGTCCAGCAAAGTATAGCAATGCGGGATATGATACTAGTGATGATAGACCAGTAACTGTTCCCAAGATTCCTGCCACAATCCCAACAGGAATAAACAATAAAATAATCCAAATACTTACACCTAAAATAGTAATGACTTCTCATCTCTTTTTCTACTAAAATAAAATCATAATTTCATATTAACATTTTTCGAATAAAAGAAAAGGATAAAAAAAGCACCTACCGTTATAAATAACAATAGGTGCCAAAATTTCATCTTTAGAAGAAGTAGAATAAGTGAATACCGTATGCTGACACGAATTGAGTGTAAGCTAGGTATAGCGCTAAAATACCAGTAACGATCTTGATTAACTTAACTGGTAATACACGAACCATCTTAGGTCCAACGTAACCACCAATTAGGAAACCAATACCTAGAGGAATAGCTAGTGCCCAGTAAATGTGGGTGCTACCGTGTTGACCATACTTGAATGAGTATAAGATAGTACCAATAACGTTAGCTGAACCCATGGCAACGTTTCTGATAGCGTTGTAAACAGGGAATGGATCTTTACTTGTTCTTGATAGAACAGCTAATAGGATAACACCAGCAGCAGCACCGAAGTAACTACCGTAGATACCAATAGCGAAGAATAAAACAATCATTCCGAAGTCAACAAGCATTTTCTTTGAGCCAACAGTGTCTTCTTCAACTACCTTAGCAGTAGGTGCCTTAGTAGTGTCCTTGCTTGGTAATAAGATACCAATACCAGCAGCTGCAATAAATACAGGTACTGCGTATTCAAAGTCCTTTGATGGTAAGAATGTTAGTAAAATAACACCAACGATACCACCGAAGAAGATGATAGTCATAACTTTGAATAGTTCCTTCCAGTGTCCATCTAATTCGCGCTTGGATGAAATACCAGAACTTACTACGTTAAATAGTAATGCGGAAGTGTTAGTAATGTTTGCTGAAATTGGGTTTAAAGCACCCCAATATAATAGCGCTGGGTATGAGGCAAGTGAAGCTAGTCCAGTTACTGTACTTAAGATACCGGCAACGATACCAACTGGAATGAATAATAGCAATGTCCATACACTAAAACCAAAAATAGTGATAATGAAAAACTCCTTTTATTTATCAATTTAAAATCCAATATATAAATTTATACATCTTATTTAGATTAAATACAACCCCTTAAAAACGCCAAAACGCTGACAATGTCCAGCATGTCAGCGTTTTCATAACTTAAAATTTTTTCAAATTATTGCGTGTTATTGATTGATTTTCAATTGAGAAGTACTTTCCGTCAACTTAATGGTTCCAGTCTTTAGCTTTCCATCACGGTAATACTTGATACTTACTGTTGATCCAAGTTTTTGACTGTATAGAATGTTCTTCACTTCATCTTGGCTAGAAATCTTCTTACCAGCAAGTTCAACAATCACGTCGTATTTCTTCAATCCGGCGTTTTCAGCAGGACTGTTCTTAGTAACTGTGTAAACCACTACCCCGTTTTCAACGGATGATGGTAGTTTTAGGATTGATTTTTGTTGGCTAACGGCAATGTTAGTTAAGTCAACATATTGAATTCCAAGGGCTGGACGTTCAATCTTTCCGTTCTTAACTAGTTGGTTGATAATCTTAACCACTTCATTACTTGGAATAGCGAAACCAATTCCTTCAACACTGGTACCTTCACTATCAGAAGCTAATTTCATTGAGTTAATTCCGATAACTTGACCAGCTAAGTTAATCAATGGACCACCTGAGTTACCAGGGTTGATTGCAGTATCAGTTTGGATAACTGTGGCGGTGTTACCTGTTGCTTGACCATTTGAACCAGTCAATGGCACTTCACGTTTCTTAGCAGAAATGATTCCTTGAGTTAGTGAAGAAGCGTAGGCAGAACCTAGTGGTGAACCAATTGCTAGAGAGGTTTCACCAACCTTAATGTTGTCAGAGTTACCAAATGAAGCGACTGATTTGATCATGCTTCCGTTAATCTTCAATACGGCTAAGTCGGTCACACTATCAGTACCAACAACCTTGGCTTCTAGTTGTTTACCATTGCTTAATAGCACTTGAATTGCTGAAGCTCCGGAAACAACGTGGTTGTTAGTTACGATGTATGCGGCGTTACCGCTCTTCTTATAAATCACACCAGAACCTTCACTGTTAGCTTCTAGTTTGCTAGAACTCTTACCTAGCATTGAATCAAATGAGCTTGAACTAGTCGATTTTAGGTTGATTACAGAAACAACTGAATTCTTAACAGCTTGGTATGCTTTTTCTGATTGTGATTGCACGTTAACTTTTAAATTTGATGTTGAGGCTGTGCCCCCGGCGTTAGAACCTGCAGGTACGGCAACGTCGACACCTGTGCTTTGCAACAAGCTCGCACCACCGTATGCGATTCCTCCACCCAATAGTCCAGCCACTAAGGCAATTAATCCTGTTTTTAAGACAAATCGGTCACTTTTTTTCATAAGGTTTTCCCCCTATCAATTTTATTAATCTTATTATATTAAATAATCTTAAATCAAACTAAAGTGTAAATAATTTAGATGCCTTTTCAACATCGGTATCCAATAAATCAAAATCGGTGCCTACACCAAAATCGTTTTCTTCTAACATGGATGCGACAGTTAGATGGGCTAATTCCTTCACGTTGTTGTGATGGCTTCTGTGCCCGATAAATATGCGTTTTGTGTCATATCCGATACATTCCATTAGTGAGTTAGCACCATCTTCGTTAGATAAATGGCCCTCATCACTCATGATACGTTGCTTCAATGACCATGGGTATTCCCCACTTCTAAGCATTTCAACGTCGTGGTTACATTCCAAAACATAGGCATTGGCGTTATTGATAACACCAAAGATGTGATCTGAAATGTATCCGGTATCGGTTAGGACAACGAAGCTCTTATTGTGATGATGAAAATCGTAGAATTGTGCTTGCGCAGCATCATGAGAAACGGCAAAACTTTCGATATCGATGTCACCAAAGTTCATTACCATGTTTGGTGGGAAGATATTCTTTTGTTCGTTTGGAATTTCTCCGATGGTTTCATGCATTGCATCCCATGTTGGTTGGTTTGCGTAGACGTTGATTTGTGGGTAACGTCTGGCCAATACACCGACCGCCTTACTATGGTCGGTATGTTCATGGGAAACCAACAACATGTCGACATCCTTCATTGAACGGTTAATTGACTTCATCAATCTTTCGATTCTGACACCGCTCAAACCAGCGTCTAGCAGTATTTTATGTTGATTAGTTTCAATGTAGGTTACATTGCCCCCACTTCCACTGGATAAAACACTAATTTTCATATCGTCTGCTTCGTTGTTCATTTTGATCCTCTTTCTAAAATTCTAATTCGATTGGGTAGCCGATTGAGTCGAGCTACTGCCGTCCAAGATGGCACCGTTAAAGGCATTGATTCTCTTAGCTACTACTGAAGAGGAATCTGAAGTGGTGTATCCAATTACCCAAGTTGGAATTAAAACAATATTGTTCTTAATTGATAGTAATTGGGTGTAGTACAAGCGAACCCATTTAATCTTTGAGTTATCAGGGATTTCGTTGTATTGGTATAACCATACTAAAGCCTTAGCTGGTGAAATGATGTCGGTTTTTTCACGCAAAATGCTGACATCATTCATGTAACTTTGCGTATATCCTTCTAGTAGATGGTCACTACTAATGTCGAAGGTAATCTGACCGTGTTTTGTACCATAAAGCAATCCGTCAGATGTCTTTTGTGAGTACACAATACTGTTCTTGGTAGATAAATCAGAATTGTATTCATATTCCGTCCCGTGTGAAACGAAGGTGGATTTCTTCATCAACTTGTCTAAGATATCACGGTAATCGCCGGAATATAGACCGATTGGTCGTTTGAAAGTACTTCTTAAGATGTGATTGGCGTAAGTCACCTTTTGGTTAGATAACTTATTGACGTCGTTGTTTAAAGTGTCATCGTTGACTGCGGATAAATAGTATCCGGTTTGACCACTTGTAGATAGTTTAGGTGCTACAGTGATTTGATCATTTTGCATTTGCTTAATGATTTCGGTATCACTACCTTGATTACTGTTTTCGGTTTGAAGATGTGAGTTTTCTCTGAATAAAGAGAATAAGAAGACATCAATCATCACGAAGATAATCAAGAAAATGATTTGTATCTTTTTAAAGTCCATGTAGCTTTCCTCCTATCTTATTGTGGTCCCCTTGATAACATTTGGGTGTAATTCATGTACTTACCGTTATATTTAACAAACCATGTTGGTTGTAGTGTAATCAAGATGTCAGAAGACTTGGTATTACTCCATTGGTAAGCCAACTCGATGTCTGTAATCTTGTCGGAATTGTATCCGTGATTACGTAGGCTGTTTAATAGTTCGTCGGTAGTAATTAGTTTAGTATCCTTACGTCCAGTTGGTACCGGGATTTGAAGGGTATTTAGTGAGAAGTTGTACTTCAAGGAAGTATTATCAACCAGTCTCATTTCGATTGCCCCGTAAGGAGTTTGATCGAAGATTGGGAAACCTTCAACGTAGTTTCTGTAGACAACACTTGAATTCTTAGCATCGTAATCGAAGAAACGAATGTTGGCTAAGGTATCGCTGACTAGTAGTTGGGAAATATTTTGATATGAATCCTTCAAGAATTGGGTCATATTGGTAGAAATATTACCAGGATGACTATCGTAGTAGTTAACCTCGCCATCGTTTGAAAACGACAACTGGCGGGAATTTTCGTCATTGTATACAGTTGAACTACGGTGACGTTTGACACTGATATCTTGTGAGTCTGATAGCAGTCTTGTCACGTAGTAATTTTGTGAAGTTCGATTAATCAAGTATCCATATTGAGGCATGGTAAATGATTTATAGAAATCAATAAATGGAGTGTGGCTAATCATCTTCATCTTAACGGGAATTGCTCTGACGTTATCCTCGATAACCTTTTGAATTCCCTTCACGTTAGTATCTGAGACGTGAACCTTGTAGACCTTGTAGTTGTGGTCCGAAAATAGGTAAATATCATTACTGTCGTCAAACGGAATCACAATTCGATTGATTGAAACGTTAGGTAATGATTTAAAACTCTTACTAATGTATTGGCTAACAATCTTTAGGTTCAAAGCATCCGGATAGTTTAGCATGACAGAATCATCTTTATTTAGATACTTAAGGTAACTTTCTTCATTACTCTTTACCTCTGTAAACTTAGGATCCTTATAGTTGTTCATTTGTTGGCCAATTTCGGTGGTTAAGTTAACTGATTGGTTGGTTAGAACGTATTGCTTACCAGAGTCCTTGGTTCTAATCACCTGAGTTGGTGAGTAGATTGTCGACATTGGCTTAGCATCAATCTGACTACTTTGCGTAGAAACCTTTTGACTTGAACGGTCGTAGTGAGCCGGGTTAATCAAAATGGAGGCAGAAAGGGCAAAACTAACTACAACTGCAATCGTTAATAATGCTGGTAGTATAAAATATTTAATCTTCATCCCATAAGTCCTCCTCGATTGGTTCGTATGGTAGTGAGATGTAGAAAGTAGAACCTCTATTTTCGGTACTTTCTACCCAAATCTTACCGCCAAGTGCTTCGACCACTTCTTTGGAAATTGCTAATCCAAGACCAGTTCCACCTTGAGCTCTAGAACGCGCCTTATCAACACGGTAGAAACGATCAAAAATGTGTGGAATGGAACTTCTAGGAATTCCCAAACCTTGGTCTCTAACGCTTAAGATAACGCTGTGCTTGGTCTTGTATAGTGAACAAGTAATCACTCCCCCATCAGGAGAATACTTGATGGCGTTGTTCATTAGGTTATCGATTACTTGAGTAAATCTATCAGTATCGACTTCTACCCATAGGTCTTGTTTAGTGAAATGACGTTCAATGCGGTAGTGCTTATTAGGCTTTTCGCTATTGTTGTCATCTGACTTAATAATCATGTCGAATCGGTTCAAGATATAGTTGAATAATTCAGTGATATTAACTAGTTCCTTATCAATCTTTTGGGTTCCAGAATCCATTCTAGACAAGGTTAATAGGTCGTTAATCATTCGAATCATACGGTCGGTTTCTTCTTGGGTAACCTTCAAGAAGTTAGGTGCGATTTCTGGATCCTTCCAGGCACCATCTTGTAAGGCTTCAATGTATGAGTGAACACTAGTTAATGGTGTTCTTAATTCGTGAGAAACGTTTGAAACGAATTCCTTACGGTCATTATCAATCTTTTGTTGTTCGGTAACATCGTGTAGCACACAGACTAGCCCTGATACGAAACCAGAGTCTCTTTGAATTAGTGAGAAGTGAGCGTGCAAGATTAAGTCATGATCCTTATCTGAACGGTCAATGATAGTTTCATCGGGGTTTTCGATTAAGTCACGTAGACTGTATTCTTTTCTGATATCCAAAATGTCTAAAATGGAGTTCCCGAGTGCATCTTTTTCAGTGGTTTCTAGGAAACTAGCCGCTTCATCATTCATGATGATGACGTATCCACGACGGTCAGTCGCAATAACCCCATCGGTCATGTTGGTTAGGACGGAATCCAGTCTTTGACGTTCTGATTCAGTTGATTCTTGGGATTCTTCAACCTTAACAGAAAGGTTGTTAACCGCATTGGCAAGTTGACCCAATTCATCACGTCCGTACACGTGAACTTGACCGGAGTAGTCCCCACGGGCAATTTGTAATGTTTGTTTCTTCATTTCATCAATGGGTTTAGTAATCGCCTTTGAAATAACAATGGAAATTAACAAACCAGATAGGATGGCAACCATTGCAGCAACAACGTAAATAACCGTAATTTGGTTGATTTCGTTATAAACGGTATTCAAATTAGCGTGCACGTAAACAACACCGACTAATTCGTTGTTACTACTCTTGATTAGCGGTGTGATGACAGTATAATAACGCGAGCTATCGCCCGGGTTACTAGTGATTGAGCTAGATGAACGACGGTTGATAATCGCGTTTTTAATATCGGTTCTGAAGTTTTTTTGACCAACTGAGCTTTGATCACCAACTTCGTTTGTTCCACGAATGGTGTTCTTAGCATCAACAACCTTGATTTCGGTGTAGTTATTACTATCAATATTGGAAAGCAATGACTTAATTTTCACGTTGGCCTTGGTAGTACTAGAGCTTGAAAGCTCATTAGTTAAGGTTGTGTTTACGTAAGTAGGCACCTGAACTTGTTTTTTAAATGAAGCCATATTCTTGTTTTCCAATTGGTTAACAAAAACGGCCCCAACAATTTCTAGGGTCACCAATAAGATTAGCGCAAGCACAAGCGCAATTTTAAAATGAATTGATTGAAAATACTTAATCTTACTATTCACCGCAAACTACTCCTTAGTTCTGTCGATTATTCTTGTTCTGAGTTGCGTAGGTAGTACCCTACCCCACGTCTTGTGATTAGCCAGATTGGGTGACTTGGGTTGTCTTCAACCTTTTCTCTTAAACGACGAACAGTAACATCAACTGTACGAACATCACCAAAGTAGTCGTAACCCCAAACTGTTTGTAGCAAATGTTCTCTAGTCATTACTTGACCAATGTGTTGAGCTAAGTAATGTAGTAATTCGAATTCACGGTGAGTTAATTCGATGTTTTCACCACGTTTAGTAACGGTGTATGCTTCTGGGTGAATAACAAGATCACCAATCTTGATGTCCTTGTTTTCATTATCAGAAACTTGGCCATTGTCATTGTTAGATTGACGACGCAAGTTGGCCTTAACACGGGCAACTAATTCTCTATTTGAGAATGGCTTAGTAACGTAGTCATCAGCACCTAATTCAAGTCCTAAGACCTTGTCTAGTTCTGAATCCTTGGCAGTTACCATGATAATTGGCATGTCATGTGTCTTTCTAACTTCTCTGGCCACTTCTAGACCGTCAACTTTAGGCAACATCAAATCTAGGATAATTAAATCGGGAGATTCTTCTTCAACTTTTTGAAGTGCTTCTTCCCCGTCGTATGCGACTACAACGTCATATCCTTCTTTTTCTAAATTAAATTTTTCAATATCTGTGATCGGTTTTTCATCATCTACAACTAAAATTTTTGCCATAATATTCTATCTCCTTAACAGGAATTGATTTGTTATTTGTTCATGTAAATGTTAACGAAATACTATCACTTCAAGGATAGTTATACTTTTATCTATTTTTAAACCGTTAACTTACTACATTATAACACGCTTGGACTTTTGTTTTCTAAACGTAATGTTCTTGCAATGAAGATTTAAAGTACGACATTTTTCAAAAATTAGGGGTTGTCAAAATAATAATTATCATGCTATTATAAATATCGTTGATTTGAGGCAAGGAATTGATAAACATCTTGTTAATTAATTTTAAAAAAGGTGTTGCAATCCTTACTCCAACATGGTATTATAGTTTTTGTTGGTTGATAGCCAAAAGATAAATATTTTGGGCAGTTAGCTCAGCTGGCAGAGCAACGGACTCTTAATCCGTGGGTCCAGGGTTCGATCCCCTGACTGCCCATAACTGATAAAAAGACATCGCTTAGGCGATGTCTTTTTTTGTTGTTTCTTACAAATAAAAAAGCATCCCGATTTATTTCAGGATGCTTTTTCTATAGGATCATTAAGAATATTAATAAGTTCCAAATCATGTGCATGATAATTGGCGCGATGATTCCGTTTGATTTATTTCTGGCCAAACCAATAAAAATGGCCACAATCGCATGTGTGATAATGATAAATGGGTTGAATAGTGAATGAGCCAATCCAAAGAATAGTGATGAAATGATTATCGCTGTGGTTAGGTTAGTTGTCTTTTTAACGTATGTGAAGATTAAACCTCTAAAGTAGAATTCTTCGACAATTGGCGCCAAAATCACACTAATGATAATGAAGAAGTATTGGAGTCTAACGTCTGTAAAACTAGTCATGTGCACCAGTTTTTGATAAATCGTCCCGTTAGGCGTACCACTCATCAACATTAATAAAACAACGACCACAATCATTTCAATGGTATAAACTATCAGTTTTTTGGAAAAATGACTATCCTTAAACAATCTGATGAATTTTTCTTTGATCAACCATCTGTATAGAATGATTGTTACCCCAATGACAACTACAATGGCGAAAATAACTTGGAAGATTAACGCTAGAAAGTTGCCGCCGCGAAAAGAATTAAGCGGGTAAGAAATAAATCCCACAAATGGTGACAGAATCAATAATCCGAATAAAATTAATACTCGTTTTAAAATTGTCATAACCGTTTGTCCACGTAGCGTGGACTTCTCCCCCTCGTCTGTTTTTATCTTCATCATAGTTTATAGATAAAGCTTTTCAATATTTGTGGGGAATTATTTACCAAAATTTAAAAATATTTTCTAAATATTGCTCAACATACTGATAAATTAAGACAAATAGCCAATTTTTTAGTCTAAATAGTTCATCTTTCTTCATATTTATAGAACTAAATCAGCCGATATTTACAGGATTTCAATCTATGTTTATAATCTCCGTAAACAAAACGAAAGGAAGATTTAGTGGATTACATCTTATCAATCTCCATCATTCTATTAGCTGCTCTGATTATCGGAAAAATATTTTCTAAAACGAACCTGCCATCAGTAGTTGGCCAACTGGTGGCTGGTATCATAATCGGTCCAGCAATTTTAAACCTCGTGAAACCAACGAACTTAATCTCGTCATTGGCTGAATTAGGCGTTATCTTATTAATGTTTATCGCCGGTTTAGAAAGTGATTTAAAACTACTCAAACAATATTTCAAGCCAAGCATTGTCGTGGCCATAATGGGGATTATTTTCCCGGTCGTCAGTATTTTTTACACAAGTAAGTTATTTGCTTTATCAAATATCGAAAGTCTATTCATTGGCGTTATTTTCGCTGCAACATCGGTATCAATCTCAGTCGCCGTACTGAAGTCCATGAATGCCCTAAATACAAAACCAGGCGTAACAATCTTAGGTGCCGCAGTGGCAGATGATATTCTTTCAATTTTACTGTTAAGCATTGTTATTACATTTACCAGCGGTAGCTCATCAAAGGGAAAGCCAAACATTATCCTTTTGATATTAATGCAAATTGGATTCTTTATTTTCGTTTGGATTTTATTCATCTTAGTCAAAAAATTCAAAATTAAACTTACTCCTACATTGGCACCAATAGTTGCTTTAATCGTTTGTTTATCATTATCCGCTTTGGCAGAACACGTTCAAATCAGCGCAATTACTGGAGCATTCTTCGCTGGAATATTAGTCGGACAGACTAATTATAAAAAATCAGTTAATCACCAAATGAATCAACTTGGTAATCTATTATTCATTCCAATTTTCTTCGTAAACGTTGGTCTTAACATGAATATAAGAGGAATCGTAGAAAACGCATCATTATTCCTGATCATATCAATTATTGCTGTTATAACAAAGTTCTTAGGAGCATATTTAGGATCTCGTTTCTTTAAATTCACTCAATTATCCGCAACCGAAATTGGTGTTGGAATGATTAGTCGAGGCGAAGTTGGTTTAATTATTGCCGAAATCGGTTTGAAAAATAATCTAATCTCAGATAATTACTACTCAACAATCATCGCTTCAATTATATTAACCACAATTTTGGCACCATTATTACTAAAACCAATCGTGATGAAAATAAAACAAATATAAAAAGACACCCCGTGGGTGTCTTTTTTTAGTTTACTTAAAAAATAGCTTTTGAATATCTTTAAACTGACGAGTCTTTGAAAGTCTCAATAAGATAACGTATGCGATGATGGATCCTGAAATTGCACCACCAAAGAATTTTGGCGTGAACACGAACCAGAATAGTTGGTTAGAACTTCCGGTGTACCAAACCATGACAGGATATGAAGCAAGTGAGCCCAATACCCCAGTTCCAATGATTTCACCGATGACAGCCATCCAATTTTTACGGTAGATAAGATATAGTAATCCGGCCAAAAACGCCCCGAAGACTGCTCCGGTGAATGCTAGTGGTGGAATTCCTAGCAATAACATTCTAAGGCAAGCACAGACGATAGCCATGACTAGTGCATACCAAGGTCCCATCAATACCGCTGCTGTTACGTTTAGTACTGATGACATTGGTGCCATTCCTTCAATTCTAAAAATGGGTGATAAAACGAAATCTAGTGCAATCATAATTGCTAAAATTGTTACTTTCTTGATGCTAACTTTTGAATCCATTAATAAAGCTCCCCTCAAATATGTATACTTCATTAATGGGGTATTCCTGCACAGCATCTTAATTAAAAAAGTCCCTATCTATTTAGATAGGGACAGTCCAAGTGCGTTTATCTTCCCTAGCGCCAGCATTATCTGGATCAGGTTCTTGGGTATAATCTCAGCCGATTAAGGCACCCCATTAATGTTTGTATTCTCAAATCATATCGTAGTTGAATGAAATAGTCAAAAGAATATAATACTAGAAAAAAGGAGTGAAGTGTTATTAACCTTTTAAGGGAAATATTTATAAATATTCTTGTTCCGCTATCTTCAATAAGTGCCTTAATATTAACAATATTTTATAGACATTTAGACACAAAAATTATCGAAAAAAAACAAGCTAAACACATAAATATATGGCTTGAAAAGAGCGAAAAAAAGCCAGGTCAAGGTTTGTATACAATATATAACAGTAGCGAAGAATGCATTTACAATGTGTTTTTATTTGGAAGAAGTAATATGCAAAGTAGACATGGAATTAACAAAGAAGGAAAAAATCTTAAAGAAGTTATAATGGGAAACAATCATATTTTTGGATACTTTGAATTCTTTAAACCAAATTCTTATAAAATATTTAAACATCCTCTCGGGAGTGCCACCGGAAATGAACACATGGTTCCAGAAGTTTTCTTTACCGATTCTAATGGCATTTCATGGTACAGACACTCAAATGGAATATTAGAAAAATTTAATTATATTCCGTTTCTCGAAAGTGGGTATATTGGGAAACATGTTTAAATAAAAAAAGGTGGAATCAATCATGTGGAAGACTAAACAATTTTCAGAACTAACCCTAGAAGAACTTTTCGAAATTTATCGCGTCAGATCAGAAGTATTCGTTGAGGAACAACACATCGTCTACACTGATCCAGATGAAAATGACAAGCAATCACTGCACGTTTTTGAAACCAATGGAAAGGCCATCACCGCGTACGCCAGAATCTTCAAAGATGACGACCACGTTACATTTGGCCGTGTCTTAACCACCCAACAAGTCCGCGGAACCGGTAAGGGTAAGGAACTTTTGGAATATATTCTAAAAGTTATCAAGGAACACTTCCCTAACACCAGAGTCGAAATCGACGCTCAAGCACATGCAGTTGGCTATTATGAAAAAGGCGGCTTCAAAGTTACAAGTGAACCATTTATTGAAGCTGGAATTGATCATATTAAGATGGAATACTAATAAAAAGACCCTACTAAGGGCCTTTTTTTCTCTAGTATATACAAATTTATAAAAAAGTTTATTATTGTATAAGTTTAGTTAACAATTATTGTTTTATCTATCATACTGGCTCTATAATAGCGGTGGAATGATTTTATTATCCGCTAGGAGGTTCTATATTATGGTTAAAAAAGTTGCTTTAATTACAGGTGCTGGTCAAGGTATTGGAAAAGGAATTGCTTTACAGTTAAGCAACGATGGATTTACCGTTGCACTCGCAGGTCGTCATCTAGATAAGGTTAATGATGTAGCGACCGAAATTAATAATACCGGTGGTCAAGCCATCGGAATTCAATGTGATGTCCATAAGAAAGAAGATGTACAAAAAGCCATTGAAGTGGCCGTTTCTGAATTCGGCCAGCTTGATGTTTATATTAACAACGCCGGAATTGCTATCGTTGATCCAGTGGAAGACATCTCAGAAAAGGATGCAAGCAATCTATTGGAAATCAATGTTTTAGGCTCTTTATACGGAATTCAAGCTGCTGCTAAACAATTTAAGAAGCAAGGAACACCTGGTAAAATCATTAACGCTTCCTCAATCGCAGGTTACGAAGGCTTCCCAATGCTAAGTGTTTACTCAGCAACTAAGTTTGCGATTAGAGGATTAACACAAGCTGCAGCCAAGGAATTGGCAAAGGATAAGATTACCGTAAACTCATACTGCCCTGGTATCGTTTTAACTCCAATGTGGGACGAAATCGATGATAAAATGACTAAACTAGACGGTCGTGAAAAGGGATCTGCTTTAAAGGATGCAATTAATAGCATTGCTTTAGGCCGTGGTGAACAACCAGAAGACGTCGCTAACCTTGTCTCATTCTTATCAAGTGATAAATCAAATTACATTACCGGCCAATCAATTATCGTTGATGGTGGAATTCAATTTTCATAAAAACCAAATAAAAAAAGCCTACCGAAAGCGGTGGGCTTTTTTAAATGTTAAAAGTTAAGGTTAACAGCAATAGTGTTATCAGGTGTGTAGTTAAATGTGAATGAACTAAAGTCAGCTGGAGTTGAATCATCAGTTCCAACGAAAGTTAGGTCAACCACTTGTTGACTGTTTGCTGGAACATCCATTGCATATCCACTCCATGATGGGTAAAGTTTCTTATCAACATTGTTTGATGATATATAAGTACTGTCATTATCACTAATAAAGTATGAGTGGTCTGATGAACTATCTGGGTTTTGAACTAAGAAAGTAAATGTCATTGCAGTATGATATTGACTATTCGTTAAGTTATAGTAAGTAATACCCTTTAATGTTAGTTTATTTGGTGCATCACTATCATTGCTATCATCACTAATAAGTTGATCATTGTAAGACTTGTATTGCTTATTAGTGTATTCAACCTTAAGAGAATTATCACCTGTTGGGTTGATAGTAATAGTTGGGTTCTTGTAAGTAATTGGAGTAGGTCCAGCAGGCTTCTTTACAACATGCTTCTTAACTGCCTTCTTAGTTGGTTTCTTCTTGGTTACTTTTTTCTTTGAATGCTTTTTAGTAGCCTTCTTTTTACTCTTCTTTGTTGCCTTCTTGTGTTTCTTTGAAGACTTCTTTGCTTTCTTGTGCTTCTTAGTGTCTTTATGATGAGTAGCAGCGTTTGCTTCTACTGATGTAAAGGCGCTGACAGAAGTTGATGCACTAGCAGCAAAAAGTGTGAATACTACCAAAATGGCAAGAAATGACTTTTTGATTTTCATATCAAAATCCCCCTAATTTATGTATCAAAATTAAAATATAATTGCAATAAGGTAATAATATTATAATATTTATTAAATGTCTATTTAAAAATTAGTATTTAAGCATAAGAATATGATAATTAAAAATAAAAATAACCGTTGAACTATAAGCTCAACGGTTATTTTTTAAATTTCTATGCTTGAGTTTTTGGCATCTAAATGATGAATATTTGAATTAATGTTCATGTAGTTTTCTAAATTCATCTTCAAAAAGTCCATCGCATCGTTTGTGGCTTTCTTTTGTGATTCATCAATTGCTTCCATTACCATAATGGCGTTTTTGGTATCCTCAGTTAGCATGGTTCTTTGACCATCACGCCAGTTAAGACAGCGACAAACAGCTCCCTTACCATCATAATAAATGACTTCGCCTTCTAATGCCGGTTCATTTTCGTCGTCACCTAATGGGAAGAAATCCTCTCCACCTTTAGCAACACCCAAGTGCATATCTCCTTCAATTGTATCTAAATCTTCACCACCACAAGGAACTCCATATGTTAATGATGATGCATTATAGATATCAACCAATGGATTAATTGATCCAACACCCTTACCTTGATCTACTCGTTTTAGCAGTGCTTCAATTGAAGAACGCGCTCCCTTTTTCTTCTTAAATTGTTGGTAAATAGAACGCCATTTATCGACAACATCGTTTTTTCTAAACTCTTCTTCAGTTAAGAACTGTTGTGCGTCTTCATGTGCCTTTTCTAGTAAATTATCTACTTTATCTTGTTCTTCTTTGGCTAAATTGTTATTGATATTTTTTAAAATCATCACGTTAATTTGTGCATCTGGAAAAATATCGAAAAAATCGTCGTCAATAGTAAACTTTGTCACTGAGAGCACTCCTATCATTTAATATGTAATAATACTATCACTAATTTATATAATTTTTAACACATTTTGACACATGCCATCCAAAAGCATTTGTGATTTTACTAACTTATCATCCATCTATAATTTTTTTATTTTTACTTCGTGTCCAATAATTCATCAATATCGATACTTAAATGAATATTTATGAACTCTGTGTTTATTTTTAAGTTTTTCACTAAATTTATTTCCGTTAGAACCCCTGATACAATAGTGAAAAATCAATAAGGAGGAGTTAATCATCATTCATTTAAAGTGTCCGATTTGCGGTAATTTATTCTTCAATCAAATCAAATGTAAGTACTGTCGTCTTATCACTGCTCAACTAAAAAGAGATCTAAAAAAATCATATAAACGATTTACAAATTCCTTTGATAGAAACGTCCGCCACATGAGTCGGTTTGGTGATGAAAGATTCCTACCACTACTAGCTTTTATTTGTGCGATTGTGACCGTTGTTATTATCGATTTAATCCTGGTATTAATATCTTATATTCCATAAAAAAAGAGGGTCAGCTTATACTGACTCTCTTTTGCGTTTCCATAATACGACTGGTTTTAAAATTAGTGGAGCTAAGATTGTTGTCACAACGATTACAGCAATCAATGTTGAATAATAGCTAGTCGAAATAAAATGACTGCCCAATCCAGCTTGTGCGATAACAATTCCGACTTCTCCTCGACTAATCATCCCCGCCCCGATTTCCACGGAGTTTGCTAAGTCGATTCGGCTAAGTTTGGCACCGATAAAGGCACCTAAGAACTTAGTAACCACCGCTAGCACAGTTAGGATTACAAACATCAATAAGTGCTTGTAGATTCCGTTAACTTGCATATCAACACCAATACTTACAAAGAAGATTGGAATTGGCAGCAATGTTCCTAGGCTCTTTAACCTAGACATTAGTACCTTTTTAAACTTAGTCTGACTGATGATTAGGCCAGCAAAGAAAGCACCTGTGACGGCACTTAATCTGACCATTTCGGCAGTTCCAGCTAAGAATAGGCACAATAGGAATGAATATACCCCTGCCTTAGCAGGATCAACATCCAAAATGTTGATTAATAAAGTTACAATCTTATAGCAAAGCCACAAGAATAAGAAAAATACAATTTGTAAAATAATTAGGAATAATGCATCTGAATCACCGTGGCCACGGCCCACTCCTAAAATAGGAATAGAGACACTTAGCAAGACGATTGAAATAATATCATCGGCTACGGCTGCGGCTAAAATCGTAATTCCAGCTGCGGATTTCAATTCATGCATTTCTTCTAAGACGGCAACTGAGATGGACACTGATGTTGCCGCGAACACGATTCCGATAAAGGCACTTTCAATAATCGAAAGTTGGAAGTATCTACAGATTAGATAAATTGATCCGACCGGAAACACTACCCCAAACAGTGCCACGATGACACCTGTACCAAAATACTTCTTCAATCTGTCGATATCACAAGTTAGACCGGCACCAAACATCAATAGTGCAGCCCCCAATGAAGCTAGTGCAATTACAATATCCTGTCGGTGAATCAATCCTAGTACGGATGGGCCAAGAATGACACCACCCATGATTTGTCCGACTACCTCTGGAATGTGAATTTTAGAAGCAATCATTCCAAAAAATTTCGCAAATGTAATCATTAAAAACAATGCGATTAAATAATCCAAATAAATCCTTCTCCCCGAATAAAACAATTCTGTTTATTTTAAAACAATATGGTAGTACTATTTATAAATAACTTATGTATAACTTATTACTTTAGAGAAAGGGAGTCAACATTATCGACGCACCTCACCCCGCCCGATTCGGTGAAAAAATATCAACGGCATTCTTCTTAACCTCCATCGGTGGTTGTCTTGATGCCTATACTTACATCGAACATGGTGGAATATTTGCAAGTACCCAAACAGGGAATTTAATTTTGTCCGCATTAGCGTTGACACAATTCGATTATGGTCACTTTTTAGAAAGAATTTTACCGGTGATTGCATTTTCAATCGGAATTCTATTAGCTAATTGGATTCACCATAATCTAGATAAACATAAACTAAACTACTGGAAGGTCTATATTTTGGCCATTGAAATTGCAGTCTGTACAATTGTGGGCTTTTTGAAATACAACGTCCCGCAATTAATGATCACGACTTCAATGTCTTTAACCACGGCCCTTCAGCTTTCAACATTTAATACAATGTCTGGATTGGGATACTCCAATATGTTTAGTACTGGAAACCTTCAAAAAACAATGAATAACCTATTCTTGTATTTGGAAACTAAAAAACACGAATTCAAAACCAAGTTACTTTACTACGGTGGCCTGGTTTTAAGTTTTCTATGCGGAGCTTTTGAGGCCAGCATCCTATCACTTTTCTTCCATACTAAGACCATCTGGGTTGTCGGTTTGGAACTAATCGTCATTTTAGTATTCCAAATTCGCTGCATCCTAATCTATCGACACGAAAACCAACTATAAAAGAGTAAATTTCAAATTTACTCTTTTTTTACGTTTAATTTACTTAAAAATAACATCGCACTGCTAATCTGTAGTTACTAAAGCAGAGGAGGGGTTGGATGTTAAAAAAACACAAATACCTTTTATTACTATCGACATTTCTATTCATGGGTCAATCGGCACTATCACCAAAGTTTACATCGCACGCTAGCAGTGAAACCAAGGCTAAGCAATACAATTATAATTTCTCTTACAAATCCGTTTTAGACCACCTAAAGCAGGATAAGAGTATGCAATCCAAGCTTGATGCCATTAATCAAGCAATCTTGTATAATTACTGGAACAAACCTAATTTTGGCACAACGCAAAAGGTTGGTGTGACCAGCTCCTCTAACAATGACGAACTAATCTCGTTGTTTGAAAAGGCCCTAAAAATCAGCCCCAATAACGTCCAATACCTACTGGGATTGGCTTCCATCTACCAGTTAAACGGAAATCCAAAGGAAGCTCAATTGGTATTAAACAGAATCAGAAATATCAATCCGAGTAACTATCAGGCATTACTCCAATTAGCGATGAATAATGAACTATTCAAACAACCAAAAAAATTCAATTCTTCACTTCAAAAACTAAATCGTTTGAACAGCACTAAAACCGATCAAATCAAAAAGGTCACTCAATTAATCACAAAATCATTGGATATGAAGTTAAACCAAACCGTTAAAAGCACTAATAAAGATGGTAAAAGTGACTACATTGTCATCTTAGGATTTGTCCTAGATAGCAATGGAAAACCACAAAAGACGCTGGTTCAACGACTAGAGAAAGGATTGGCGCTAGCTAAACAACAACCAAAGGCCAAAATAATCGTCTCCGGTGGTGAACTTCCAGCTGAACCAAAGGTTGAATCCAAGGTTATGAAGAACTGGTTGATTCAGCACGGCGTGGAAAGTGATCGTATCATCACCGAACAAGGTTCACTCGACACCGTCGGCAACGCTTTAAACGTAACTCAGATATTGAACAATCACCACGCCAAACACGCAACAATTGTCTCCAGCGCATCTCATATGCGTCGAGCATATACACTGTTTGAGACCGCCAAACTGGTTTCAAACGGGAAATACAGTCTTTCTCAACTAGTATCTGTCGATGATCCAAACGCCCTAAACGCATTAAAACAAACTGATCCAGCGGTAAATAAAATCCTCTTAGATTCATTAAGAACCAGTGGCTATTGGTTAATTCCAAACATCCAACGATAATCCCAAAAAGAACTTTTTCAATAAAGTTCTTTTTTTGTGTTTTTCATTCGGATTTCACTTATTAAACGTTAGTATATCAATACTTTGGGCACGATACGTAAGCATTCAATTTGAACATTTTTAGACAAAATTCCAAAAATGTTCGACGAAAAAAGGCGAAATCGCTCATCACTACGTATTATGAGAAAATTAAATTATTATAATCATTCAGTACGCACTATTCAAATTGACATTCAAGAATGTTTTTACACTATATATGCGTGTTAACATTATTTCAGACACAAGTTATAGTGTATATTTTAAGGATAGGACTGATATAATGTTTGATAAAACTTTTGCCCATTTAAACGTTATAAAGAATTCTGGCGACAAGACCAAATTCTATAAATACAAGATTGATTTTGTGCTAAATCAACTGGGTATTAGTAAGGAAGATAACAAGCGTTTCTTTGAACGTTTGAACCTATTTACTAAGGATCAAGAAGAAATTACCTCAAGTCATATTCATGACTTCATCATTCAATTTCTAGAAGAAAATGATTTCTTAGATGCTAAAGAGCAATACTTAAAATATGAACAAAAAGACATTGAAAAATTCAAGAAAGCAACCGATGTAAAGGCTCGAATCGACCAACTATTCAACCGTTACGACAGAGTTGTTCACGAAAATGCCAACAAAGATAGTAACGTCTTTAACACCCAAAGAGACCTAGAAGCAGGGGCTGCCAGCAAGGCCATCGGTCTTCAAATGCTACCTCCACTAGTAGCCAAAGCTCACCTTAGAGGTGATATTCACTGGCACGATTTAGACTACTCACCAGCAACTCCTGAAACCAACTGTTGCTTAGTTGATTTTGCAGAAATGTTGAATAACGGTTTTAAGATTGGTAACGCCGAAGTTAAATCACCTCGCTCAATCCAAACTGCGACCGCTCAAGTTTCTCAAATCATTGCCAACGTAGCATCCCTACAATACGGTGGACTATCATTCGACCGTGCCGATCAAGTATTGGCACCATTTGCCGAAATTAACTATGAAAAGCACTTAAAGACTGCCTCAGAATGGGTAGAAGAAGACAAGCGCGAAGAATACGCAAAAGACCGTACTAAGAAGGATATCTTCGACGCTATGCAATCACTAGAATACGAAATTAACACCCTATACTCATCACAAGGTCAAACACCTTTTACCACTGTTAGTTTCGGTCTAGGTACCAACTGGATTGAAAAGGAAATCCAAAAAGACATCCTAAGAATTCGTATTAAAGGACTTGGTAAGGAACGTCGTACTGCCATCTTCCCTAAGCTTATCTATGTATTGAAGAAAGGCTTAAATTTAAACCCTAACGACGAAAATTACGACGTGAAAGAACTAGCTATCGAATGTGCTACAAAGCGTATGTACCCTGATATTTTGATGTACGACAAACTTTGTGAAATCACCGGTGACTTCAAGGCCCCAATGGGTTGTCGATCATTTCTACCTAAGTGGACTGACGAAAACGGTAAAGCCGTAAACGCCGGTCGTATGAACCTAGGTGTTGTGACCGTTAACCTTCCACGTATCGCACTATTGGCCAATGGTGACATGGACTTATTCTGGCACATCTTTGAAGAAAAACTAGATATCGTTCACCAAGCCATGGCATACCGTATCGAAAGAACGAAGGAAGCCAAACCAGATAACGCCCCACTACTATACAAGTACGGTGCATTTGGTAAACGTCTAAAATCAACTGACAGCGTTGATGAACTATTTAGAAACGAACGTGCTACAGTATCACTTGGTTACATCGGACTATACGAAGTAGGAACTGCCTTCTTCGGTCCAGATTGGGAATCAAACCAAGAAGCTCACGACTTCACTGTCAGCATCGTTGCTGAATTAAACCGTCTATGCCGTGTATGGAGTAAGGAAAGTGGCTACCACTACAGCCTATACTCCACTCCAGCCGAATCATTAACCGATACATTTGCTCAAGACGATATCGAAAAATTCGGTAAGGTTAAAGACATCACCGATAAGGAATACTACACTAACAGTTTCCACTACGACGTTAGAAAACGTCCTAACCCATTTGAAAAACTAACATTTGAAGAAGCTTATCCTCACTATGCCTCAGCTGGATTCATTCACTACTGTGAATACCCTAACCTAAAGCAAAACCCTAAGGCACTAGAAGCCGTTTGGGACTGGGCATACGACCATGTTGGATACCTAGGTACCAACACTTCAATCGATAAGTGCTTCAAGTGTGGTTTCAAGGGTGAATTTGAAGCTACCGCCCGTGGTTTCAAGTGTCCTCAATGTGGCAACCACGATCCTAAGTACTGTGACGTTGTTAAGAGAACTTGCGGTTACTTAGGTAACCCTCAAGCACGTCCAATGGTTCACGGTCGTCACGTTGAAATTTCATCACGTCAAAAGAATATGTCGAAAGGAATGGTAGAAAGTGTCGCACATGAAGAGACAGCCAAACAATCCAAAGCCTAAGGAATGGCTTGCAAAAGACTTAAGCCAACAATATATTGCTGACTATAAGCCATTTAACTTCGTTGATGGTGAGGGAATCCGTTGCAGTATCTATGTTTCTGGTTGCAAGTTCTTATGCCCCGGCTGTTACAATGTCGCCTCACAAAACTTCCATTACGGACAACCTTACTCACAAGATTTAGAAGACCAAATCATCGAAGATATGAAAAAAGATTACGTTCAAGGTCTTACCCTATTGGGTGGAGAACCTTTCTTGAATACGCAAGTTTGCCTTCGTTTATGCAAACGAGTTAGAGAAGAATTCGGCCACACCAAGGACATCTGGTCATGGTCAGGTTACACATTCGATGAATTACTAAAAGATTCATATGACAAATTAAAACTACTTTCAATGATCGACATCCTAGTTGATGGTCGTTTCATGGAAGACCAAAAAGATTTAACTCTTCAATTCCGCGGTAGTGCTAACCAAAGAATTATCAATGTGCCAAAGTCACTTGAAGAAAATAAGGTCGTACTTTGGGACAAGTTAGTTCACTAGGAGGATTATTGTGTTAAAAATTGAAAACCTACACGTTAAAATCAATGAAACCGATGAAGAAGTCATCAAGGGACTAAACTTAACCATCCCAGACGGTGAAGTCCATGTCATCATGGGACCCAACGGAACTGGTAAGTCGACTCTTTCTCAGACCATCATGGGTTCACCAAAGTATTCAATTACTGAAGGAACCATTTCATTCGATGGCAAGGAATTAAACGACATGGCAACCGATGAACGTGCCCGTTTGGGTCTCTTCATTGGTATGCAATACCCTACCGAAATCAGTGGGATAAAAAATGTCGACTTCATTCATGCCGCGATGAATGCGGTGGCTGACAAACCAGTATCAGTTTTAGACTTCATGAAACGTTTAGACTACGTCATGGACTTCTTAGATATCGACGAATCATACACCGACAGATACCTTAACGAAGGTTTCTCCGGTGGTGAAAAGAAGCGAAACGAAATCCTTCAAATGATGATGATTCAACCCAATCTAGCCATCCTAGATGAAATCGATTCTGGGCTAGATATCGACGCCTTAAAAGTTGTTTCAAAGGGAATCAATCACATGCGAGATGATCACTTCTCTTCACTTATCATCACCCACTACAACCGCATCTTACGTTACGTTAAACCAGATGTCGTTCACGTTATGATGGGTGGTCGCGTCGTTACCAGCGGTGACTATCACCTAGCTGAACAACTAGAACAAAACGGTTACGCCCAATTGCGTGATCAATTAGGCATCGACGTAAAGCTGGTGGATGAATAATGAGTATGTCAGTTCAAGAATTTGCCCAATCACATAACGAACCACAATGGTTAACCGTTAAACGCATTGTCGCAAACGATATGAAAAAGACGATGAAGGTTCCCGCACCACTTCGCAAGTTTCACTTTGAATCTCCTGAACTTAGTTTCCGTTCAATAGATACGCAAAACTTAGCACCTAAAAACTTACAGGATTTAGGCATTATCATGATGGACTTGTTCGCCGCTGCAAACGAGTTTCCGGAACTAATCCAAGAAAACTTGATGGAAAAAGCAATTTATTGGCGTGATAACGCATTAAATGCGAACCATCTTGCGTATCTACAAAGTGGTGGGTTTGTTTTCATCCCTAAAGATGTCTGCGTTGATGAATCAATCGACATCTCCGACTTAGTCGATCACAACATGCAGGAAAAACACCTCCTAATTATCGCTGCTTCAGGAAGTGAAGTTTCATTCACCTACAAGGATTCAAAACAACACCCTAAAAACGACCGCCTAATGATTGAAGTATTGCTAGGAGATCACGCCAACGTCTCCTTCTATGACGCTGCAATGACTAATAGCGAAAAATCTCACCGCGTTTTAAATGCTTATTTAGCGCAAAACGCCAACTTAAAGACTTATGTCGGACTATTTAATCATGGTGACAGTCGCTACTACAGCAAGATTGACCTCGATGGTATGGGCAGTTCCGCTAGAATTAATCTAGTGAGTCTATCCGATCAAAACCAAAACCAAGTAGTTCAAACCAAAATTATCAATAAAAGTCCCAATACGAGTGGCTTGATATCACAACGTGGTATCGTCGCCGATAAATCCAAGACTGTCTACGATACTACTGGTCAAATTAAGCTGGAAGCTAGCGACTCTGATTCAGATCAAATCAGTCGACTATTGACTTTAAGTCCCGAAAGTAAGGGGAAAATTGACCCAATTCTTTTAATCGACAATCACGATGTGGTTGCCGGTCACGCTGCGAGTGTTGGTAAAGTTAACCCCGAACAGCTATACTATTTAAAAACAAGAGGAATTGACAACAAGACCGCCCGTTTCCTATTAACCCGCGGATTCTTGACACCTTTAATTGAAAAATTCCCAGACAAATCAGTACAAGAACACTTATTAAATAACCTAGAGGAGCGTATTCATGGATAGTCTAAACATTCGTCATCACTTTCCCATCTTCAAAGAGCATTCAGATATGATTTACTTTGACAACGCTGCAACGACTCAAAAGCCAAAGTACGTCATTGACGCAATCAGTAACTTTTACACTCACCACAATTTCAACGTGCACCGAAGCGTCTACACTGATGCCGGGGAAACGACAGAAATGTTTGAACAATCCAGACAAAACATTGCCTCATTCATTAATGCCAGTAGCGCAAAAGAAATCGTCTTTTCTGCTGGTACCACCGATAGCATTAACTTAATCGCTAACGGATATTATGCAAAGCACATAAAAGATGGTGACGAGATTGTGGTTTCAATCGCAGAACACCACAGTAACCTCCTTCCATGGCAAAAGATTGCGAAAAATAACGGCGCAACTTTGAAATTCATTCCGCTAAATGAAGATGCCAACCTCGACTTAAATGCCGCTAAACAAATCATTTCCGACAAAACCAAATTAGTGGCAGTCACTGCCGTTTCCAATGTCTTAGGAAACATCAATCCCATTAATCAACTAACCACATTGGCTCATGAACACGGCGCTGACATCCTAGTCGACGGTGCGCAAGCTGCTCCCGAATTACCAATCGATGTGCAAGAAACACCAATTGACTGGTTAGCCTTTTCCGGACACAAGATGATGGCACCAACCGGCATCGGTGTTTTATACGGTAAACAAGATTTACTAGAAAACATGGATAGTCCCCGTGTCGGCGGCGAGATGATTGAATCAGTATCAACTACCGACTACAAGGTTAAAGACATTCCATACAGACTAGAAGCCGGCACCCCAAATATTGAGGGTGTCATCGGTTTAGACGCCGCAATTTCTTATCTAAAAGAACTTAAAATGACTAACGTGCAGGCACAATGTGAAAAACTAGGTCAATACCTATACGACCAACTTAACGCTTTAGACGGCGTTTCAGTATATGGACCAACTAAACGTCAAACTGGAATCGTCTCTTTTAACGTCGACAATATTCACCCACACGACGCTGCAACCTTCCTTGACTCTAAGAATATCGACGTCAGAGCTGGTCAACACTGTGCCGAACCACTAACCCACAAACTGGGAGTCAACGCGACATTACGTGCTAGTCTCTACATTTACAACACGATTGAAGAATGCAACCGACTAGTCGACTGTATTAACGAAATGAAGGAATTTTTCAATGGATCTAAGTAACATTTATCAACGCATCATCATGCAAAAAGCCAGTGAATGCCCTAACAATAATCAGTTTGATTCAGACGTCCATCTAACTAATCCCACCTGTGGTGATGACATTATGATGGCTGCTGATGCAAAGCAACCCAACGTAGAAAACCTACAAGTGGCATGCGATGGCTGCATTATTTGTAAGGGTGCCACTCAGATGATGATAGAAGCAATTCAAGATAAATCCGCTGATCAAATCAATGAACTCGTTTTAAATATGTCCAAAATGATGACACACGAAGATTTTAACGAAGAACTGTTAGGTGATTTAGTCGCCTTTCAATCCGTCGTGCACCTACCAATTCGCATTAAATGTGCCATGCTTCCCTTCAAAGCAATTTATCAATTAATTAACGGAGATGATATCAATCGATAAATCAATCCAACACTTAAATGATGATTATCAATACGGTTTTAAAGACGACGTTAAACCCGTCTTTTCAACCGGTGATGGCCTAACTGAAGATATCGTCCGCGAAATCTCAGCACAAAAACATGAACCCAAATGGATGTTAGATATTCGTTTGAATGCTTTTAAAATCTTCCAAAAACTACCCATGCCTGACTTCGGTCCCGACTTATCTGATCTCGACTTAAGCAAAATCAGATACTTCCAAAGAGCGACCGATTCAGTATCACGTAGTTGGGACGATGTTCCAGAAGATATTAAGAACACCTTTGAAAAAATCGGGGTGCCAGAAGCAGAACGTAAATACCTAGCTGGTGCCGAAGCTCAATACGAATCAGAAGCTGTTTACGCCAACATCAAAAAAGAATTCGCCGACATGGGAATCATCTTTTCAGATACCGATACGGCATTAAAGGAACACCCTGACTTAGTTAAGGAATACTTCGGTAAACTAGTTACGCCTCAAATGAACAAATTCGCTGCGCTAAACACAGCGGTTTGGTCTGGTGGTGTCTTCTTGTACGTTCCAAAGGGTGTCCATGCCAAGATTCCAATCCAAGCATTCTTTAGAATCAACGCCGGTCGAACCGGTCAATTCGAAAGAACCTTAATCATCGTTGATGAAGATGCCAGTGTGAACTACGTTGAAGGTTGTACCGCCCCTAACTATTCAGAAGATAGTTTGCATGCAGCCGACGTCGAAGTCTTCGTGAAGAAGAACGCCTTTTGTCGCTACACCACCATTCAAAACTGGTCCGACAATGTTTACAGTCTGGAAACCAAACGTGCTTCCGCTGATGAAAATGCCACCATGGAATGGGTCGACGGAAACCTAGGATCAAAAGTTACCATGAAGTACCCAAGTATCGATTTGAATGGTCCCTACGCCAACGGAACAATGCTATCAATCGCATTTGCTAGCGGTGATATTTACCAAGATACCGGCTGCATCATGAGACACCATGCTCCTCACACTTCATCCAATGTGGTATCAAAATCAATCTGTAAAGACGGTGGAACTTGTAACTACCGTGGAACAATCCGTATGATTGAAGATGCTCACTACTCTAAATCACACATTGAATGCGACACGATCATCATGGATGATGACTCAATGAGTGACACCATTCCGCACAATGATATTTACAATGGTGATTCCGAAATCGAACACGAAGCCAAGGTTTCAAAAATTTCAGAAACCGACCTATACTACTTAATGAGCCGTGGCTTATCCGAAGCTCAGGCTACTAAGATGATTATCATGGGATTCATTGAACCCTTCTCAAACCAACTTCCAATGGAATACGCGATGGAATTAAATAAATTAATTGATTACCAAATGGAAGATTCCGTTGGTTAAAATTAGCGCCCCTAGAGCTTTTCTAGGGGCGCTTTTGTTTCATGTGAAACAAATTTAGATATTTCATTTGACTAATTAAAGATTTAGTTTATACTTAATGTAACATTTTATAACATATAACTATTTTAGGAGATGTTTTTATGCGTATCGAAAAAGATTGTGTTGGTAAACTAGAAGTTCCTGATGATGCTTTGTATGGTATCCACTCCCTTAGAGCCGCAGGGAATTTCCCGATTACAGAAGAGAAAGTTGACCCGCTTTTGATCGAAAGTTACATTCAGATTAAAAAAGCCTCAATCACCGCAAATTACGGTGCAAAAGCGACTGATGTTATAAAATATAACACAGTCGTAGATGCTTGCGACTACTTACTTGAGCACCCCTCACCAGAGAGTTTTATCACTCCAGCCATCCAAGGTGGGGCCGGAACTTCCACAAATATGAACGTAAATGAAGTAATTGCCAATGTCGCAATGAAATTACATCCTGATGTCTTCATTCATCCAAACGATGATGTTAACCAGGCACAATCTACTAACGATACCTACCCAACCGCTGGTAAACTAGCAATGATTAAACGTTTACCAAAATTAACCAGCGAAATTAATCGATTAATCGAAATCCTAGATGAACTATCCAAGAAATTCCAGTTCACCATTAAATTAGGTCGAACCCAACTTCAGGATGCCGTTCCTACTACCTATGGAAAAACATTCCATGCTTACGCTTCATTATTCCGTCGTGATTTGAAACGAATCAACAGCGCTGAAAATGAACTAAAGGCCGTCAGCATGGGTGGAACTGCCATCGGTACTGGTACTAACACCACTAAGTACTACCGTGATCACATCGTGGACGAAATCAACAAGATTACCGGTTTCGACCTCAAACAGGATGAAGATTTAATCGACGCTGTTCAAAACACAGATCACTTCGTCGCATTCTCCTCTAGTTTAAAAACATTGGCCGTTGACTTATCCAAGTTCAGTAACGATTTACGTCTACTTGGTAGCGGTCCACAATCTGGTTTGAATGAATTAATCCTACCAAAACGCCAAGCCGGTTCATCAATCATGCCTAACAAGGTTAACCCTGTTATCCCAGAAGTTGTGAACCAGGTTGCCTTTGAAGTAATCGGTTTTGACGCCACCGTCACTGCCGCTTCAGAAGCCGGTCAATTGGAACTAAATGCCTTTGAACCAATCATGTTCAAGAGCATTCTAACCGCCGAAGTTCACTTGGCACGCGCAATCGAAACATTGGTTGACCACTGTCTAGACGGTATCGACGTCAATGTTAAACAGTGTCTAGATGACGTTCGTAAATCAGCCGTAACCGCCACAGTCCTATCTCCTATCTTGGGTTACAACAAGACCACCGAGCTAATCAAGACAGCCACCAAGGAAAACAAGACTGTACCAAACCTACTAATTCAAAACCATATTTTATCTCCTGAAAAAGTTAAACAACTATTCTCCCCAGAATATCTAGTTAACGGTGAAAGCTAATAAAAAAAGAGCTCGAATAGAGCTCTTTTTTTATTTTTTTATTTTAGTTTTACAAGCAACCCTGAGACATTTAAAATAAAGTCAGGAGTTGAATACAAATGCAAAAAACTACTAAAGGCGTGTTAGCTGCCATCAGTCTTTTGATGACTGTCTACATGCTAATTATCACCATCAAAGATATTTCAGACTTATACGTAACTGATTTTTCACTAACACTATTATGGTTAATCACCATTTTGACATTTGTTGAAATCATTTTATTTTTCTGGAAAAACAATTGGATGATCCCCGCAGTAATCGGCATCATCGTATTTATCTTAGGAATCATTCTAGTCGCAAACGGGACACTTGGTTTTACCATCATTTTGATTAATTTAATCATTTCAGTCCTATTAAGCGTATATAGTTTATATAACTAAAAAAAGAGCTCATAATGAGCTCTTTTTATATTGCTTTTTTCATTAAAATATCTCTTTGTTTATCGGAACCAACAACAAAGATGTGTTCAGAGAAAGGCGTAAATCCTTTTACTTGATAGAAACCAATCGCGTTTGTATTGTTTTCCCAAACGCCAAGCCAAATAAAGCTCTTATCCGCTTCTTTAGCAGCATTAATCGCGTAGTTCATAAATTGAGATCCTAAGCCGCGACGTTTAAAATTCTTTCTGATGTAAATTCTTTCAACTTCTAAATAGTCACTGCCCATATCTTCAGATTGAGCTTCATCAATATTAATCTTTAGGTAACCAGCCAATTCATTATCAACGTAGATAAACTCGAAATCAGTTTTATCATCGCTAATTTCCTTCTTTAGCTGATCAATTCCATAATTGTTCTCAAACATTTCTTCTAAATCTTGCTGACTGTTATCATCACCAAAAGTATCTTTGAAAGTTTCAATACTAATTTGACGAAGTTCGTAAACATCAGATAATTTAACTTTCTTCATTTCAATCATAATAACGCCTCCTAGTAGTCTCTTTTCTCACCACGTTTGACTTTTTGCCAATCTTTTACGACATTGTCTTTGGCTTTATCTAATAATTGATTAAATAATTTTCTTTCGGATGCGCTAAAACCATTAAGAGCAACTTCATTAGAATACTTATTCTCCCTATCTACAATGTCATACATTTCTTTTCCTTTTTCAGTCAGGTATAAGAGCTGATTTTTTCTATTATTTACACTAATTTCTTTTCTTATTAACTGTGCTTTTACTAAATTGTTAACGGCCCTGCTACCAGTTGTCTTATCAACACAAATCATTTCACATAGTTGTTGTAAAATAATCCCAGGATTTTCGCCTATACGGACTAAATATAGATATTGCCCCTTTGATAATTCATATTCCTTAAACTCTATATTACTAATTGAATCCAAAGACCTTGCTATCACACCTATTTTCCTTAATGAATCCATACAAGCACCTCCACTTTTTGTTGCAAATGCAACTATATCACAATTACATATTATTTTCCAACAAAAAAGAGCTCATAATGAGCTCTTTTTTGTTTCTTTAATTAACGGGGTACACAGCCTCTTCTCCGTTAACAATCTTGATAGCATCTCTCGTTGAGAATAACGCCATATTGTAGACCGCAATGTCGGTAAAGAAGGCAATATGTGGAGTAACAATTACGTTATCCATCGCAATTAAAGCTTTTAAGTTGTCATTGTCGTATCCCTTGTCACCAAGGTCGACACTGGTAATTCCAGCTTCACCATCAAACACATCAATTCCTGCTGCACCGATTTCACCGGCTTCTAGGGCAGCAACCAACGCGTCAGTATCAACAACTCCACCACGGGAGGCGTTGATGAAAATAGCATCGTTTTTCATCTTCTTGAATCGATCAAAATTCATAAAACGGTCCATTTCAGGCGTTAATGGTGTGTGTAGGGTTACGACATCAGATTCTGATAATAGGTAGTTTACATCTACGTATTCGACCGTATCAGCCAAATCAGTTCGTTTGACTGGATCGTATGCTAACACACGAGCGCCTAGCGCTCTAAAAATACGTGCGGATGCACTTCCGATGGTACCGGCTCCGATTACTCCAACGGTTAAGTTGTGAATTTCACGGGCTTGCGCACCGGTCCAACTAAAGTCGTTTCGTTCCTCACGCTTGCTGTAATCCTTTAAACGGCGTAATAACGCCATGGTATCAGCTAATACTAATTCACTGACTGAGCGAGGTGAGTACCCAGAAACATTGGTAACTTTTAGGTTGTATTTGTTAGCTAGATCTAAATCAATAATTTCGTATCCGGTACTACGTAACGAAATTTGTTTGATACCATTTTCGGCCAAACGTTTGTATAAATCTTCGCCTTCAAGGTTACCGTGTTGTTGGATAGTAATTGCATCGTAATCCTTGGTCTTATCGACGTTATCAAGGGATAGTCCCTCTTCCGTCCAGTCGATTTGGACCTTCAAATCATCAGCAATTTTTGCAAAAGTTTCTACTTCATATGGTTGGGTGTTAAACATTAGTATTTTCATCTAGTTATCCTCCACAAACTTAGCAATGCGTTTCACTGCTTCATTCAAATTGTCTTCACTGGTTGCATAACTTAAACGGAAATACCCCTTTCCAGATTTACCAAACGCACTACCAGGCATTGTTCCAACCTTGGCTTCTCTGGCAACTCGACGACAGAATTCAAAGTCATCGTCGCCAAATTTTTCAGGAATCTTACCAAAGATGTAAAATGCACCACTTGGGTTAGGACTTTCAATTCCTGCATCAGCTAATCCCTGACGTAGTAAGTTACGGCGCTTTTCGTAAACTTTTCTCATTTCAATACCATCATCTTTACCGTTTGTTAAAGCTTCAACGGCAGCGTATTGAACGGCACCAGGTAATGATGTGGCAGTGTATTCGTGAATTGAGCGCGCAGTATGGATGATTTCTTCTGGTCCATAAACCAGACCAACTCTCCATCCTGTCATCGCATGTGACTTAGATAGTCCATTGAATACAATTGTGCGTTCAGGAATGAATTTCGCAATTGATTCATGTTCTTGATCGTAAGTTAATTCACTGTAAATTTCGTCGCTAAAACAGACGAGGTCGTGTTTTTCAATCACATCAGCCAAGCCCTTTAATTGTTCCGAAGTGTATGACACTCCAGTTGGGTTGTTTGGTGTATTGATGATGACAATTTTAATTGTTGGGTGTTCCTTAATCGCTGCTTCTAATTTTTCGGGAGTTAGGACAAATCCATCGTCGGATGTATCAACTTCTACCGAATGAGCGCCAAAGAATTCAACATTGTTAAAATATGGAGAAAACGCGGGTGAAGGTACCACAACGCCATCCCCAGGGTTTAGCAATGCTCCAAACGTGATAAATAGCGCTTCGGTAACACCAACAGTGGCGATGAACTGAGTTTCAGAATCGTAATGTAAATCGTATTTATCTGCTAAAAATTTAACGGCAGCATCGCGCAATTCCTTAACGCCACGTGAATCAGTGTAATGACTGTGGTTGTTGTTGATTGCCGCAATTGCTGCCTCCTTAATGTGATCAGGTGTGTTGAAGTCAGGTTCTCCAATTGTTAATGGAATTAAACCTTCAACATCAGAAATTGAATCGCTGAAACCTAATAAGACATCAGGTTTAACGTTACTCATTCTGTCACTAATTTTGTTAATTAATTTAGACATATTAATCAACCTCCCTTTACAAATATTAGAAAATGATTAGAAACATTATCGATATATTATTACGATTATATAGCCAATGTCAAACTAATTATTAATTTTGTATTAGAAAAATGAATTAATTTCATCTAAGTAAATTGACAAAATAAAAAAGAACCCGGTAATCGGGTTCTTTTTAATGTTATTTTTCAACGTATGCTTTGCTGAAGTTCCATTCCAAACCAGTAGCTGAGTGAGTAACGTTTTTGATGTTAGTCTTAACAACTTGTGGTTCTGAGCTTTGGTAGAATGGTACGGCACCTTGATCGTTCATAAGAATCTTTTCGGCCTTAACCATGTCATCCCAACGTTTTGCTGAATTGTTAGCATCAGTAGTTGATGCAGCATTTACATACTTGTCGTATTCAGCATTCTTCCATCTTGCGAAGTTGTATGGGTAAGTACTTGTTAGCAATTGTAGGAATGAAATTGGGTCTGGATAAGTGGTGCTCCATCCAGTAACTGTGGCATCGTAATCGTAAGCAATTTGTCTGCTCAAACGAGCCTTAGTTGGAATGTTAGTAGCGGTTACCTTCAAACCAGGTAGTTGACTAAATGCTGAACTTTGTAGGAATTCAGTGATTGATTTACCTTCAGAAGTATCATCGAACAAGATGTTGAATGTAAGTGTCTTCTTACCGATTTCTTTCATCCCTTTGTTCCAGTAGTATAGTGCCCTCTTCTTGTTGTAGGTAGCAGCATCCTTAACGTAAGCAGCATCCGCAAAATCAACACCGTTTCTACTCATCATTCCAGTTGAAACTAATCCCTTAGCTGGGAATGAACCATCACCCATTACGTCGTTAACAAATTGATCTCTGTTAACTACCATTGATAGAGCTTTTCTGATGTTGACGTTCTTAAATGCAGGAATTCTATCTTCGTTAAATTCTAGGTAGTTGTTACGTGCACTGGCTAATTGATGGAATTCAGGAGTGCCCTTGTAATGTTTAACTTGTTCTTTATCAGCTAACATCATTTCATCCAATTGACCTGATTGGTATTCGTTGTAGGCAGTGTTAGCATCTTTTTGAACGCTAATCTTAATCTTTTCTAGTTTAGTACTCTTGGCATCCCAGTAGTTATCGTTCTTTTCTAGCATCCAAGTATCATTGGTTCCGGTCCAGCCGGTAACCTTAAATGGTCCATCGTAAATTTGATTTTCTGAGTTAGTTCCATACTTGCTACCCTTTGATTCTACGAAAGCTTGGTTTTGAGGTAGGAAATCAGTACCAGCTACTAGGTACTTAAAGTATGGTTGTGGGTTAGATAGTTTATATACTACCGTCTTGTCATTAGGTGCATATACACCTAACTTCTTGTATGACATTTGACCCTTACTAATAGCTTCGTAATTTACGACATGATCGAAATCATATGTATTTTGTGCGGCAGTTTTTGGGTTAACTGTTCTTTGAGCTCCATAAACAAAGTCCTTGGCAGTTACCTTAGTTCCATTGCTCCATTTAGCGTTATCTCTTAAATGGAATGTGTATGTCTTACCATCTTTTGAAACATCGTAACTCTTGGCAATTCCATAATCTAACTTTCCTTTTTCACCATATGTTAATAATCCTTGTTCTGCATTTAAAGCAGTATTAGCAGTTGATGTATCAACAATCTTTGATGGGTCTAAAGTTGTAATTTCTGCTGTAGACATCCAGTTAATTGGCTTGGTAGTTCCGTTATTTGATGTTTCACTTGCTGAGTTAGATTTACCACAGGCAGCTAAACCAATGGCCATCATAATCATGGTTGATCCGATAATCATTTTGTTTTTCTTCATAAAATTCATCCCCTAGTCTAAAATTCTTTTCTTCCGCTTACGTACACTTCTTTATCTGTTTGTTGGACTGCTTTGATGTCTTCCATTGGGTTGTCATCAATGATTATGAAATCCGCATATTTATCTTTCTCGATTGAGCCGTATTCATCATCAATTTTCATTAACTCGGCGGCTTTGTAAGAAGTTCTGTACGCTTCAAATTCACTCATTCCGATGCGTTCAACCATCATCTCTAATTCCTTAGGAGTGGTCATATCAAAGTAGTTATAAGGTGTTCCTGCATCAGTACCTAATGCAATGTTGACGCCGTTTTGATAAGCCTTTTTGACATTGGTATATGCATCATCCATTGCGTTAGCCATCTTTTGGTGTTCCCACTTAGGTAATGTTTCCTTACCCTTTTCGGTTACAGATGCTGCGGCGATAATGGTTGGAACAATATATGTGCCACGTTCTTTCATCATTGCGATTTCTTCATCGTCAACGTAAAAACCGTGTTCGATAGAATCTACACCAGCTTCAATGGCGTTTCTGATTCCTGGATTACCTTCAGCGTGAGCTGCGACAATCTTATGTTTGTTATGTGCTTCGTAAACGGCGACCTTCATTTCCTCAATCGTTAATTGAGCTTCGTCCATGAAGTCACCAGGTGACATGACACCTCCAGATGCCATGATCTTGATGCAATCAGCACCAGCTTTTAATCCTTCACGAATCTTCTTTCTCATTTCATCTGGAGAATCAACAACGTTTCCGCCGTTAGCATAATCACCATGTCCACCAGTCATTGTGTAGGCCTTTCCTGAGGCCATCACGTGTGGGACATTATCGATTTTGCCTTCGGTAATTAAACGCTTGATTGGAATATCGATTCCGTATCTAGCACCGCATTGTCTGACGTATGTACAGCCAGATTTTAAGAATGCTCGTAATGCCTTGATGGCATCGACTGTGGTTTCTACAACGTCCTTATCACCTCCAGTGCTAATGTTAGGATCACTGGTGATGTGAGTGTGGGCATTGATTAAACCCGGAGCGACAAACTTATGATTTACATCAATTACTTCATCGTCTGCTGCTGGCGAAATTTCTTGAGCAATTTCAGTAATCTTCCCTGTTTCTACATCGACTGCAAAACTAAAATCTTTAAAGACATCTTCGTGGACTCCATCAAAGATGTTGGCGTTCTTAAAAATTTTTCTATGCATATAAATCTCTCCCAACTTTTTAACAAATAACTAAAAAACGCCCCTCAGCCAATCGGCCAAGGGACGTCTGTAACGTGGTACCACCCAGATTCAAAATATTTTCACAAATATTTTCTCGCTCGTACTACACAAATTAATGCTTCATACGCGGTACGATAATGGGTACAACCATTTCACCTGGAAAAGTGAATTTATACAATCAAGTCTTTCAATCAGTAGTCGCAATGTCCTTTCAGCAACGACACTCGCTTAGTACGGCTAAAGATCTAATTACCTTCATCAAAAATGTTTTATTAGTTATTTGTTTTTTATTTATTGAACATTTCAAATACTAGACTTTGGGTTTAAAAAGGTCAATGATTTTCTAACCATTTTGCCATTTACGTTTTCGATGTCAACATTAGATAAAATAATAATAGCTACATATCAACGTTTGTTATTCTCATTTATTTATAATAAAAAATCCGCTATAAAAATAGCGAACCTTTTATTCTGAATATTTAGTTACTTTTTTGCGTGAATATCTAGCGATTAATTCTGATCCTAAAATAATTCCCACACACGTGATTGTACAAATGATGAATAATAATCCATACGAAGTGGCATCAATGATGATTCCACCAACCAATGGTCCAATTGCCTTACCAATTGCGGCCCAGGCGTTGGTTAATCCTTGGTACTTACCTTTTACTTCAACCGGCGTTAGCTCGTTGACCAACGCTGGAATTGAAGGAATTACGGATGCTTCTCCCAATGTTAGAACAATCATTGAGATAACGAATCCGGTGTAGGTATGGGTAAAGATTAGTGTAAAGAATGACAAACCAATAAATAGGATTCCAAAGTAAATTTGGAAGTATAGGCTGTCGTGTTTTTGTGCAATCCAATTAATCAATAGTTGGAATACTACCAATAAGAATGCGTTTAACGTCCACAATAGACTGTACATTGATAGTGGAATTCCTGATCCGGTAATGTATACCGACATGTTGGATACCCATTGTTCATAGACAATCCAAATGATAGCTAGCGTCACAAAGAATGTGGTGACGATAATCCAGTTTGGACGTGGTAACTTCACCTTTGTCTTCTTCATGGAATCACGTTTAATTGGGTAAATCGAACCCTCTTTGTGATAGGTCAGAATGGCGCTAATGCCGTAAATAATCAATATGGCGGTGGTCAACATGAAGACGTAGCCAATTCCGATTGGATAGATAAAGCCAACGGCAATCGTGCCAAATACCACCCCGACGTTTTGCGCTAGGTATAACATATTGAAAATAAAACGCCCTGACTTTAGTTTGACGGTAGTTCCTAAGGAATTAATCATCGTTAGGTTCCAACCGGTCGTAAAGCCAAATAATACCAATCCAATTGGATAGTATGGCCAGCCATTGAAGAAAATTAATCCAAATGATATCAACACGGAAGTAATAATCCCCATTATCGTCAAAATATAGCGATTATGGCGGTCAAATAGTTTCCCCGATATATAATTACCCAAAACGTTAGAACTTGAGTATAGGAACAAAATTATGCCGACTTCAGTCAATGACTTGCCCAATGCATCATGCATGTAGACGGTCGTAAGCGGCCAGACCGTACTTACCGCAATGTTATTAATTAATGATCCTAAAAATAACCAATGCAGTTTAATTTCATTCATTCTCTCACCCCCGAATTTTGACAAAAAAATCCTTAGCAAACGCTAAGGATTTAGTTTTAATTAACCCTCATCATCTGGATTGTATGCGATAGATGAGAATTTATTATGTGATTTGATAAATAGTAACTTAACAGTTCCACGAGGACCTGAACGGTTCTTTTCGATAATTACTTCAACTTCACCTACGTCGTTGTTTTCTTCTACTTCTGATTCTTCTTCATCATCGTCGCCGTCTTCTCTTTCGTAATAATCATCACGGTATAGGAAGGCAACGATATCGGCATCTTGTTCGATTGATCCAGATTCACGAATATCAGATAGAACCGGACGCTTGTCTTGTCGTTGTTCAACTCCACGAGACAATTGGGATAGCGCAATAACTGGAACACCCAGTTCCTTGGCAATCTTCTTCAATTGACGTGAAATGTATGAAACTTCTTGTTGACGGTTTTCTTGGCTACCACCATCAACTAGTTGCAAGTAATCGACCACGATTAGACCAAGGTTGTTAGTATCCTTAGCCAAACGTCTTGATTTGGCACGAATTTCGGAAATCTTAGTTCCGGCAGTGTCATCGATATAGATGCTGGCATTGGATAGACTACCCATTGCCATGTAGACGCTTTGCCATTCTTCACCAGTCAATTGACCAGTTCTCAAGTGGTTGGCGTCGATACTACCTTCGGCACAAATCATACGACTAACTAGTGATTCGGCACTCATTTCCAAACTGAAAATAGCAACAGCTTTTCCAGATTTTGTACCCACGTTTTGCGCCAAGTTTAGGGCAAACGCAGTCTTACCAACGGCTGGACGAGCGGCTAGAATTACTAATTCATCATCATGCAAACCGGTTGTCATCTTATCTAGAGCTGGAAAGCCAGTCGACAAACCGGTAACAGTTGATTTTTGTTGAGCTAATTCTTGAATACTGTCTAGGGATTGTCCTAAAACATCCCCAATGAACTTGAAACCATTGCTGTTTCTATCTTCTGAAACGTTTAAGATTGAACGTTCAGCGTTATCCAATAGTTCATCAATGTTTCCGTTGTTGTTGTAACTTTCGGTCACAATGTCAGTTGCGGTCTTGATCAGACGTCTAGCAACTGCCTTTTGGTGAACGTTTTTGGCATAGTAAACGGCATTGGCAGCGGTTGGTGTTGTGGTTGCTAATTCAGCTAAGTAAGCCACACCACCGGCATCTTCTAGATTATGGCCACCTTCAAGTTCTGTTCTTAAAGTCGACGCATCAATTGGTTCGTCCTTGTCACCCAAGGTCTCCATAGCGGCGAAAATCAACTGATGAGCATGTCGATAAAAATCATCAGAGGTAATAAATTCTTGGGTTTCTGCTAATTTTTCATTGTCTAATAGGACAGCACCCAAGACGGCTTTTTCACCATCTAAATCTTGTGGTGGTGTTTGACCATTCATATACTCGTTACTCATACTACCCCTCGATTTCCTTTAAGATTATTTTTCACTTACATGAACTCTGATTGTAGCAGTAACTTGTTTGTGTAGTTTAACTGGAACGTTAGTGTAACCTAAGGTTCTAATTGGTTCACCCAATTCAATCTTACGCTTATCAATCTTTAAGCCATGTTGTTTTTGCATTTCTGCAACGATTTGTTTTGAGGATACTGATCCGAATAAACGGCCGTCAGCACCAACTTTAGCAGATAATTCAACGACTGTCTTATCATCTTCTAGTTTTGCCTTTAAGTCTTTGGCTTCTTGTAATTCAGCTGCAGCTTCTTTTGCTTCGGCGTGTTTTTCACCTTGAAGTTGGCTTAATGCTGAGTTGGTTGCTTCTTTAGCTTTACCTTGTTTAATTAAGAAGTTTTGTGCATATCCGTCGGAAACGTTCTTGATTTCTCCACGTTTACCTTTACCGCGAACATCTTCTAAAAATATAACTTTCATTCAAATCACTCCTCTTAATGTCTTTATATTATTATAAACTCTCTGGGTGTTTTTTTAAATGAATGAATTAATTGTCTTCTGATTCTTCAGGAGCTTCTTCGCTCTTTACTTCATTGATAGAATCCAAAAGCATTTGTTCCACTTCTTCAATTGTCTTATCGGCAATTTGGGTAGCACCACTTGATAAGTGACCACCACCACCTAGTTCTTCCATTACTCTTTGCACGTTAACTTCACCGTTACTTCTTGCAGAAATACCAATTAAATCATCTGGACGATGAGAGATAACGTAAGAAGCTTCAACACCAGACATGTTTAACATTGAATCAGCAGCTTGAGCGGCAGTAACAGGATCGTAGACCTTGTCTTCTTCACCGGCTACGTACATCATGTTTTCGTGTCCTTCAACGACCTTGGCCATTGAAATTAGATGCATTCTTGCCATGTAGGCATCAGGATTTTCACGCATGAATTGTTGCATTTCTTCTGAATCAGCACCCGCTGAACGTAGGTATGATGCAGCATCAAACGTTCTAGTTCCTGTACGTAAAGTGAATTGCTTAGTATCAACAAAGATACCGGTCAACATTGCTGTTGCTTCTAGTTTGCTTACTGGTTCAGCATCTTGTGATTGATATTCAAACATTTCGGTAATCAATTCACAGGTTGATGAAGCGTATGGTTCGATGTAGACCAAGACTGGGTTTTCAGGGAATTCTTCACCACGTCTATGGTGGTCAATAATCATAACCTTGCTTTCCAATCTGTTGTATAGGTCTTCAGACACACTCATTGATGGTTTAGAGTGGTCCACCATGATTAAAAGACTGTTGTCAGTAGCTAGTTGTAGGGCTTCATCTGGTGTGATGATGTCCGAAGCTAGAGTTTCGTCTTCCTTAGTCTTGTCGATTAAACGTTGTACGTCAGAGTGGAAAGTTCCATCTGGGATAACAACGTAACAGTGCTTGTTGTTCATCTTAGCTAAACGATGAATACCTAAGCCAGCACCAATTGAGTCCATATCTGGTTGGCTGTGACCTTGCACGAAGATAGTATCTGCTTCTTTGAATAGTTCTTGTAGGGCTTGAGAAATCATACGAGCACGAACTCTGGTACGTTTTTCCATTGGGTTGGTCTTACCACCATAGAAACGAGCTTCGTGGTCTTTAGCCTTCACAACAACTTGGTCTCCCCCACGACCTAAGGCTAAGTCCAAATCACTTTGGGCTTGTTCGGATAGGTCGTTTAGGTTGTCTTCACCATAAGCAATCCCGATACTCAAGGTAACTGGGTAGTTTTGCTTAGATGTAGATTCACGGATTTCATCTAGGATGCTGAACTTGTCATCTTCGATATCCTTTAGAACCTTTGAGTAGGCCATCATGATGTAGTGATCTTCATCAACTTGTTTGATGAATAAACCAAATTTTTGCGCCCAAATAGTCAATTCGTTGGTAACGTAGTTATTTAGGTTTGAGATTTCTTGGTCGGTCATTGATTGAGTAATTTCATCATAGTTATCCAAGAAAACTTGACCAACGGCGATTTTTTCGTCGTTGTAGTCTTTTTCGATTTGGTAGTACTTAGTGATATCCATCATGTAGATGGTGCGATATTCCTTTTGAATCAACATTGTAAAGTAATGGTCTTCCCACTTTACGGTTGCGTAGTCAGGATTATCCCAATTGTTTTCTAGGATATCGGACAATTCTTCATTTACCTCTTCGACGGTCTTACCAAGTAAATCTTGATCACCAAAATAAGGGGTCAAATATGGGTTTACCCATTCAATTGCTCCTGTTTCACTGATCATTAATACACCAACTGGCATTTCCAAGAGTGTTTCTTGTTCACCACGGTGCATACGGTATGAAAGGTCTGAGATGTAATTATCGGTGCTGACACTTAGATCGTTCATTTTCTTAAAGATGTAAGATAACAATGAACATACGAATACTAAGAAAAGGACACCGGATTTCCAATCGTATAGGAAAGATACAACCAAACCAAAGATTGATAATACGGTTAAAGCTAACGCAATCCATCTAAGAACTTGGTTCTTCAAAAATGGAGGTAGGTTAGTTAGCGAGAACAATTTTTTCATTGTAACTCCTCTTTTTTTATTTTTTTATATCTTTATTTTATCACATTAGGTGATTATTCAAAAAAAGGAGCTACAAACATTATTTGTATCCCCTTTATATCGGTATTTTTGAGCATAAAAAAACTGAGACCGATAAAAAATCAATCCCAGTTAAAAAGTTATTTTTAGTCTTCTGAAACGAATGGCATTAAGCCCATGATACGTGCACGCTTGATAGCAAGAGTTAACTTACGTTGGTTCTTTGCGCTAGTACCAGTAACACGACGTGGTAAAATCTTACCTCTTTCAGATACGAAACGACTTAATAGGTTAGTATCTTTGTAATCGATGTATTCGATGTGGTTTGCGGCGATGAAGTCAACCTTACGGCGACGACGGCCACCTCTTCTTTGTTGAGCCATTAAATTTCCCTCCTCTTTTATTTACACATTAAAATGGTAAATCATCATCGGAAATATCAATTTGATCACCAGAGTTAGCGAACGGATCCGCTGAGTTGTTGCCACCATTATTTGATGGGGCGTTGTTTGATGAATCAAATGGATTGTTATTTCCTGCATTTGCTTGAGGAGCATTGTTGCCGGCGTTGTTGTTACCTTGGTTACTTGAACGAGGTTCTAGTAATGCAAAGTTTTCTACAACTACTTCAGTAACATATACTCTTTGGCCTTGTTGATTTTCGTAATTTCTTGTTTGAATACGTCCATCAATACCAACCAAAGCACCCTTATGGGTGAAGTTAGCAAAGTTTTCAGCGGATTTACGCCAGATAACACAGTTGATAAAATCTGCTTCTCTTTCACCTTGTTGGTTGGTAAAACTACGATCAACAGCTAAAGTGAAGTTACCTACGGCTGAACCGCTTGGAGTGTATCGCAAATCAACATCCCGTGTTAATCTACCAGTTAAAGTTGTACGATTAATCATGCTGAAAATTACTCCTCTCTTTTTTAAAACGTTTAAATTCTAAATTATCTTCTTACAGTCATTTGACGTAGAATGTCATCACTGAATTTTGATTGACGGTCGAATTCGTCTAGAGCAGTCTTGTCTGCAGTAGTTAGGTTAACGATGTGGTATACACCTTCGTTGTAACCGGCGATTTCGTAAGCGAAACGACGCTTTGACCAGTCTTTTGAATCAATAATCTTAGCACCATTGTCAGTTAGAACCTTGTCGAACTTAGCAACTAAGTCGTTCTTAGCTCCTTCTTCCATATCTGGACGAATGATGTAAGTAATTTCATATTTGTGTTCTTCCATGAATTACACCTCCTTGTGGACTTTAGACCCAACCTCTTGGGTTGAGTAAGGAGTACGAGTTATTTATAACCAATACTCACGTTCAATAAGTTTAACATTAAAAAATAAAATATTCAATACAAAAAACGGGATTGTTTTTCTGCGATACATTTATATATACGCAAAGAAACATTCCCGTTATTTTTTAAAAGTTATTAATAGTAAATAGTTGTGATCCACGAATTGTTAGGATGTATCCTAAACCAGCTTGGTTAAAGGCAATTCCTTCGAATTCTAGGTTAGTCTTAAATTTAGTTGTTCTAACATCACTTGGACGTAATTTGTTTAACTTGTTTACTGGAATTGATGAAATAACACCGTCAGAAACTAGGTATAAACGATTATTTGCTGGGTTGTAACCCATTCCTTGAGTTTGGAAACCTTGACCGTTTGCTAAACCTTGCTTGATAGCTTGGAAAGTAACACGGTTGTTCTTAACTTGTCCCTTGAAGATAACGATTCTACCAGCGGATTTACCTTGCATACGGTATTTAACGTATGTATAGAAGTTTCCGTTGTTATCAATCGCTAATTCATTATTAATTGAGTATGAAGGACTGAAGTTAAACTTAATTTGCTTAATTGGTTTTAATGTAGTTGGACTAACTTCAACTAATGTTGGTGAAGTTGTCACAACGCCCATTTTTACATACCATAGCGTATTAGTCTTTGGGTTCAATGCTAGTGATTGACCATGACCAGCGTCAAATTTAGGACCAAACTTGATGGCTGACATAATTTGTGGGTCACGATCTCTAACACCCATTCTTAATTGAGCCATGTTGGTAGTATCAATACCTAAACTTTGTAGCTTCCAAAGGTCGTATCTAATAATGGTGTTTTCAGTATCTGGGTACATTACGTAAGCGTATTGACCAGATCTTGAAATAGCGACACTTTGTGGATTTCCAAGATCACCACTTGATTTGTATGAAACTGGTAGGTAAAAACTAGTTTTGGCATTACGACGGAAATTTCCACCTTTTGCAAACATAGTGTATGAACTTGATTGGTAAGTAGAGCTTTCGTAGTATCCATCGCTAGAACCGTAACTGTACTTTGGAATGTATGCATAGTTTCCGTTGTTTACGAAGTGTGTTGCATAACCACCCTTCAAAGCATATCCCCTTTGATGGTATGTCTTAACGCTAGCATTAGCGTTAACTCCCATAGCAATCAATAGGAACAATGAAAAGACAAACAACAAAGTCTTCAAATCTCTCTTAAAAGTCATAAGAATATCCCCTCAATTCTTGATATGTTTTAATTCTATCACCAATTTAATAAAATTTTAATTAAGAATTTATTAATTTATTATACTTTACGTTCAATAATCTTTACGCATGATGATTTTATAAACCACAAACAGTATATATATAAAGACCATTTGAAGGGAAATTGATGGAAAAGTATATCTCAAAAAATTAACGATAAAATGAATAACCAGTTCAAAATAAATTGATGAGATCATTTGATCTATCTTGCCGACTAAATAAATAAAAAGCCAGCTCCATAGAATTGAGGAGATTGTATAGACTACGAAACTGATTGAAATAACAATTTTACTCATACTTAAGAAGTCATCCTTATCAAAGGCAACGGCCGAAAATACAACCATACTACTGGTAGCTGATATAAATAAGACATTTGCCAAATCCATCCTGCCAGAATTTCGAATGAAGTCGTAGACATCATAGCAAAGTGACAACAAGATAATGTTAACCACGGCTATTTTCGTGTATTTAAAAAAATCATGAATTTGTTTAACCGTTTCTGGTGAATGATGTTTCTTTGAACGCATATTATTCACCTTAATTAATCTGATCCGCATGCTCCTCCACATACAAATCATCTTTTTTAATGTTTCTAACGAATTGAGAAATACTAAACACGGTATAGACTATTAAAATCACACCGCTAATAATCATAATCAAACTACCATTTGGGAAAATGTCATATAACCAAGTATATACCAAGGTTCCAAATGGCATAATGGCGTATCCAACCGTGTAAAGCGTGGAACTAACCCTGCCCAAAATGTTATGTTCAACGGTACTTTGAAGACGAATTTCAATCGCCAAATCAAAGATGGCAAAGGATAGTTCCATCAATAATGACAATAGCATCCCAATTACCGAAACAATCATTTGATTCTTGGTAACGGTGAATAGGAATCCTAAGCCAACTAGACTGATTCCAACCAAAATCATGGTCGACATAATCTTAATTCCAAAGTGATTTTGTTGCCTTAATCGACTGGTAATCAAACTACCAGTTAGATAACCAATTGAGTATCCGGTTTCCGTCCAAATTACTACCGAATTGGGCAACCCTAATTGGTTAACGATGATGAATGGACTCCCGGTAACAACAGCCGTGTAGAAGAAGTTAACCACGATTTCCGCCACAATACTGTCTCGAATAAATGGCCGTCTTTTAACGTATTGAAGGGTTTGTTTAAACTGTTGTCTTTGCGATACGCGTTCTTGTTTTTCCGCTTTAACCTCGTAGAAATGAAGCGACATCATAATTAACATAGCTACTACCGTCGCTGCGATTTCTAAAGCGATTAATCCCTCGACACTAATCAATGCATACAGCGTAATCCCTAAGACGGGCGATAATATTCTAGAAGCTGATGCAACTGCGGTGGTGAGCGAAGTCAGTTTTGCGACATCCGACATTCTCACTAATTGACGAATTGATGCTGAGTACGCTGTGTTTCTCAGGTTCACCAAGATAGAATCAATCGCAATAAAAATCGCGACCGGAATCAATAATGATCCACCGTGGAAAAATGGTAGTGCTAATGCTAATGCAAGAAAACCAATCATTCTTAAGACATAACCCCAAAAGATAATGCGCTTATGATTATGGGTATCGACAAAGTTTCCAATCGGAATAAACGTCAATAAACTAATCAAGGGACCAACGGCAATGTTCATCCCAAAACTCAATGGAGAATGGGTGGCATGCAATAACATGAAACTAATTCCGTACTGGAATATTCCGTAACTAAAGGCCCCCAAACCATTACTCGTCAGTGACTTAATAATTTGTTGGTTGGATTGGCTCTGCGTTAGTTGATTTTGTTTTTCCATTCGCTCACCCCCGTTTTTTAAAGTGTATTAAGGCCTAATTATAGATTTATTGGTGAACAACCACAATAAAAAAGCTTTCATCATAGGACTTTGATATCCTACATGAAAGCTTTTTTGTTTGACGATTATTCTTCGTCGTTGTTATTTACTTCGTCAGTTGATTCTGCATTGTCAGAACTTACTTCAGCGGTTTGTTCTTCAGCATCATCTTCTGTTTCGTCTTCTTTTTGAACACGGGCAACAGTTGATACTCTAGAATCTTCATCAATCTTGATTAAATGAACCCCTAGAGTAGCACGACCGGTTTGTGAAACGTCAGAAATACTAAATCTGATCATAACACCCTTGTCAGTAACAAGCATGATATCTTCATCACCGGCAACAGTAGTCAATCCAGCTAATGGACCGTTCTTTTCAGTCACGTTAACTGTCTTGATACCCTTACCACCACGGCCTTTGATTTGGTATTCGGAAGCAGGAGTTTGCTTACCGTAACCATTTTCAGAGATAACGAAGACGTTGTCGTTTGGATCTAATACATCCCCACCAACTACGTAATCATTTTCTCTTAGACGGATACCACGAACCCCGGTAGCAGAACGTCCCATTGAACGAACGTCTGAAACCTTGAAGCTGACACAGTAACCTAAGTGAGTACCAATAATAATGTTTTGGTCTTCAGATACTGTTGATACACGCATCAATTCGTCTTCGTCCTTCAAGTGAATAGCCTTTAGACCATTACTTCTGATGTTTTGGAATTCATCGATTGGTGTACGTTTTACAGTTCCCTTTAGGGTTGTGAAGAATAAGAACTTGCCGTCGTTACTTTCGTTATCGTCAACTGGAATAACAGCTTGAATCTTTTCATCTGTATCAATTCCTAATAGGTTGATGATTGGAATCCCCTTAGCGGAACGACCGTATTCAGGGATTTCGTAACCTTTCATTCTGTAAACCTTACCTAGGTTGGTAAAGAATAGTAATGAATGGTGAGTAGTAGTTGCTAGTAAGTGTTCGATGAAGTCATCGTCGTGGACACCCATTCCTTGCACACCACGACCACCACGATTTTGGCTCTTGAATTCTGAAGTAGCAGTACGTTTGATGTAACCGTTGTGAGTCAATGTAATCATGATATCTTCTTCAGCGATTAAATCTTCGTCTTCGATACTTAGAACTTCACCAACACGTAGTTCAGTCTTTCTTTCGTCACCGTATTTTTCTTGGATTTCTAGTAATTCTTGATAGATTAATTCATTAATCTTTTCACGACTACCTAGAATTTCCTTGTAACGTTCGATGTCTTTTAATAGTTCGGCATGTTCGCTAACAATCTTGTCGCGTTCCAAACCAGTCAAACGAACAAGACGCATGTCCAAGATAGCTTGGGCTTGCTTATCGGTTAGTGAGAATTCACTCATTAATTGATCCTTAGCGATTGCTGAGGTTTGTGATTCACGGATGATTGTAATAACACGGTCAATGTTATCCAAAGCAACGATTAAACCGGCTAAGATGTGCGCACGGTTTTCAGCTTTGGCTAATTCGTATTCAGTACGACGTTTGATAACGTTAACTTGGTGTTCCAAGTATTCATTTAAGATTTCTTTCAAACTTAAAATCTTTGGAGTACCTTCAACGATAGCTAGCATGTTAAAACTAAAGCTAGTTTGCATTAATGTTAGCTTATATAGGTTGTTTAGAACGACTTGAGCAGATGCATCACGTCTAACATCAATCACGATTCTCATACCATCACGGTCAGATTCATCATTGATATCTGTAATCCCATCTAGTCGTTTGTCACGAACAAGGTTGGCGATGTGTTCGATTAACTTCGCCTTGTTAACCATGTATGGAATTTCAGTGGCGATAATGCGTTGCTTACCACTCTTTTGTTCTTCAATTTCGGTCTTGGCACGTAGCACGATGCTACCCTTACCAGATTCATAAGCTCTTCTAATTCCAGATTTACCTAAAACGACACCACCAGTTGGGAAGTCAGGGCCAGGTAATGCTTCCATCAAGTCAGCAGTAGTAGCTTCTGGATTGTTCATTAAGATATGAATTGCTGAGATTACTTCGCTTAAATTGTGAGGAGGAATGTTTGTAGCCATCCCAACGGCAATTCCGGAAGCACCATTAACAAGTAGGTTAGGGAAACGAGAAGGTAATACTTCTGGTTCTCTTTCACTACCATCGAAGTTATCTTGGAAATCGACAGTATCCTTGTTGATGTCTCTTAGCATTTCCATCCCAATTTTACTTAGTTTTGCTTCGGTATAACGCATGGCAGCGGCACCATCACCATCGACAGAACCGAAGTTACCATGTCCATTAACCAATGGATATCTGTAACTAAATGTTTGGGCCATTCTAACCATTGATCCATAAACTGCAGCATCACCATGGGGGTGATACTTACCAAGAGTATCCCCTACGATTCTGGCAGACTTACGGAATGGTTTGTCAGGAGTTAAACCAAGTTCACGCATATCGTATAGGATTCTTCTGTGAACTGGTTTCATTCCGTCTCGAACATCAGGAAGGGCACGCGCAACGATAACACTCATTGCGTAGTCCAAGAATGATGTTTTCATTTTTTCAGATAAGTCAACGTTTTCAATACGATGGCTTGATAAATCTTCATTATTGGCCAATGTTTTTACCTCCAATTCATGGTCGTTACATTAAAATGTTTCACATGAAACATTCATGTTAAATGTCTAAGTTTTCAACGAATGTGGCGTTTTCTTCAATGAATTTACGACGTGGTTCTACCTTGTTACCCATCAACATGTCAAAGATTTCAGCAGCTTGTGCAGCATCCTTTGCTTCAACTCTTTGTAGACGACGGTTGTCTGGGTTCATAGTAGTATCCCAAAGTTGTTCGGCATCCATTTCACCAAGACCCTTGTAACGAGAGATGCTAGGTTTTGGAGATGCAGGCAATTGAGCCTTCCATTGTTCCAATTCATCATCATTTGCAATGTATCTAATCATCTTACCTTGTTGTAAACGATACAAAGGTGGTTGAGCGATGTAGACATATCCAGCGTCGATTAATGGACGCATGTAGTTATAAATCAATGTCAATAGAAGTGTTTGAATGTGGGCACCATCGACATCGGCATCGGTCATGATAATTAGTTTGTGGTAATGAACCTTTTCAATATCAAAGTCATTACCGAAACCAGTACCCATTGCTGTAAACATTGATCTGATTTCTTCATTGGCTAAAATCTTGTCCATTGTTGCCTTTTGAACGTTCAAAATCTTACCTCTAATTGGCAAGATGGCTTGGGTCAAACGGGAACGACCTTGCTTAGCAGATCCACCCGCGGAGTCCCCTTCGACAATGAATAATTCAGAGATTTCAGGGTCACGACTAGTATTGTTGGCTAACTTACCAGGTAAGTTAGAAATTTCTAGTCCTGATTTCTTTCTGGTAACTTCACGCGCACGCTTAGCAGCGGCACGAACACGAGAGGCTAATGCACCCTTTTCAACAATTTGCTTACCCAATGTTGGGTTTTCAAATAAGAACTTAGCAAAGTGTTCTGAGAAGATGTGATCAGTAGCGGTTCTTGCGTCTGAGTTACCTAACTTAGTCTTAGTTTGTCCTTCGAATTGTGGGTCCGGATGTTTAACAGAAATAACGGCTGTTAAACCTTCACGAACGTCAGGACCGGTTAAGTTATCGTCTTTTTCTTTTAGTAGGTTGTTCTTACGAGCGTAATCGTTGATAACACGAGTTAATGCACGTTTGAATCCTTCTTCGTGAGTACCACCTTCGATGGTGTGAATGTTGTTGGTAAATGTTCTCATTTCACTGTGGTAATCATCAGTGTATTGAAGTGCAACTTCAACTGAAATGTCATTTTCCATTCCTTCAACATAGATTGGTTCTTCGAATAATGGTGTCTTTTCACTATCGATGTATTCAACGTAGTGCTTGATACCACCTTCGTAGTGGAATTCTTCGTATGTTGGTTCTTCTGGACGGTTGTCACGAAGTGAAATCTTTAGTCCCTTGTTTAAGAAAGCAAGTTCTCTAATTCTTTCGGTTAAAGTTTTGATGTTGTATGTGGTCGTTTCAGTAAAGATATCTGGATCTGGAAGGAAGTGAACCTTAGTACCATGGTTATCTGGATCATCATCACCAACGAATTTCATCTTGGTGTTAACGTGACCACGCTTGAAGTCCATGTAGTACTTCTTACCATCACGAGTTACGGTTACGTCTAATTCAGTTGATAACGCGTTAACAACTGATGCCCCAACCCCGTGAAGACCACCAGAAACCTTGTATCCGCCACCACCGAACTTACCTCCGGCATGCAAGATAGTAAATACTGTTTCTAGGGCTGGCTTTCCAGTTTTTTCTTGGATATCAGTAGGAATCCCACGTCCATTATCGACGATTGTAATACTGTTATCTTTTTCAACAGTTACGTGAATGGTGTCGGCGAAACCAGCTAGGGCTTCATCAATCCCATTATCAATAATTTCCCATACCAAATGGTGGAGACCTTGAACACTGGTTGATCCAATGTACATACCTGGACGTTTACGTACCGCTTCTAGACCTTCTAGAACTTGAATTTGGCTGGCATTATATTCGTCAGCTTTTCTTCTTTGTTCTTCTTTTTCATTTTCAGTCAACTTTATTCCTCCCCTAATTCAGACTATTCTTCTACGACTTGCCCACTTGAAATATTGAACACCTTTGGATCAGATATTAAGTCGCGAGCAATTCCGCTTAGACTCGTAGTCGTCAAAAACGTTTGCACTTTATCTTGAATTGACTTTAATAAATGAGTCTGACGATTATCGTCTAACTCGGATAAAACATCATCCAACAATAGGATTGGATATTCGTTCGTTTCTTCCTTCATTAAATCAATTTCGGCTAACTTAACCGAAAGTGCGGATGTTCTTTGTTGGCCCTGTGAGCCGAACGTCGAAACATCTTTTCCGTTGATAATAAACTGTAAATCATCACGATGCGGACCATATAACGTATTACCCTGTCTAATTTCTTTGTCCTTGTTTTCGTCAAACAATTCCTTTAGACCGGTGTAAATGTCATTTTCATTGGTCTGCTGTTTTTTCTTTAATGCGCAAACATATTTAAACTTCAATTCTTCTTTGCCTTGAGAAATTTCAGCATGGATATTTGCTGCCCATCCCTGCAACTTCTTCAATAATTCCAAACGTTGAAAAATTAACTTGGCACCATAAGCAGCTAATTGATCTGATAAGACATCTAGATAAAGCTTATCCGAAGCCTCTTTTAGCTGAAGCTGCTTTAGGTAATTATTTCGTTGTTTTAGAATCTTTCTGTATTGAGAATTATTGTATAAATACTGACTGCTCATTTGACCAAATTCCATGTCCATGAAGCGACGGCGAACCGTTGGCGCTCCCTTAACGATGGATAAGTCCTCCGGAGCAAACAAAATCACGTTTAGTTCACCCACATAGGAGGATAGTTTAGCCTGTTCGAGTTGATTTACTTTTGCACGTTTGCCTTTCTTTCCCAAATCGATTTCCAATTTGGTGGTGCCTAGTTCTTTTTCAACCTCGCCATAGACCTGCGCATTTTCATTTTCCCAATTAATCAAGTCGCGATTGTTATTAGTACGATGACTACGCGTTAATGCCAAAACATAGATTGCTTCTAGCATGTTGGTCTTTCCTTGGGCATTGTTACCCAACAAGACGTTAATTGAAGGTGAGAACTGCACCTCTACATCGCTATAATTACGAAAATTACGTAATTTGAGTTCTCTTAATTTCATAAATAAAGCCTACTTTTTGCGAATAAAAAACAAACCAACATCAATAACTTCAACGTTATCCCCGTCGTATAATTTCTTACCACGACGATCTTCAGGTTCGTCGTTTAGTTTCACTGCATGGTCCTTCAAATACCACTTAGCTTGACCACCGGAAGATACGATATCTTCTTCCTTCAACAACTGACCTAATGTTATATATTCGGTATCGATGAAAACATTCTTTTTCAAAACTTCACCCACCTTTTCCTATGTACTATTATACCCTTTTGGACGTCAAAAGTATAGTTTATAAGCTGATTTTAGCCTTTCTAAGCAATTATATAAAAGTGCTTACTAGTTTGTTAAATCCATGCCAAAATCGCTCATATCCTTAAAAAATCACTTTAAACGCAAAAAGAACCCCTTAGATAACTTTCTAAGGGGTCTTATTTTATAAATATTTAATTTCTTTAGGTGTATGGGTAAATGGTTCGCATCCATCTTCGGTTACGTAAACGCAATCTTCGATACGGACACCAGCGAATCCTGGGACATAAATTCCAGGTTCGATTGAGAAACACATTCCTGGTTTCAATACCATCTTGTTTCCTTCCATGATTGATGGGAATTCGTGTTCAGACATCCCCATTCCATGGCCTAGACGGTGAATGAAGTATTTACCATATCCCGCCTTTTCGATAATGTCTCTTGCAACCTTATCGACTTCTTCAGCTGTTACACCTGGTTTAACGAAATCCATCGCAGCTAATTGAGCTTCTAGACAGACATCGTAAATTTCTTTTTGTTTGTCGCTAATTTCACCAACGGCAACAGTTCTGGTGGCATCTGAGATGTATCCATCATGCACTGTTCCTAGATCAAATAGCACCATTTCATTTTCTTTTACTAAATTATCGGAGGTTGCACCGTGTGGTTCAGCAGCATGTGCCCCTGCTTGAACTAAGGTATCAAAACTCATTTCCATGACACCCTTTTGTTTTAGTGCGTATTCCAATTCAGCAACGACTGATTTTTCTGACTTCCCTGCTTTTAATGCTGCGAAACCTTTTTCGAAAGCAAAGTCGGCTTCTTTACCCGCTTCCTTCAACTTTTCGATTTCGTCTGGAGTCTTAATCAAACGCATTGTGTTCAAGTAATCAGTGACGTCAGTTTCAAAAGTTACATCTTGCAACTCTCTGTGTAAACTTTCTAGACGTGCAACTGTTAAGCTTTCTTTTTCAATTCCTGCTGATTTTGGCGTTGCCACTCTTTGTTGGACATGAGCAGCAATCTTTTGCCATGGATTTTCATGATCTAAGTATCCATAAACATCATATGGAAAACCAGTATCTTTAATTGCTTCTACTTCCAATGCGGGTGCAAACATAAACGGATCCTTTTCAGGAAATACGATTAATGCTAATACCCTCTCTACCGGATCACTGTAAAACCCAGTTAAGTATTGAATTGTTTTCGGATCACTTAGGTATGTGAAATCTAATCCATTGTTGTAGGTCCAGTCCTGGATTGACTTTATCTTAGACATGCAAACCCCTCCTTTTAATATATCTTAGACTAAAATTACAAAATTTCAAACAATTATTAATTCGTAAATTAAAAAAACGCGACCCTTTATTAGACGGGGCTCGCGTTTTATTAGATGAATTATTAAAATCCCTAGAAAGTACGTACTGGGGTGATTAATTCGATGAAGTTTTCAGCATCTTCAGAAGGAACAAGGGTGAATGGACGTAGTGATGATGTGAATGACACATTGATCATTGAGTGTCCAAAGGCACGTAGGGCGTCCTTCATGTAATCAGGGTTAAATGAAATTTCTAAGTCATTTCCGGCAACTTCCTTGCTTTCAACTTCTTCTTCAACGTTACCAACGTCTGGAGAGTTACCAGAGATGGTTACTTGTTTAACATTTGCCTTGATAGTTAGCTTAACAACGTTGTTTCTTGATTCGTGAGATAGAAGAGAAGCTCTTTCAATCGCACCAAGTAGTTCGTAGGCATCGAATTGAACGTTAGTTTCTGAATCTTTTGGAATCAATCTAGAAGTATCAGGGTATGTTCCTTCAAGAAGTCTTGAGTAGAAGTAAGTGTTACCAATAGTGAATAGAACTTGGTTTTCGGTGATCTTCATCTTAACGTTTTCAGTATCGTCTGAAATCATCTTTGATAGTTCTGAAAGACTGCTACCAGGAATGATAACGTCGTATTCGCCTTGGTTATCTGGTAGGGCAACTTTACGTTGACTTAGACGGTGTGAATCAGTTGCGACAGCAAATAGAGTACCGTCTTTTAGCACAAAGTGAACACCAGTTAGGATAGGGCGACTTTCTTGGTTTGATACGGCGATAACAGTTTGGTTAATGATTTCCTTAAACACGTCACCTGATAATGAAATTTCGTTATCGTTTTCGATTTCAGGTAAGTGAGGGTAATCAGCAGCATCTAAACCATTGATAGTGAATGATGAAGTTCCTGAAGTGATTTCAGTTTGGAAACCATTTGCAACGGAAAGTGTCATTTTATCGCTAGGTAATTTCTTAACGATTCCACTGAAGAATCTAGCAGGTAAAACGATTGAACCTTCTTCTTCGATGATTAGTTCGTTATCTGCATCGTTTCTGTCAATAACAGTTTCGATAGAAACATCAGCATTGCTACCAGTTAAGATCAAACCTTCGTTTGATGCACTTAACTTTAGACCAGTCAAAATAGGAATAGTGGTTTTTGATGAAATTGCTCTTGAAACCATGTTTATTCCTTGAATGAATGCTGATCGTTTGATTGAAAATTTCATTTTGAAAGTCTCCTCGCATGTAGTATTTAATATTAATTAATATATATAGTTAAAACAGTAGTAGTAGGGCTTGTGTATACTGTGGAAAACTCGATTTACTCTTACGGACACAAAGTTTTGCACATGTGGATAACCTGTGGATAACTTACCACGTTTTTCCACACCCTTATCTCTCTAATGTTTCCTTTAGTTCTTGGATTTGTTCTTTGATTGTTGAATCAGATTGAACTGCATCGGCTATTTTATCGTAAGCATGGATAACAGTTGTATGATCCTTACCGCCAAAGGCGTTACCAATCTTTGGAAGAGAACTATTAGTTAAGGTACGGCTTAAATACATCGCTATCTGACGAGGGATGACGATTGTTTTAACGCGTTTTTTCCCTTTTAAATCGTCTATAGAAACGTTGTAGTAATTTGAAACTGATTTAATGATGTTTTCAACCGTAATTTCAGGTTTGGAATCACCATTGTTAAGGCCACGTAGGGCTTCTGAAACTAAGTCAGTTGTAATTGGAACCTTTTTGAAGTTAGCAAATGCATGTACACGAGATAGTGCACCTTCTAGTTCACGAACGTTTGAATCAAATTGACCAGCTATGTAATTAAGCGTATCTGGGGGAACTTGAATCCCGTCTGCTTCTGCTTTCGCACGCAAGATAGCAATTCTTGTTTCTAGGTCTGGAGGGGTAATATCTACCGGAAGTCCCCAGGCGAATCGAGAAACCAAACGATCTTGCAACTTGGCAATTTCCTTTGGTAAACGATCAGAAGTTAAAACAATTTGTTTTTTATTTTCATACAAATCATTGAAAGTATGGAAGAATTCTTCTTGAGTTCCGTCCTTATCAGCGAAGAACTGAACATCATCAACTAGCAGAGCATCAACGTTTCTGTATTCTTGTCTGAATGCTTCGGTTTCATTATTTTGAATCGCATTAATGAAATCATTGGTGAATGACTCACTAGTTACATACATAATGTTTGCAGTTGGATTGTCTTCTAGAATTTTGTTACCAATTGCGTGCATCAAGTGGGTTTTACCTAATCCGACACCTCCGTATAAAAGAAGTGGGTTATACATTTTTCCTGGATCTTCGGAAACAACTAGCGCCGCCGCATGCGCCATTTGGTTACCTTTACCGATAACGAAGGATTCAAATGTATAGTTAGGATTTAGATGACTGTTTTGTAAGAATTCATTATCGTTTGCGCTGCTTGAATTCTCTTTAACAGAATCATCTTTCTTAGCTGAACTACCAAGTTCTCCTTCAACAACGAATTTTGGAACGATATCTCTCTTAGTTATTTGGTATGAATACTCTACTAAAGAGTCTTCTAACTTATCTTCCCAATAATCACGATGGAGAGGAGATGGAAGTTCAAGCGTTAGCTCATTTCCGACTAAGCTAATGGGATTAACCGTAGCAATCCATGTTGAATAGGTTGTAGTGGAGTAATTTTTTTCAAAAGCTTCACTGATTGCTTCCCATAATGAGTCTTTATCCATGAATCATTTCCTCCCGTTAAAAATCTTTAGTAATTTTACCATTTTAAAAAAAAGTTTTCCACAAGCACATCTGCTTGTGTATAATTGTTTCACACCCTGTTAATTTCATTTTCCACACCCTGTTGATAAGTCGACTAAAAACCTCTAATTTTTGAGTTTTCCACAGAAAAATGTTAATAATCCACAGGTAAGTATAACCGATATATCAACAAAAATAAAAAGTTATGCACAACTTGTGAATAATTCTAATAACAGGCTGTTTACTTGTGGAAAACTTGTGGAAAAGCCTGTTAATTGCAAAATTTTAATCAACAAGAAAAATCTAAAAATGTGTATGAAACAAATTAAAATGTGGATAAAAAATGGATCCCTTTAGGGAAAGAATTTGATTTTTATGTTTCATCATTAATTTTTTTATGGTATTATGTTTAGGAAATGTATTTGACATAGAAAAGAAACATACAAAATATATAAGGGAGGGTTAGTAATGAAGAGAACTTACCAACCAAAGAAACGTAAGCACGCACGTACTCACGGTTTCCGTAGTCGTATGAGCACTAGCAACGGTCGTAAAGTTTTAGCTCGCCGTCGTAAAAAAGGTAGAAAGTCATTGACTGTATAGACCACTGACCATTCAGTGGTCTTTTTCATTATATTGAACAAAATTTAATGGAGATGGATTATGCGTAAGTCATATCGCGTCAAAAAAGAAGCAGAATTCCAAAATGTTTTTGAAAAACATAATTCAGTTGCTAATCGGACTTTTGTCATTTATCAAATGGAAAAGCCTGATCAACCCCATTTTAGAGTTGGTATCTCAGTTGGTAAGAAAATTGGGAATGCCGTTCACAGAAACTGGGTAAAAAGACGAGTTAGACAAAGTTTGACTGAATTAAAGCCATATCTAAGACAAGACGTCGATTTCTTGGTTATTGCTCGTCCAAGAGCAGACCAACTATCAATGGAAGAAGTTAAAAAGAATATGGTGCATGTTTTAAAATTAGCAAACTTGCTTGATTCTGATTATGTTGAGGGAGAAGACTAATGAAAAAATTTAAAAAGTATCTTTCACTTACTTCAATTTTAGGATTGGTATTTTTCTTGACTGCATGTAGTAATAAACCAATTACTTCACACAGTACCGGTCTATGGGATGGAGTTATCGTACTTAATTTCTCAAGAGCCATCATTTGGTTAGCCAAATTCTTCGGTTCTAACTATGGAATGGGTATAGTTGCTTTCACCATCATCGTTCGTATCATTATCTTGCCTTTGATGATTTATCAAACCAAGAGTATGAAGAAGACCCAAGAACTACAACCTAAGTTAAAGGAACTTCAAAAGAAGTATTCATCAAAGGATACTGAAACTGTTAAGTTACTTCGTGAAGAACAACAAAAGCTATACGCTGAAGCAGGTGTTAACCCTGTTGCTGGTTGTTTGCCACTATTAGTTCAATTACCAATCTTGTGGGCCTTATACCAAGCTATCTGGCGTACAGATATTTTGAAGTCAGGTCATTTCCTATGGTTACAATTAGGACACAAAGACCCATACTTTATTATGCCGGTTCTAGCCGCCGTATTTACTTTCATTAGTTCATGGCTAGCAATGAAGTCACAACCTGAGCAAAATGGGATGACAAAGGGAATGATGTTCGGGATGCCCGTTATCATTTTCTTCATGGCATTAAATATTCCAGCTGCGATCTCAATTTATTGGGTAGTAACAAATGCCTTCCAAGCTGTACAAACATTGTTTATTCAAAACCCTTGGAAGATTCAAAGAGAACGAGAAGAAAAGCTACGTGCTGAAAAGCAACACAAGCGTAATGTTGAAAAAGCAATTCGCAAAGCTAAAAAATCTCGTCGTAAATAATAAAAAGCGTCTGATTTTATAATCAGACGCTTTTTTTGTGTATCATTGGACCGCTAGTTTGTGATATTATTAATAACATAGTTTATTTTAAAAGGAGTCCCAACATGTCAACATTTACTGCTAAAACAGTCAGTGAAGCGATCGAGGAAGGACTAAAGTCACTAAACGTTGATAAGAGCAATGCTGATATCAACATTGTTCAAACAAACCGTAAAGGCTTTTTTGGAATCGGAAAACGTGATGCAATCGTCGAAATCGACGTTAAAAACCATAAAAATGCATCAAACTCTCAAGAAATCGCAGCAACACCAACAAAAAATATTAAGATTAACAATCAACCAGAAGAAACAACCGAAACAAAGAAACGTCATCATTCAAATGAACAAGCCATGGAAGATCTAGTGGCTTATTTGAAGCCAATCATCGAAGAATTGGGCGTTTCAGCCGAATTACAACCTAAGATTATTAACAGAAAGTTCGCTCGCATTAACTTCAAGACCGAACAAGAAGGTTTATTAATCGGTAAGCATGGTCTAACCATCAATGCTTTACAAAACTTGGCACAAATCTACTTGAACCACATCGGATACAGCCGTTTATCAATTCAACTAGATACAGCCGATTACCGTCACCGCCGTACTGAAATTTTGAAGAAATTAGCTGAAAAAACAGCCAGAGAAGCGGTCGCTACAGGACAACCGGTATACCTAGATCCAATGCCTTCTTTCGAAAGAAAGGTTATTCATAACCAACTAGAAGACAATCTATACGTCAACACATTCTCATCAGGTCGCGAACCTTACCGTGCTGTCGTTGTAGAACCACAAGGATAGTCATATAAATTGACAAAACCGGATAAAGTTTTTATTATATAAGGTATCATTCTTATCAGAGATAGATGAAGTAGTCAAAGTGCTTTATCCATGCTGAGTTTTTTTGGCGTGGAGTGGGCACTTTTTTTGTGCGCTAGGCCACAAAACGGATTTTGATAATTAAGAAAGGAAGAGGAACATGGCAACGACTACAGATTTTGATACAATCGCAGCGATTTCAACACCACCTGGTGAAGGGGGGATCTCCATCGTTAGAATCAGTGGGGATGACGCTTTAAAGGTGATTAGTAAAATTTATCGAGGTAAGGACTTAAACAAGGTTGCCTCACACACCATTAATTACGGACACGTCTTTGATCCAGACACTAACGAAGACGTTGACGAAGTAATGGTATCAGTAATGAGAGCACCAAAGACTTATACATGTGAAGACGTGATTGAGGTTAACTGTCACGGTGGTATCTTAGCCACTAATACCATTCTTCAATTGATTTTAAGTTATGGTGCCCGTCTTGCTGAACCGGGTGAATTTACTAAACGTGCATTCTTGAATGGACGAATTGACCTTTCACAATCAGAAGCGGTCATGGATGTTATTGACGCCAAAACTACCCGCTCTATGAAGGCTGCCGAAAGCCAACTTGAAGGAAACCTTTCAAGACTAATTAGAACGCTTAGACAACAAATTTTGGACGTTTTAGCAAATGTCGAAGTTAACATCGATTACCCTGAATATGACGATGCCGAAGTAATGACTTCTAAGTTATTGAAGGAAAATGCGGTTGATTTAAAAGCTAAGGTTGAAAAACTACTAGAAACTGCCAAGCAAGGACAAGTTCTAAGGGATGGACTTGCTACTTCTATCGTTGGTCGTCCAAATGTTGGTAAATCAAGTATCTTAAACCACTTGTTACACCAAGATAAGGCCATCGTTACAGATGTTCCAGGAACCACACGTGACGTGTTGGAAGAATACGTTAACGTTAAGGGTGTTCCTTTGAAATTAGTCGATACTGCCGGAATCCGTGAAACCGAAGATAAGGTTGAAAAAATCGGTGTGGAACGTTCAAGAAAGGCCATCGCTAGTTCAGATTTAGTACTATTGGTATTGAACTACTCTGAAAAACTTTCTGACGAAGATCGTCAATTAATCGAATTAACCAACGATTCCAAGCGAATCGTGATCTTGAACAAGACTGACTTGCCTCAACAAATCGATGTTGATGAAGTTAAGAGTCTAGTCGGTGCAGAAAACGTGATTACTACTTCTGCCATTCAAGACAACGGAACTGAACCACTTGAGGAAATGATTGCTAAGCTATTCTTTACCCAAGGAATTCAAAGCTCACAAAACGACGTTATGGTTACTAACGCCAGACACGTTAGTTTGTTACACAATGCAAAAGAATCACTAAACAGCGTAATTAACGGATTGGATGAAGGTCTACCCGTTGATTTAGTTCAAATGGACATGCACGCATGTTGGGAATCACTTGGTGAAATTACCGGTGATAGCTACAACGGTGAGCTATTAGATCAACTATTCAGCCAATTCTGTCTAGGAAAATAGTCAATTGTTTCATGTGAAACATTTTTAATGGAGGAAAACAAATGAGCCAAATCGTAAGCGAAGAAAATATCCAATACGATGCCGGTGAATACGACGTTATCGTCGTTGGTGCCGGTCATGCTGGTAGTGAAGCTGCGCTTGCTTCAGCCAGAATGGGAAACAAAACAATGCTAATCACAATTAACTTGGACATGGTTGCATTTATGCCATGTAACCCATCACTTGGTGGACCAGCCAAGGGAACTGTGGTTAGAGAAATCGATGCACTAGGTGGGGAAATGGGTAGAAATATCGATAAGACCTACGTGCAAATGAGAATGCTAAACACTGGTAAGGGTCCAGCCGTTCGTGCATTACGTGCACAAGCTGACAAGCACGCTTACCACCGTGCAATGAAGGAAACTATCGAAAAACAACCTAACTTGGATCTAAAACAAGGAATTGTTGATTCATTAATCGTTGAAGACGGTGTCTGCAAGGGTATTGTGACTTTCACAGGTGCTAAGTACTACTCAAAAACAACTGTTATTTGTGCCGGAACCGCAGCTCGTGGAAGAATTATCATTGGTGAACTAAGATACTCTTCAGGTCCAAACAATTCTCAACCTGCATTGAAGTTGTCAGAAAACCTAGAAGAATTAGGTTTTGAATTGAAACGTTTCAAGACCGGTACACCTCCACGTGTTAACGGTCGTACAATTGACTTCTCTAAGACAGAAGAACAACCAGGGGATGAAGAAGTTAACCACTTCAGTTTTGAAACTCCTGATGACAAGTACATTCCAGTTAAGGATCAACTATCATGTTGGTTAACTTACACCAACGAACACACTCACCAAATCATTCGTGACAACCTAGATCGTGCACCTATGTTTACCGGTGTGATTGAAGGGGTTGGACCTCGTTACTGTCCATCAATCGAAGATAAGATTGTTCGTTTTGCCGACAAGAACAGACACCAAGTTTTCTTGGAACCTGAAGGTCGTGAAACAAACGAATACTACTGTGATAGTCTTTCAACTTCTCTTCCAGAAGAAGTACAACAAAAGATGTTACACAGTGTTGCTGGACTAGAACATGCTGAAATGATGAGACCAGGTTACGCCATCGAATACGATGTCGTAGCACCTTACCAATTAAAACCAACATTTGAAACTAAGATTGTGAAGAACCTATACACTGCCGGTCAAACTAACGGTACTTCAGGATACGAAGAAGCCGCTGGACAAGGACTATACGCCGGAATCAACGCTGCATTGCGTGCCCAAGGCAAGGACCCAATGGTTCTAAAACGTAACGAAGCATACATCGGTGTTTTAGTTGATGACTTGGTAACTAAGGGAACTAACGAACCTTACCGTTTACTAACTAGTCGTGCCGAATACCGTCTACTTCTAAGAAATGACAATGCTGACTTCCGCCTAACTGAAAAGGGTCACGAATTGGGCCTAATCTCAGACGAAAGATACAACAAGTTCTTAGAAAAGAAAGAAGCCGTTATCAAGGAATTAGACCGTTTAGATCACACTCGTATCAAACCAAGTGATGAAGTAAATGAATTCGTTGAAGATCACGGTGACAAGCCACTTAAGGATGGTATCTTGGCCTCTGTATTCCTACGTCGTCCATACGTAACTTACAACACATTGTTGAAGTTCATCGAACCAGCTGAAAAGCCATTAGGTCGTCGTGTGGTAGAACAAGTTGAAATCAGAACTAAGTACGCTGGATACATCAAGAAGGCCGAGGAAAACGTTGCTCGTATGAAGAAGATGGAAGCTAAGAAGATTCCCGATGACATCGATTACGATGCAATCGACAGTTTAGCTACCGAAGCTCGTCAAAAACTAGAAAAGATTAGACCACGTACTGTGGCTCAAGCTTCTAGAATTTCAGGAGTTAACCCTTCAGATGTTGCCATCTTAGGTGTTTACATTCAACAAGGAAAAATCGCTAAAATCAAAAAGTAGATAAAAGAAAAATCCGTCTAAACGTTGTTTAGACGGATTTTTTTGTTAACGAATGCAGCTATTTAAAATCGTGTATAAAAATGATGAAACGATTCCTGGAACCAAGACATTCTTAAGTAATGTGAATTGATATTTGAAGTATTCTGATGATTTTTCGCGCTTAATTTTTACTGATCGACGTTTTAAAATCGAGTGATTTGCTGATACGGTGAAACAAACGATTGAGTTGGTTAGTAGAATCCACATAGCAGCCCAAAAAATTGCGTATGCGTAGTTTCCATCAATTATGTATATAATTACTGCGGACATGTTTAAAGCATCGATATAGACGGTATAAATTGATAAAAATGCTAAGAAGATTCTGGTACGTAGCATTGAAATGATTGAGTAAAGAATCGCAACTTCGATAAAAATTAGCATTTGTGGGATTGCGGTTACAAAGTTTGCTTTTAAAATCACATGCAGTGACATTGCTTCCTTATCAATGTTGAATATTCCCCATAGGACTGATAGTAAAAACCATACGAAGAAGGCCCCGAGGATGTTCTTATGTATGTTGAGTTTTCTGATTTTATTAATACTGGGTCATTCCTTTTATCATGTAATTAAAATATTAACAATTAAATTATACTTATAAGTGCGAATTATCACAAGGAAATTATTTAAAACAATTTGTGAAATAATGATACAATGGGATTATCAAAATTAGGAGCAACGAAAAAATGGAAAAATCTACCAAAAATACTAAAAACAAATTTTTAAAAGAATGCCTTAGCTGGCTAATCTACCTAGTTGTGTTGGGTGGGGTTTACCTAACAGTTGTCCATTTCATCACAATGGCAACTGTCGATGGTCATTCAATGGATCCTAACTTATACAACGGAGAAAAGATGTTGGTATTAAAGCAAGCCGACATTAAACGTAACAGTGTTATCATTTTTGATGCCCACGGCGAAGATCCTACCGCTACCGCCAAGGACTACTATGTAAAACGTGTTATCGGTCTACCAGGTGATACCGTTTCATACAAAGATGGTAAGTTATACGTTAACAACAAGGTTGCTGATCAAAGTTTCATCAGTAAAAAGGAACTAAGTGTTGGTACTAGATACTTTGATACCAACAATCAAATCAAAAACTGGAGTATCTCCAGCTTATCTAGCTCTAAATGGGTATACAACCAAAATGTGAAGGTTGTACCAAAGGGTGAATACTTCGTATTGGGTGATAACAGAAGCATCTCAAACGACAGTCGTTACTGGGGATTCGTAAAGAAATCTAAGGTATTGGGAGTAGCCAAATTATTCCCATGGTCAGGTACTGCTAAGCACCGTCATAACGTTAATGATCTAGCTAAGTAGAGGGGAATTTAATCCATGAAATTAACTGCTAAACAAAAAAGTTTATTATCATGGGTTATCTACCTGTTATTCTTGGTACTGGCCTGGTTTGCTATCAAGAGTTTTGCGACCGTAGTTAAGGTTGATGGTCATTCGATGGACCCCAACTTACATACGGGACAACGAGTCTTGGTGATGAAACAAGCAGCTATTAAACGTAATAGCGTGATTGTGTTTGACGCGTTCGGCGAGGATCCTACCAAACTCGCCACTACATACTACGTAAAGCGTGTAGTTGGGATGCCTGGCGATAAAATCGTCTATAAAAACGGCAAACTATACATCAATAACAAGCTCTACAAGCAAAACTATATTAGTAAGCAACAGGTGAGCGTGGGAACACGCTACAAATTTCAAACTGATGTCATTAAGAACTGGGATATTACCAAGTTATCCAGAGAAAAATGGGTAGATGACCAAGATGAAAAGATTGTCCCTAAGGGGATGTACTTTGTTTTAGGTGATAACCGATCAATCTCAAATGACAGCCGTTATTGGGGATTTGTTGAACAAAGAAAAGTATTAGGAGTTGTGTACTCATTCCCATGGTCAGGAAATGCCACACAGCGTTACAACATTAATGATTTACAAAATAAAAAAGCGTTGAATTAAATTCAACGCTTTTTTTGTTGGTTATTTATTTGTTGTTTGATGCGGTACTAGTTGTAGTAAAGGTAGTAGTTGCACCGTCATTTACTGAAGAAGTGGTAGTAGCAGCTACGCTGTTGTTACTTAGAGCAGCACCTGAACCGTCTGTGGTATTGTTTTGAGTTGCCTTTTGGTCGTTAACACGTGATTGATCGAAATCATCGTGGTGATCCATGAATGGACGGTTTTCGTCTTTAGGATTAACCATTTGTTGTTTAGATTGATCTACTACTTGAGCTGATTGTTGCTTAGTTGCAGCAACGTTTTGCTTTGGTTGAGCAACTGTTGAATCATCAAGCATACGATTGTTTAGGCTTAAACCTGAAGCACTGGTATCGGTGATGACCATCTTCTTAACTTCTTTGGTAGCTTTTTTCTTCTTAGTATTAGTAGTGGTATTCTTAGGTTTAACAACGACCTTCTTAGCTTTTTTAACCTTTTTAACGGGCTTTACAAGCTTTAATTGGTATTCAGGAACATAACCACCTAATTTTGGTAAGAATAGGAAGTTTGATCCGTTGAAACGAACGCGGTTACCCACGTGCATGTGACCAATTCGTTTAAAGTAACGGTATCTCATCATTGTGTGACGACCGTGATTTAACTTTCCATATTTGTAGACGTTAACGAATTCGCTTCGGTTAGTGTATGTTTGTTTAGCGGATGCATGGACGGTAGTACCGATTAAAAATACGGCACCTACAGCTGCAAATGCAGCGACGACTTTCTTTTTCATATCGTTTCCTCCTGGGAATGTAAAAATATTCTCATATATATATAATAATTTACCAGTAAATACAGAAATATCAAGCTAAATCGATTGATTTAATTTAAATGTAACGTTCAAATCAGTTATCCACATGTTGACAACTCTAATCAGTCAGATATAATTAATGACAATTAAATTAGAAAACGATTAGAAATTAATCGCTTTCTAATAAATATATGGAATGAGGTGTTCAATATGAAAAATCAAGAAATTTTGCATGACGAAGACGAAAGTTTCGCATCAGCTTCACGTATCAAATACTTTGATATGGTAATTGAATCGGGTGAAGGTGCGATTTTAAAGGACGTCGAAGGAAACGAATACATTGATTTATTAGCGAGCGCATCCTCAACGAATACTGGTCATAGTCATCCGCATGTGGTTGATGCAATCACCAAACAGGCTCAAAAGCTAATCCAATATACTCCGGCGTACTTCGCCAACTTACCGGCAGCTCAACTGGCCAAACGATTGACCGAACTAGCACCAATCGATGGTCCGGCTGAATTATCATGGGGGAACTCTGGATCAGACGCCAATGACGCGCTAATCAAGTTTGCCCGTGGCTATACCGGTCGCCAAGACGTTGTTAGTTTTACTGGAGCATATCACGGTTCTACATACGGTTCAATGAGTGCTTCTGGCGTTAGTTTGAACATGAATCGTAAGATGGGACCATTAATGAGTGGATTCTATAAAGTACCATTCCCAAGTCCATGGTACCGCGAACCATATGAAACAGAAGACGAATTCGTAGACCGCATGTTTGAAGAATTTAAGCTACCATTTGATACATATTTACCTGCTGACGAAGTTGCGGTCATCTTGATTGAACCAATTCAAGGTGATGGCGGAATCGTTAAAGCACCAGAAAAGTACCTAAAGAAAGTATACGAATTTGCCCACGAACACGGCATCCTATTTGCAATTGATGAAGTTAATCAAGGGATGGGACGTACCGGTAAATGGTGGTCAATTCAACAATTTGACGGAATTTATCCAGATCTTATGACTGTTGGGAAATCCCTTGCTTCCGGTTTGCCACTAAGTGCCGTAATCGGTAAAAAAGAAATTATCGAATCACTTCAAGCACCCGCAAACGTGTACACCACGGCCGGAAACCCTGTTACAACAGCGGCTGCCATGGCCACAATCGACGTCATTGAAGACGAACATCTACTAGAACGTAGTGAGAGTTTAGGTGTTAAATCTAAAGTATTCTTTGATAGAATGAAAGAGAAGTACGATTTTGTCGGTGACGTTAGAATGTACGGACTAGACGGTGGGATTGATATCGTCGATCCCAAGACTGGAAAAGCAGACGTTAAAGTAGCGACAAAACTAATCTATCGTATGTTTGAACTAGGGGTAATCATGATTACCGTTAGGGGAAATGTGCTTAGATTCCAACCACCTTTGGTAATTACCGAAGAACAACTTGAAAAGGCCTTTGATGTTATCAATCAAGCGATGGATGACGAAGCCAACGGTCGTATTCAATTCGATAAGACTATCGGTTGGAGTACTGATTAATAAGCTAATTAGGGGTGTAATTAATGGCTCATACTAAGTTAACGCAAGAGTCCTTTGATGCAATGCGCGAAAAATATGATAATGATCCAAAAAACAAGGTATTACAACGTTCCGTTATGAAAAACGGCATCAACAATACCGCTAAAGATAACCGAGTAGTGGCCAAATTAAACCACACATACTCCGTAGAAATCGATACTGGTAAGGTATCAAACCAAAAACGTTCGGGTCGTTGCTGGCTATTCTCATTGTTAAACGTTTTAAAACATGACTTTGCGAAACGCTACGACGTAAAAGACTTTGAACTATCACAAAGTTACCTATTCTTCTGGGATAAGGTAGAACGTGCCAACATCTTTTACGATCGCATTATCGATACTGCTGATAAGCCTTTCGATGATCGTGAACTTCGTTGCTACTTAGCTGCACCGGGTGCAGATGGTGGTGAATGGGGCATGGCCGTTGCACTAGTTCAAAAGTATGGTGTAATGCCAACTTCAGCCTTTCCTGAAAGTAACGTAACCGAAGATACATCCGATTTAAAGGAAGTATTGAACCGTAAGTTACGTCGTGACGCAATGGTGTTACGCGACATGATTCATGCCGGAAAAAGTGATGCTGAAATCGCCGAAAAACGTAAGGAAATGCTAAAAGAAGTTTACAAAATTGCTGGTTTCGCATGTGGTGTTCCACGTGAAACATTTACCTTTGAATACCGTGATGACAAGCAAAACTACCATGTAGATGCAGACGTCACACCTAAACAATTCTTCGATAAATACTTCGAAATCGATTTGGATGATTACGTCGTTTTGGGTAACTATCCTAACCGTAAGATGGAACAATTATTCCGTAACAAGGCCGGTCAAAATGTTGTTGGTGGTCGCCAAGTTGAATTCTTAAACATGCCAATGGACGTGTTGAAAGATGCTGCGATTGCGCAATTAAAGGATGGTGAAACTGTCTGGTTTGCCAACACCGTGACCGAACAATCAGACCGTCAAAATGGGCTTTTAGACGATAATTTATACCGACGTTCCGAATTATTCGATATCGACATGAACATGGACAAGGCACAACGTTTGGATTACTACGACAACATTCCTAACCACGCGATGACACTTACTGGTGTCGACATTATCGATGACAAACCAACTAAGTGGAAGGTCGAAAACTCATGGGGTGAAAAGGTCGGCGAAAAGGGTTACTTCGTAATGGCTGATAACTGGATGGACAATAACGTCTTCGAAGTGATCGTTAATAAGAAGTACCTAACCGATTCACAAAGACAATTACTAGAACAAACCCCAGTCGATTTAGACCCTTGGGCAGCGGTATAAGGAGGACGTAGATAATGACTGAAACAAAAATTACTGAACAAGATCTAAAAGAATTACGTGCGGCCTACGAGAAAAATCCTACCAATGCGATTTTGGAAAGAACCGTAACACAAAATGGAATTCGCAATGTTTCATACGATGAAACCGCCATTGAAAAACTAAATCCTGTCTTTTCTGTTGAAGTGAAGACTGGTAAGGTGTCAAATCAAAAACAATCAGGTCGTTGCTGGATGTTTGCGTTATTAAACACCTTAAAGCACCAATTTGGCGCTAAGTACAACGTTAAAGATTTCGAACTATCACAAAACTATCTATTCTTCTGGGATAAGATTGAACGTGCTAACATCTTTTACGACCGCATCGTAAACACTGCGGACAAGCCACTAGATGACCGTACCGTTCAATACTTCCTAGAAGTGGGACCAGGTGCAGATGGTGGTCAATGGGCAATGGCCGTAGCATTAGTTAAAAAATACGGTGTTGTGCCAACCACTGCCTTTAGTGAAACCAACGTTTCCGAAAGTACCGGTGATTTGAAATCAATCTTGAATTACAAGCTAAGAAGCGATGCGTTCAAACTACGTAACATGGTAAACGACGGTGTGTCTGAAGAAGACATCCATGATGCTAGAGAACAAATGCTAGCCGAAGTTTACAAGATTGCTGCGTACTCACTTGGCGTGCCGCCAAAGACTTTTGACTTTGAATACAGGGATGATAACGATAATTACCACATTGATCGTGACTTAACCCCTAAGGCATTCTATGAAAAGTACCTATCAGATGCTGATTTAGACGATTACGTTGTCCTAAGTAACTCTCCTGACAAGGAATACGACAAGATATATCGCTTATCAGCGCAAGAAAACGTGGTTGATGGTAGAAAGATTGAATTCTTGAACCTACCAATGGAAGACCTAAAAAATGCCGCTATCGCGCAATTAAAGGACGGACAAGCCGTTTGGTTCGCTAACGACATTGCGCGTCAATCTGACCGTAAAAAAGGCTTCCTAGCTGAAAACCTATACCATTACGACGAACTTTTTGACGTTGATCTATCAATGAGCAAAAAAGAACGTCTACAATATCATGAAGCTTGCGTTTCACACGCCACTGCATTAACTGGTGTCGATTTAGTCGATGACAAACCAACTAAATGGAAAGTGGAAAATTCATGGGGATCAAAGAATGGTGTCAATGGATATTTCATCATGGATGATGGTTGGATGAACGAATATGTATACGAAATTGTAATAAATAAAAAATATTTATCTAATGATAAAACCGCGCTACTAAGCCAATCTGCGGTCGAATTAACCCCTTGGGATTCATTAGAATAAAATTAAAGTGTTGCAATTTTTCTAAGAAGGTATTAATATAAGTGACAATCAAATAAGACGTTGAACAGGAATTTTAATTATTGAGTGTTTCACAGGAAGCTCACGGTTATGAGAGTGAGTAGCACGGTAGTTAAATCGTACCTGAGAGTCATTTTTCGAAATGAGTAGAAAAAATCGTTGGCGGCGTTAACGCTGAAGTTATTATAACTTCTCGAGCTAGTATTCGTGAGAATGCTAGGAATTGAGGTGGCACCGCGATTTATTCGTCCTCTTGGATATCTTATCCAAGAGGATTTTTTTATACCCAAAAATAAATATTAATTTTAAAAACAGTGATTAGGAATTTTAGTTAATTCAGTCATTTACAGAGAACTTAGCAAAGCCGGGTGAGAGCTAAGGATGACATTAATTAAATCGTACCTATGAGTTTGAATTCGAAATGAGTAGAATTCACCGTTAACGCGTTATCGTTAAAGTTTGAAAGAACTTTATGAGCTGATGTTCGTGAGAATGTCAGAAACTGAGGTGGAACCACGATTAGTCGTCCTCTAGGATTTATTCCTAGGGGACTTTTTTTATATAAATATTTGCATGATGATCAAGAATTTAATCAAACCAATCATTTACAGAGAAATTAACATTGATGAGAGTTAATAATGACGTTTGATTAATCGTACTTGTGAGTGAGCTTCGAAATGAGTAGAAGCAAACGTCGGCGGCGTTAACGCGGAAGTCATTGACTTTATGAGCTAGCATTCGCGAGGGTGTTAGGAAGTGAGGTGGTACCGCGGTTACATCGTCCTCTATAGAAATTAAAATTTCGTTGTTTATATACAAAAAAGGAGGATGTTTCACATGAAACAATCAAAGAAAATCGTTTTAGCATATTCCGGAGGATTAGATACATCAGTTTCAATCGCATGGTTAATCGAACAAGGTTTTGACGTAATTGCCTGCTGCATTAACGTAGGTGAAGATTACGGAGAACATAAAGATTTAAACCAAATTAAAGAAAAAGCATTAAAGGTTGGTGCCATCAAGTCATACGTTGTTGATGCACTAGACGAATTCGCTGAAGATTTCCTACTAACTGCATTAGACGCTAACGCAATGTATGAAGGCGAATACCCATTGAGCTCAGCTCTATCTCGTCCTTTAATGAGCCAAAAGCTAGTTGAAATTGCTCACCAAGAGGGTGCCGAATACATCTGTCACGGTTGTACCGGTAAAGGAAACGACCAAGTTCGTTTCGACGTAGCTATCCATTCTCTAGATCCAAAATTGACAGTGGTTACTCCAGTTCGTCAATGGCACTGGAACAGAGAAGAAGAAATCGAATTTGCTAAGAAACACAATATCGATATTCCAATTGATTTAGATTCTCCATACTCAATCGACGCCAACATCTGGGGACGTGCTAACGAATGTGGTGTCCTAGAAAATCCATGGAACCAAGCTCCAGAAGATGCCTTCGATATTACTAAACCAATCGAAGAAACACCTGACCAACCAGAATTCATGGACATCACTTTCAAACAAGGTAAACCAGTCGCAGTTAACGGCGTTGAAATGAGCTTCGTTGACGTTATCAAAAAGGTTAACATCGCAGCCGGCGAACACGGTGTCGGTCGTATCGATCACATCGAAAACCGTTTAGTTGGAATCAAATCCAGAGAAGTATACGAAGCACCGGGTGCTACCGTATTACTAAAGGCCCACAAGGCAATGGAAAACCTAACTATGGAAAGAGATTTAGCTCACTTCAAGCCAATGATTGAACAACAAATCGCTAACCTTACTTACAACGGTTTATGGTTCTCACCATTAATGAAGTCATTAAAGGCATTTATCCAATCATCACAAGACACAGTGAGTGGAACAGTTAAGGTTAAGCTATTCAAGGGTAACGTTTACGTAGTCGCTTCTAAGTCAGAAGAATCACTATACGACGAAGATCTAGCTACTTACACTGCAGCCGATTCATTCGATCAAAATGCTTCAGTTGGTTTCATTAAACTATGGGGACTACCTACTCAAGTCGCATCACAAGTAAAACAAAAGAACATACAAAAGAACTTCATGAAAGACGTTATGAAGACACAAACAAAGGAAAAGGTACTAGTTGAAAACAAGTTAGAAGGTGAATCTGATGAGTGAGAAACTATGGGGCGGTCGTTTTAACGGCGACGCTAATGACTTATTCTTGAGGCTCGGCGCCTCAATCAATGTTGATATCAAGATGGCAAACGAAGACATCGAGGGATCCATTGCTCATGCCACCATGTTAAGCCACGTTGGTATCATCACAGAGGCCGAAAAAGACCAAATCGTGAATGGTTTAAAAGAGATTAAGGAAGAGTTCAATGAAGGAAAACTTCATTTTAGTTACCAAAACGAAGACATTCATATGAATGTCGAAACAGTGCTAACCGAAAAAATCGGCGCTGTTGCTGGAAAACTCCACACCGCTCGTTCAAGAAACGATCAAGTGGCACTAGACTTTCACTTATACCTAAAGAAACGTCTACCACAAATCATGGCACTAATTAGGAGTTTTCAAAGTGAATTGGTTAACCTAGCCGACGAAAATTTAGAAACCATCATGCCAGGATATACCCATTTACAACACGCTCAACCAATCTCATTTGCCCATTACCTAATGGCCTACTACGAAATGTTAGACCGTGATTATGACAGGTTCGAATTCAACCAAAAGCATACCAACATGTCACCAATTGGTGCTGCCGCTCTTGCGGGAACAACTTTCCCAATCGATCCTCATTTCACCGCTAATGAGTTAGGTTTAGATGCACCTTACAACAACTCCATCGATGCCGTATCAGATAGGGACTTTGCAATTGAATTTCTAAGCAATGCTTCTATTCTAATGATGCACTTATCAAGACTATGCGAAGAAATTTGCTTATGGTCTAGCTACGAATTCAAGTACGTCGAACTATCAGACGCATTCAGTACTGGAAGTTCAATCATGCCACAAAAAAAGAACCCCGACATGTGTGAACTAATTAGGGGTAAAACCGGAGTGGTATACGGTCACCTAAACGCCTTACTAGCAACGATGAAATCATTGCCACTGGCATACAACAAGGATCTCCAAGAAGACAAAGCTGGCGTGTTTGATACAGTCGAAAACATTGAACCTATCCTACAATTAATGACCGAAATGATTGCGACAATGCAGGTCAATAAGGAATTGATGTTACAAGCGGTCGAAAAGGACTTTTCAAACGCAACTGAATTAGCTGATTACCTATCAGCCAAAGGATTACCATTTAGACAAGCTCACCGTATCGCAGGTGAATTAGTCGCCAAATGCATAAACGAAAATTGCTACTTACAGGATCTATCATTAGAACAACTACATAACTATTCAGACTTGTTTGAAGAAGACATCTACGAAGATTTGAAACCACACGTCGCAATTCAAAGAAGAAAGAGTTATGGGTCAACCGGTTTTAATGAAGTCCATAAACAGATTGAAAAAGCGAAAGAAAAACTAAAGGGAGAAATGAATCATGAAGAATAAAATGAAACATTCCGTGTTAATTACTATGTTGCTAATGATTGCAACACTATTCGTGACAGCATTCACTGTTCCAAGTGTTCAAGCATCAGCTTCCGATAACTCACTACAACAAATTAAGCAAAAAGGTTACATTGTAATGGGAACCGCCCCAGATTATCCTCCATACGAATTTATTGGAAAAGATAACGGTGGTTCAAAGGTCTACGGTGCCGATATCGAATTAGGTAAGGCCATCGCCAAGGACTTAGGAGTAAAACTAAAGGTTAAATCAATGGGATTTGATTCACTACTAGTTGCGCTTCAAACCAAAAAGGTTGATATGGTTATTGCAGGGATGAACGAAACCCCTGAAAGAGCCAAAAGTGTCGACTTCAGTAAGACTTACTACTCATCAGGATTGAGTCTGGTATTAAACAGTGCTGACGACAAGAAAATCAAGTCATACAAGGATCTTCAAGGTAAGACCATCGGTGCTCAAATCGGATCAGTACAATACGACGCTGTGAAGAAGGGTATCAAGAACATTAACTTAAAGGGAATGGAAAACATCAACGATTTAATCCTTGCTTTGAAGTCAGGAAAAATTCAAGCCATTCCGCTAGACACTGCCGTAGCTCAAGCCTACGCAGCCCACAACCCAGGTCTAAAGATTATTGATGCTAAGATGCCTGGTCAAGAAAGTCAAAACAAGATTGCCTTCTTCAAGGGTGCTACTAGTCTAGAAAACGCCGCTAACAAGACAATTGATAAGGTTAACAAAGATAACCTATACACCAAGAAATTCGTTCCAGCAGCCGCAAAACACATCACTAACAACAAGTCACAATCACAATTTGAAACAATGTGGCAATACAAGAACTTCTTTATCTCAGGTATCGAATACACAATGATCATCTCAGTGGTATCAGTATTCTTCGGTATCATCTTAGGTGTAATCTTTGCGCTAATGAGATTAAGTCACAACTGGCTATTACACTCAATCGCCGTTTGCTACATCGAATTCATTCGTGGAACACCTCAATTAGTTCAAATTATGTTCATCTACTTTGGTCTAGGTACCATCGTTAACGTTCCAGCCTTAACTTCAGGAATCATCGCGATTTCCATTAACTCTGGAGCCTACGTCGCCGAAATCATTAGAGGGGGAATTAATTCTATCTCTGATGGTCAAAGCGAAGCCGCATTATCACTTGGTCTATCCAAGAAACAATCAATGCAATACATCGTGTTACCACAAGCCTTCAAGAACATCTGGCCTGCACTTGGTAACGAACTAGTAACTTTGATCAAGGATAGTTCACTAGCATCCGTAATTGGGGTTGGAGAACTAATGTATCAAATGAGAGCTGTCCAAGCTGATACCTACTTAGGTGTCGCACCAATCGCTGTCATTATGGTCATTTACTTCGTAATCACATTTACAATTTCTAGAATCATGAAACACTTAGAAGGGAAGATTAGCCATGGAACCAATGATTAAAATTGAAAATTTAACCAAAAAATTCAAAAATAATACCATCTTTTCTGACATCAATGCTGAAGTGCACAAGGGTGAAGTAATCTCACTTTTAGGACCTTCTGGTGCCGGTAAGAGTACTTTCCTTCGTTGCATTAACATGCTAGGTGAACCAACTTCTGGAAAGATTCTATTGGATGGTAAAGACCTAGTAAGTAGTTCTGAAAAGGAACTAATTCAATTAAGAACCCACATCGGAATGGTGTTCCAAAGCTTTAACTTGTTTGAAAACAAGACAGTTATCGATAACATCACACTAGCACCCATCAAGGTTAAGGGCATGAGTAAGGAAGACGCCGAAGCTAAGGCACACGAATTACTTAAGACTGTTGGCCTAGATGACAAGGCAAACGTTTATCCAGACAGTCTATCAGGTGGACAAGCACAACGTATCGCAATCGTACGTGCGCTAGCCATGGATCCTGAAGTAATTCTATTCGATGAACCAACCTCAGCATTGGACCCTGAAAAAGTCGGTGAAGTACTAAGTGTGATGCAAGACTTAGCTAAGAAGGACATGACCATGATTATCGTTACTCATGAAATGGAATTCGCTAAGAATGTTTCAGACGAAATTTGGTTTATGGATGAAGGAAAGATTCAAGAAAAACAAGCTCCAAAAGATTTCTTCTCAAATCCTAAAACCCCTAACGCCCAACGTTTTTTAAGTAAAATGATTTAATCTGTTTATAAATACGTAAAAAGACCAACATAAATGTTGGTCTTTTTGATTATTCTCATTTTATTTTGTACAATAAAGCTAAACATGACACATTTTGAATTAATCCGAGGAGGAAATCAATTGTCTAAACGTTTTAAACTAGTAGAAGAATCATTTACAGGAGTATCCATTTACATCGATCAAAGAACCGGTGTTGAATATGGTGGATACGGCAGTACATTAACACCACTACGCAACCCTGACGGAACTTTGTTTGTTGATGAATCTGAAATTGATCAAGATTACGAACACAAAGAAAAATAAACGGGGGAATATGAAACCATGTTTTTATGGATTCACTTAATTTTTGCGGTACTACTAATCGCTTTGGTGATTACCGCGCTATGCAAAAAGAATAACTTTAAGCCTTACATGATGGCTACTAGAGTATCTTATCTAGTCTTCATCGTAACGGGAATTGTACTATTTAGTAAAGCCTTTGAACGCGATGCCATGTTCACGATTTTGAAGGTTTTATCAGCCATTTTCTTAATTGGCTTGATTGAAATGGCCTATGCCCAAAAGACTAAAAAGTCGTTAACTGTTGGATTGGTAATGAGCCTAATCTTAGTTTTCGCACTAGTGATTGTGATTGGATTAATCGTCGCTGGCGGTCGTCCTTTCATTCATTTTATTTAAATATTATTATCGCAGATTCTACGTATCTAAAAAGAGAGTGAACAAGTATGTTCACTCTCTTTTTTTATTGATTGTCGCTGCCAGATAGGGATGGATGTTGGAGTTGATAGCTGGTTGCTTCAAATAAGGAATGGGTTGCTTCCCAAATCTTTTTAGCGACGTAGGTGTTATTCATGGTGTATAGGTGAATGCCATCGACGCCGTTGGCGACCAAATCAACGATTTGATCGACCGCATAGGCGATTCCGGCATCACGCATTGCTTCTTTGTTGTTGGCGTATTTATTCATGATGTCGACGAATTTTTTCGGCATTTCTAGTCCCGACAATTCTGTAATGTGTTTAATCTGATTGCAGTTAGTACAGGGCATGATGCCGACTTCGACCGGCACGTTAATTCCGGCCAGTTTCAAACGTTGACGAAAGTCATAGAACGCTTGGTTATCAAAGACCATTTGGGTGATTAAATGACCGACACCGTTGTCTACTTTTTCCTTCAAATGAAGGGTGTCATCGACCAAATCGATAGATTCGGGATGCTTTTGAGGGTAGCAGGCACACGTGATGTCAAAGTCGCCTTGGGTTTTGATGAATTCTGCCAATTCTGAAGCGTGGTTAAAGTCACCGACCGGCGTTTCGTCCGGGTTAATGTCACCACGAAGGGCTAATACGTTATTAATGTTGTGTTGCTTTAATTGTTTTAAGAAATCGGCAACGTCTTTTTTGGAACGATAGATTCCTGGAATGTGGGCCATGGCAGGAATGTTCAAATCGTTTTGAATCATGCTGGATAGCTCCAAAGCATTGTTATTTTGTGATCCACCGGCACCTAAGGTAATGGAAATGAAATCTGGTTTGATTCGTTTAATCCCGGTAAGGGCGTTCACTAATTTTTTGGTTCCTTCCGGTGTCTTGGGTGGGTACACCTCAAGTGAGAACACCGTTTTGTTCTTGAATGTATCTTTTAAACTCATGTTATCCCAACTCTCCGCGTTTTTGTTGAACAGCGGCGATGAAGTTCTTTAGACTAGCGAATGATTCTGATTCACCACGGGTCTTTAGACCACAGTCCGGGTTGATCCAAACCTTGCTTTCGTGAAGTTTAGCTAGGATGTCACTGATAACGTTGTAGATTTCAGATTGACTAGGGACACGTGGAGAGTGAATATCGTAAACTCCAGGGCCGACTTCTGTTTCAAAGTTATTTGCTTTTAATTTATCGATGATTGATAAATCAGAACGTGATGCTTCGAATGAAATAACATCGGCATCCATGTTATCGATGGCTTTGATGATGTCGTTAAATTCGCTGTAGCACATATGAGTGTGGATTTGAGTAGTTGGTTGGACTTTACTGTGAACCAATTTGAATGCTGGAATTGCCCAGTCTAGGTATTCCTTGTACCAGTCACTCTTACGTAGTGGAAGCTTTTCACGTAGGGCGGCTTCATCGATTTGAATAATCTTGATGCCGTGTTTTTCAAGATCTAATACTTCATCTTGGATTGCTAAGGCAATTTGGGTTACTGATTCCTTTGCGGGGATATCTTCACGTGGGAATGACCAGTTGAAGATAGTAACGGGACCTGTAAGCATTCCTTTAACCGGTTTGTCGGTCAAACTTTGGGCGTAGGTAGAAGCGGCAACTGTAATTGGGTTCTTACGGCTAACGTCACCCCAGATGATTGGTGGTTTAACAGCACGGGTACCGTATGATTGCACCCAAGCCTTCTTGGTAAATGCGAAACCAGCTAGGTTTTCACCGAAGTATTCCACCATGTCGTTTCGTTCGTATTCACCGTGGACTAAGACGTCAAAACCAGCTTCTTCTTGCCATTCAATGATGCGCTTAATCTTGTCCTTGTTGAATTGATCGTATTGATCCTTATCGATTTCATGATGCTTGTATAGTGAACGGTTCTTTCTAACATCCTTGGTTTGTGGGAATGAACCGATGGTAGTAGTTGGTAAATCTGGTAAGTGGAATTCTTCTTTTTGGATGGTTTCACGTTCAGCACGACTTGGTAATCTGGTGTAATCATCATCAGATAAGTCAGCGATACGTTTTGTCACGGCTGGATCCTTTGGATGGTTAACGTTCTTGAATAATGCTTTGTTTGCATCCAATAGTTCAGTGTTGCCATTGAAGAAGATTTCGTCTAGGTCGTGTAATTCGTCTAGCTTTTGGTATGCGAAGGCTAAGTGTTGTTTTAGTTCTGGGTCTAGATCGGTTTCGTTATCAACGGTGTATGGAACATGTAGTAGTGAACAAGAAGTTGAAATTACGATGTTTTTAACCGGTAGGCTCTTTAGTAATTCAATGGTCTTCTTGTATTCGTTACGCCAGATGTTTTTACCATTAACGACTCCAGCGAATAATACTTTGTTGTCGTCAAAACCGTGTTTAGCGATTAAATCAGCGGTTTGTTTACCTTCTAGGAAGTCTAAACCAATACCGTCGAATGGTAATTTAACTAAATCTTCATAGATATCACGAACATCACCGAAGTATGTTTGAAGATTAATCTTGAACTCATGAGGAATAGCTAGGATGCGAGTGTATAGGTCATCGAATAGCTTCTTGTCGTCAGCACTTAGATCAAAAACTAGTGATGGTTCATCGATTTGTAGCCATTTTATGTCGATGGCATTTAGGCGAGAGAAGATTTCCTTGTATGCTTCAACGATTGGTTCGATAAAGTCTTCGGCTGATTTTTTACCAACGTAGCGGCTTAGCTTTAGGATGGTGAATGGACCGATTAATGAAGCCTTTACGTTACTGTGTTTGGCAGCTGCCTTTTTTACATCGTCGAAGAATCTAGTTTCCACTAGTTTAATTTCTGTATCATCGTCGATTTCTGGGACAATGTAGTGGTAGTTGGTGTTGTACCATTTCTTCATTGGTAGAGCCTTAACGGAATGGTTATCGTCTTGGTAACCACGGGCTTGGGCGAAGTATTCGTCTAATTGGTTTAAACCTAAATCGGCATAACGTTTAGGAGTGATGTTCAATAGTGTAGCGGCGTCTAAGACATTATCAAAGAATGAGAAGTCACCGGCACTAATTAGGCCTAACTTGGCACCTTCTTGAATTTGCCAATTCTTTTCTTTTAGTTCATCGGAAATCTTTAGTAGTTCTTCTTGATCGATTTCTTTTTTCCAATATTTTTCTGTAGCGCGTTTTAATTCGCGGTTTTCTCCAATTCGTGGGAATCCAATAATGCTTGTACTCATAATGTTACCTCCTCAGGTAAATAAAAATTTATTTAGCGGGTGAATAAAAAAATCCCGCAGTCTATGTAGACTACGGGACGAAATCTTCGTGTTACCACCCTGATTTTGTAATACATCGCTGCATTACACTCAATAAGTACTTCCTAAGAAATACTTCTACGCGATAACGGGCGTACCCGAACATCGTTTGTCAAAGACTCACGGTGATAGATAATTCCTAGACCATTTTCAGTTTCCTTGCGTGCTTTGTCTCATCGTAATCAAAGCTCTCTGTGAACGTTTGAAAAACCTACTTATCTGCTCAATATCTACTTATTTAGATGATGTAAATTGGTTTAACCAATTGATGTAAAAGGTGGTGGCATCCGTATGCCAGGAGTTGATGGGATGATTCTGATTATCAAAGTAGTTACTTGGTTTTTTAGTATCCAAACCCTTTTTGACATCGCGGAAATACTCATCAGCTAAAGTTTTCGTCCCGTATTCAAGATGACCAGTGACGTAGTATGAATTAGTGTTTGAATCGAAAATTAAGGTGGCGCCGATGGTGTCGTTTCCGGCTAACACGGTTGCCTTAACGTTATTTTTCGGAATCGTGAAGTAACGTGATTGAGGCATTGTAATGCCATTGGTTGTATAGACCCCGTAAATCTTTTGGTCCAACTGTTGCCCTGTTAAAATGCCATCGATGGTTCCGGCAGCCCAGGCGGCCCAGCAACTGAATAGGCAGGTGTCGACGTGGGTCTTACGCCAGTTGATAAAATCAACGAATTCATTCCAGTAATCGACCTCATTAAAGTGCTTTCTGTCTAGTGGGGCGCCGGTAACGATTAATGCATCAAAGTGATGGTTGAAAACATCTTTGGTTGTTACGTATTTTTCGATGATTTCTGGATCGAAGTGTTTGATGTGGTGACTGGCCATGCGACAGAAGTTTAAATTGATGTTTAGGTCGGTTTGTTGAAGCAAATCGATAATTTGGTGTTCAGTCTCAAGCCGATTGGGCATTAGGTTTAGCACCAAAATACTTAGGGCATCATCAATTTTTTGATGACTATTTTGTGAATAGCCAGATAGGATGTTGATACAACCCATAGGCCTTACCTCCTTTAAATTTTCGCGAAAGCTTGTTTCAAATCGTCAATAATGTCGTCAGCGTTTTCAATTCCAATTGAAATTCTGATTAAGTCAGGTGTAATTCCAGCTTCTTTTAATTCTTCTTCGTTTAGTTGAGCGTGAGTGGTTGAAGCGGGGTGAATGATTAGTGATTTTGCGTCACCAACGTTGGCTAGTAGTGAGAATAGGTTTAAGTTTTCAATTAACTTCTTACCAGCTTCTTCACCACCGGTTAGCCCGATTGTGAAGATTGATCCGACACCCTTAGGAAAACTCTTCTTGGCTTGTTCGTAGTACTTGCTGGATGGTAGTTCAGGGTACTTAATCCAAGCGACCTTATCGTTGTTAGATAAGAAATCGATGACCTTACGGGTGTTTTCAACGTGTCTTGATACTCTAAGTGACAATGTTTCTAGACTTTGAATTAATAAGAATGAGTTGAATGGACTAATTGCACCACCGGTATCACGAAGGATTTCGGCTCTCACCTTGGTGGTGAATGCACCTGGTTTCAAGTCGGCAAATACTAATCCGTTGTAGTGGGTATCTGGGGTTGTGAAACCAGGATAGCGACCGCTTGTACGATAGTCGAACTTACCATTTTCAACGATGATGCCACCCATTGTGGTACCGTGACCACCGATGAACTTAGTTGCGGATTCAACGACAACGTCGGCACCGTGATCTAGTGGACGGTATAGGTAAGGGGATGCGAATGTGTTATCGACAATCAATAACAGGTCATGTTTATGAGCGATGTCTGCGATTGCTTCGATATCACTTAGGTTGATATCCGGATTACCAATTGTTTCTAGGTATAACGCCTTGGTATGGTCGTTAATTTCTTTTTCGAAGTTTTCTGGATTATCAGAATCAACGAAGTGAGTGGTAATTCCTAACTTAGGTAATGTGGCGTTAAATAGGTTGTATGTTCCACCGTATAATGTTCCGGCTGAAACGATTTCGTCACCTTGGCCAGCAATGTTGGTGATGGCGGCGTGAATTGCTGCGGCACCAGATGCTAAAGCAACGGCACTAGTTCCATTTTCCAGTGCAGCCACACGTTTTTCGAAAACATCGGTGGTTGGATTGGTTAAACGAGTGTAGATGTTACCTGGATCGGTTAAGGCAAAACGACCAGCAGCTTGAGCTGCATCTTTAAAGATATATGAACTGGTTTGATAAATCGGTACGGCACTGGCACCTGTCTCATCAATGTGTTGACCTGCGTGAATCTGTAAAGTTTCAAATTTATCTGTACTCATAAAACATTCCTCCTAAATTTTGGTAACAAAAAAAGCTCTCGCTCCATGTATAACTAAATACATGGGACGAAAGCTTCCGCGGTACCACCCAACTTCGCTCTATTATCACTAATAAAGCCTCAACGACACTAACATGTCTGGGAAGGTATCGGTTCCTACCGGATTTCTAGCTTGCACTATCGATCATGACTCAGAGCTCATCTGTGACTCACAATCAATTGCACCTTTTCACTATCCGATGCTCACTTTGAATCGATCGTTTTGAGTTACTCTTCTCTTCAACGTCTGAATTATTTAAGTTGTTTTGAATGATAGTCCTAGTTTTTTCTAATGTCAACAGTTAAATTAAAATTTTATTAGAAAAAGATTAATAAAAATATTTTTCAAAAAGTTTATATACTATCTTTTAGACCGTTTTTGTGTACCAAAAATTAAAATATCTGGTTTGACAAACAAATTTTAACGAGTAAACTTCGAGACAATCAAAACAACCAAAAAACTTTGCAGAGATGAGTAAGATTTATAAGCCTCAATAAGAGAGCCGATGGATGGTGAAATTCGGTGTGGTGGAGAATCTGAAAATGGTCTTTGATTACAGTAATTAGGCGATCTTTGGTAAGTCTAATTCGGGTGCGCCCGTTACCGCGTCAGAGTATCTTAATCATCTGACCTCTATGATTAACGTACTTGTTGAGAAGTAGCCAGTGATGGCTACTTGAAATCAGGGTGGTAACACGTGCCGACGTCCCGTAGTCTTTTTGAGACTGCGGGACTTTTTTATTTCTTAAATTTAGAAAGGATGATTGATTATGACAGGATTTAACACTAAATTAGTCTACGGAAAAGGGCTAAACAATCTTCACGATAACTGTACGGGCGCAGTGAATGTTCCATTATACCAATCCACTACATATGCCTTTAAAGATATCGATGGGGAAAACAAATATGACTATTCACGTTCTTTGAACCCCACAAGAGAGTACTTAGAAGATCAAATTGCATGCTTGGAAGATGCTAAACATGGCTTTGCTTATGCATCCGGAAGTGCCGCTATTCACGCGGTTTTCACTTTGTTTAAACCGGGTGATCACATCGTCGTTAGCAAGAATATCTACGGTGGAACTTTCCGTTTGATTAACGACTATTTGAAAAACTTGGATATTGAATTTACCCAAGTGGATACACAGGATTTATCCGACGTCGAAAGTGCGATTAAGCCTAATACCAAGGCGATTTACTTCGAAACCATCGACAATCCATTCATGAAGGTTACCAGTGTTAAACATATCGCGGAAATTGCCCACAAACATGGCATTTTCACAATCGTTGATAACACATTTTTAACCCCATATTTACAACAAGCATTGAATTTGGGTGCAGACATTGTCATCCATTCAGCTACTAAATATCTGGGTGGTCACTCCGACGTGATTGCCGGACTCGTTGTTACCAATAACGAAGAAGTGGCCGATAAATTATATTTTTGTCAAAACGCAGTTGGCGGCATCCTAGCGCCAGAGGACTGTATGTTGGTAATTCGTGGAATTAAGACATTATCAGTTCGTTTGGACAGACATATTCAAAATGCACAAAAAGTTTTGCGATATTTGGACTCTAAAACTGACGAAATCAAACACATTTACTATCCCGGTCGTGCCGGTGACGAAACCGACGAAATCGCTAGAAACGAACTAAAGGGATACGGTGGTGTCATCACGTTTGAACTAAACGATAATGTCGATCCAAAGGCATTCGTCAACAGTCCGGAATTAATCTGGTTAGCGGTCAGTCTAGGTTCCGTTGAAAGTCTAATCGAACTTCCATACTACATGACCCATGCCGAATTACCGGTCGAAGAAAGAAACAAGGTTGGGATCACTCCGCAACTAGTTCGTTTATCAGTCGGACTAGAAGATCCAGAGGACTTGATTGCTGATTTAGAGCAAGCTTTTGCTAAGGCGAAAAAATTAACCGCGGTAGAATCTGCGAAATAAGATATAATAAAGCCAAAGCAAAAAAGGAGGCTTGCACTATGAAAATTGCAATCTTAGGTCACGGTACCGTCGGAAGTGGAGTCTTAAAGATTATTCAAGACAGCGCTTTGCATCCATTTGAAAAAGATTTATCAGTCAAATATGTATTTGTTCGTCCAGAAAAAGTTGATCAAAACGAATTATTTGTGGATGATTACTCAACGATTTTAAATGATGAAGAAGTCGATGTAGTCGTGGAAGTACTAGGTGGACTAGAACCAGCTAAGACAATGATCATCGATGCGTTAAAACATGGCAAGAACGTTGTGACAGCTAACAAAGCGGTCGTAGCGAGAAACTTGAAGGAATTTGATGAAATCGCTGAAGAAAATGGTGTAAAGTTCTACTTTGAATCAGCCGTTGGTGGTGGAATTCCTTGGATTATTAATTTGGAAAGAGCACTTCGCATCGACCAAATTGATTCGATTCACGGAATCCTAAACGGAACTAGTAACTACATTTTGGATACTATGACAAAGACTGGTCAAAGTTTCGATAAAGTCCTAAAAGATGCTCAAGACTTAGGATACGCAGAAGCCGATCCGAGTGCAGATATCGATGGATACGACATCGAAAATAAATTATGTATTAGTGTGGACATTGCCTATAACACCTTTGTGAAACCAGGTGACCACCTATTAAAATTCGGGATTAGAAATATTACCGATGAGGATATTAAGTACTTTAAAAAACACAATTTAATCGTGAAATTACTAGGTCGTAGTTTCAAGAAAAACAACAGTTTTAACTTTGTGGTTGAACCAACTTTATATACCCCCGGACAAATCGAAGCCGGAATCCATGATAACTACAATTTCGTCGGGTTACGTGGAACTACCATCGGTAAGCTAACCTTTAATGGTCAAGGTGCGGGTGAATTTCCAACTGCCCACGCGTTAGTGCAAGATATCTTAGACTTAAAGGCCAACAATGTGCACTTAAAACGTGATTTTAACGAAGAATTTTCTTTGGATAACACTACCAAGCAAAAGAATTATGTCGTTAGAACCAGTGCAGATTTAGAATCAAAACTACCAGAATATGACATTCAAAAAGACGGTAATTACTACCATATTGCCGCAATTGATACTCAAAAGATTCATGATGTTGTTAATGAATTATCCAGTGATGATAAGGGCATTTTCTTTGCCTGTATCAGTGGCGGAGCATACAATCCATGGATTGAAAAATAAAAAGAGCGCCTATATTAGGCGCTCTTATTTGTTTTCTTATTCAAAATCTTGTAATGCAAGTTCTGCATATGTTAGACGGGCGAAAGTATCATCAGTTGATACACCAGCGTTTTCGAACATGTTTGCGAATAAAACATATTTTGGTTGATCGCTGTATTCACCAGTGATTTCAATCAAACGTTGTAGTTGATTGGTACGGTTTGCTAAATCATCGATGTGGTTTAGTTCCAAATCGTTCTTAGCTGCATCGTAAATAATTTTGTAAGCTTCGGTATTAGTTAATAAATCTAATGCCTTAACTTGTTTCATAAAGTTATCAAATTGTGCATCTGATAATTGTTCTTTAACGTAATGTAAATCAACGATTTCATCGCTAAAGTCTTTTGCCCATTCGTTAATAATAGGTCTTAGTTGTATGTCTGACATTGTTAAAAAATCCTCTCCTAATTCAGATAATGCGTTTAGATTATTCTAGTACAAACATCTAAAAACGTGTGTAGTTTTTTCATTTATAATGTCATTAAATGGGGGTTACAGAAAAAATTTCATGTAACACCTATGATAGTATCTCACATAAGGGATACTAATTGCAAAAATATAGAAATATTTACGAAAAATTAGACTTTTAGTTTGACAATTATTATAAAAGGATTAGAATACGATTAAAGATAAATACAAAAGCGAAGAATAGAAAGAGTAATTTCGGACCACGTTTTTAGAGAGATTCCGTTTGGTGAAAGGGATTAACAATGTTTGAAATGAAAATCATCTATGAGCTGCCAGGCAAATAAAGTAGTCTCGGCTGGGAATTCCCATTACAGAATCTGCAAATCAACGGGTTTGTTTGAGATATATCGTTTATCTTTATAAAATTAATTTTGAATCGGTATAACAAAAAGGTGGTACCGCGCGCAAGCGCCCTTTATTTCGTGTATGCGAAATTGGGGCGCTTTTTTATTTGCTCAATTTAAGGAGGTGATGGAAATGAAATCAGACATTAGTGGCATTTTAAATGCGAATCGTAACTAGTTTAAATTTTTACAATAACGCCAATATCAGGCGGTAAACATACATAGTTTTAAGAAAACTGCAGTTGCTATCTATGATTTATTCCTTGAGGTGTTAACTTTAGGAGGATTTAATCATGAGTAAAACTCTATATACAAACTTCAATTTATTTAACGGATTTGAAGATAAGACATACAAAGACACATCAATGTTAGTTGATGAAGACACCGGAAAGTTTTTAGCATTTGGTGAAGACGCGACAAAACGAGACAGTGACAAACAAGTTGATCTAAAAGGTCAATTCGTAATGCCAGGATTGGTAAATTGTCACACCCACATCACTTTAGACTCAGATACAGCCGATGGAAATCCTGACGCTGATCAAACTACCGCAACAGTGCGCGCGGTTGACAGTCTAAGAGCTTTACTTAAATCAGGGGTTACATATGTAAGAGAATGCGGTAGCCTTTATGGTTTAGATGCAACATTAGCTAAACTACAAAGAACAAATAAATTGACTAAGGTGCCTGAAATGATGGCATCTGGTCGAGCTTTGACTATGACTGGTGGACACGGGGATGCACCTCATAGTGGAGTGACCGTCGATTCTCCAGACGAAATGAGAAAAGCGGTTAGAAATAATTTTAAAAATGGTGCCCAATGTACCAAGGTCATGGCTACCGGTGGTGTAATGTCACCTGGTGACTACATGGACGAAGCCCAATTAACCTTAGAAGAACTAAAGGTTGCCGTATACGAAAGCCACAACAAGCACGCCGTAGTTGCAGCTCATGCCGAAGGTAATCCCGGAATCATGAACGCCATCAAAGCGGGAGTTGATTCAGTGGAACATGGTTTTTATGTTAACGATGAAGAAATCGCATTGATGAAAGAACATAATACCTACCTAACACCTACCCTAGTTTCCGCATGGTGCATCGCCGAATACGGTAAAGACACACTTCCAAAGTGGGAACTAAACAAACTTTTGAATGCCTTAAACGACATCTACAAAAACGTTCGCCACGCTAAGGAAAGTGGTGTAAAGGTTACCTTAGGGACAGACGCTGGTACACCTTACAACGATTTTTCTAAGACACCGGTTGAATTTCAATTGATGGTCGAAAAAGAAGGCTTCACTAATTTTGAAGCATTATCTACTTCAAGACATTCAGCGGAACTAATGCACTTGGATGATTATGGAACATTGGAAGCCGGCAAGTATGCCGATTTCTTAGTTCTAGAAAACGATCCATTGGCAGACGTTAAAGCCGTTCAACAAGCAGATAAATCTGTATATAAACTTGGCCAAAAGGTGTACTAGGGGGAATCTAATATGAAAAAATCAAAATTATTACTACTACCATTTTTAGCAACAGTCACATTATCACTTGCAGCATGTGGTAATTCATCAGCCCAATCAAAGGGTGCGAAGAATCAATCATTAAACTGGATGCAAAACGCGAATCTAATCACTTTGGATCCATCAAAATGTGTTGATATCACTAGTTCTACAACATTAAATAATGTCGATAGAGGTCTCTTCTTTAGTCCATCAGCCAACAAATATGAATATGGTGTGGCTAAGAGCATGAAGGTATCAAAAGATGGAAAGACATATACATTTGATTTAAGAAAATCAAAATGGAGCAATGGTGACCCTGTTACTGCCGCCGACTTCGTTTATGGTTTCCAAAGAACTGTCGATCCAAAGACCGCTTCTCAAGATTCATATCTAATGGATCACTTACTTAACTACAAAGAAGTTAGTACCGGTAAACTAAGTCCCGACAAACTAGGGGTTAGTGCACCAAATAAATACACTTTCGTGGTTAAATTATCATCACCACAAACATACTTTAAGAAACTTTTGACTAGTTCCGCCTTCTTCCCACAAGATAAAAAGGTCGCTGTTAAGTACGGAAAAAAATACGGTACTTCAAGCAGCACACAAGTATACAACGGACCATTTACCGTTACTGGCTGGACAGGAACCAACGATTCTTGGACATTGGCTAAGAACGAAAATTATTACGATGCCTCAACTGTTCGTTTGAACAAGGTAAACATGAAGGTTGTTAAGGACCAACAAACTGGTCTAAATGAATATCAAACTGGTTCATTGGACGAACTTTCACTTTCTGGAAAACAACAAGTAAAGAACTTCAAAGGTTCTAAAGAATTACATACGTACAAAACTATGTATTCAAACTATTTAGAATTAAATGAACAAAAAGATCCTGAATTTAAGAACTTAAAACTAAGAGAAGCACTATCTTTAGCAATCGATAGAAAAGACTATGTAACAGATGTATTAGGGGATGGCTCAAACCCAACCAAGGGATTTGTTGCTGATGGTCTAGCTAACTACAAGGGCAAGGATTATGCGGCGGCAGCATATGTAAAAGGAACTGCTGATTACAACTTAGACAAAGCTAAGAAGCTATGGAAGGAAGGACTAAAAGAAGTCGGTAAGAAGTCTTTGAACCTAACCTTAACCTACGACGATACCGATGTTGCTAAGGCAACAACTGAATACTTACAAGCCGAATTCCAAAAATTACCTGGATTGAAAGTAAGCAACGTTAACCTTCCTCGCCAACAAAGAATCTCAAGATTATTTAGCAGCAACTTTGATCTAGTAGTAACTGGATGGGACCCAGGTTATGCTGATCCAATCTCAGCCTTGAGCATCAGAACATCAAATAGTTCAATCAACTTTAGTAAGTGGCAAAATGCTGAATTTGATAACTACATCAACAAGTCAAACACTGTAGACGCTAATAACCCAGCTAAGAGATGGGATGATTTAGTTAAAGCAGGTAAGCTAGTAAATAAAGAAGTAGGTGCGGTACCTTTCTACCAAACATCTAACCCAGTTGCATTAAAGACTAACGTTAAGGGTGTTACATTTAACCCAGTTGGTAGTTGGGACTTCTCACATGGTTATGTAGAATAACCAAATAAAAAAAGACCTAGAAATCTAGGTCTTTTTTTGTTGCATTAAAACTTCAATGTGATTGCAGCGTAGTCCAAGTTCATTGGCATTTGGCTCTTTGGAATTAGTAGAACGTTTCCTGCGAAACCAATGGTAGTGATTGCTAAATCATTTAAAGTCTTGTTGTAGCTTTCTTCGCTAATGTATAAAGTATCAATCTTACCGGATAGTGCGTTTGAAATAATATCGCGTAAATCGGTTGCGACTAAACGGTGATCACTAGCTTTTTCGTATTTAATTTTGTTGTCGTTTGCTAACTTGTCAAAGAATTGTTGGTTCAATTCATTAATCATTTCAGAAATCTTGTCGGGACCAAGATCGTCCACATCAACCTTGCTTACGATGTCTTTCGCAAATGTCTTTTGGTCAGCTAATTCGTTGAATAACTTACGGTTTTCTTCGCTGGCAACCACCACAGTTTGTAGGTAGTCATCGTCATCAAATAAATCGCTTAGGTATTCTTTAACCAACATGAAGTATTTGTTTTTATCGTTGTTTACAAGGACCGGAATTGGCTTGTTCACAAGGTTTAAGATACTAAAGTGACCGTTATCAACTCTTAGTAGCTTAAAGTCGTTATCGCGTAGGATTAAAACGCGGTAGTGAAGTTGGCTTTCGATTTCCTTGATTAGTTGCGCCACGTTCATGGTGTCATCGATTGAGATTTGGGTCTTAACAGGTTGGGTTAAGTCAAATGAATGGATGGCTTTAAAACTAACGTATAGTGCAACACCAGAACCGTTTCCGATATGTTTTGCGCGATCAAAGTTGAATCTTCTTAATTTTCTTTCGTATCTTGGCCAGATATTTTCGTCGTGTTTTTGAATGAATTCTTCTTTAACAGTTTCGATTAAATTTAAATAATCATTTTTGTTACTAATTTCGTTAAATGAAACAATTAGTGAGATGAATGGCCCTACTTCATAATCCAAAGTTAGGGTATTTCTAAGCTCGATTGTCGACGTCATAGTCTAACCTCCTTAGATTTATATGCTTATAGTATATCATGATGAGCTAAAAGCGAAATATATTGTGCTATAATTATGCTATATTAAGCTTAAAGGAGGGATAATTATGCTTTTAAACATCCTATATTCCATTGTTCTAATTAATGAAATTTTGGCATTGATTACAGTCTTTAGAGAAGAACGTGATATTGCCGCAACATGGGCATGGTTATTAGTGCTTTCATTCCTACCTGTGCTGGGATTTTTGATTTATGCATTCGTTGGAAGAAAACTACCTAAAAAACGTTTATTCCGTTTCCAATACAAAGACAATAAATTGATGTATGACATCCTAAAAGAACAAGGCAAGATACATAACAATCCGGAAAAAATCAGAGCTGATGAGGTCTCATACTCATACAGAACACTTGTTAAGCTGTTCAAAACCTCAGACGTTACTGACTTATCTAGAAGAAACCATGTTAAGGTCTTCACCGAAGGTAATCACTTATTTGATTGCATTATTTCCGACATTAAAAACGCTAAAAGTTCAATTAACATTGAATTTTATACCTTCTATGATGACAGAATCGGTCATCGCGTCTTAAAAGAGTTAATCAAAAAAGCTAAGGAAGGCGTTAAAGTCCACGTTATCTACGATAGTTGGGGTTCAATGGGAAACAAGCACCATTTCTTCGACCCATTGCGTGAAGCCGGTGGATTTGTAGAACCATTCCTACACACCCACTCAGCCGTAATGGACTTCCGTTTGAACTTTAGAGATCACAGAAAGATTGTGGTTATCGACGGTAAGTACGGATACATCGGTGGTTTTAACATCGGTGACCAATACCTAGGTCGTAAGAAGAAGTTTGGTAACTGGCGTGATACTCACTTGAGAATTGCTGGTTCAGCCGTTCATCATCTACAAGCCCAATTCATCTTGGACTGGAATGTTACAGACATGGACCACAAGATTGATGTTGAAGAAACTAAGGGCTTCTACTTCCCTAAGGTATACCAAGAAGGTTCTACCAATATCCAAGTGGTATCCAGTGGGCCTAACTCTGATTTACAACAAATCAAATTGGGGTACATCAAGATGATTCAAAACGCCAAGAACTACTGTTGGATTCAATCACCATACTTGATTCCAGACGATAGTGCCTTAGACGCCATCAGAACTGCTGCTATGTCAGGTGTTGATATTAGAATCATGGTGCCATGCATGCCCGATCATCCATTCGTATATCGTGCAACTCAATACTATGCAAAACAATTATCAAAATATGGTGTCAAAATTTACTTCTACGAAAATGGATTTATTCACGCCAAGACCGTCTTAGTCGATGGTAAAATCGCGTCAGTTGGTTCCGCCAACATGGACTTTAGAAGTTTCAAATTAAACTTCGAAATTAACGCGTTTATCTACGACGAAGGATTGGCTGAACAATTACATTCAATCTACGTTAACGACATCAGAAGCAGTAAATTAATGACTTATGCGGACTTTGAAAAACAATCACGTTGGTTGAAATTCAAACAAGTATTTAGTCGTTTATTCTCACCAATTCTATAAAATAATCGAAAAGATTCCAGATTACTGGAATCTTTTTTTAGTTTGCTTTCAAAATCTTTTTAAATTATACTTGTTATCAAGTTAATAAATTAACGTCACTAGGGGAGCTATGTAGCTGAGAATTAATTTGACCCTTTGAACTTGAATCTGGTTAGTACCAGCGAAAGGAAGTTGACTTGAAAATCGGTACATACATAACAAATGGACCAATTACAAGGGATTCTTCTATCGAAGAATCCCTTTTTTCTTGCGGTGACGAATAAGGAGATATTGTTCATGGAACAAGATATTGCAGCATTAGTTAATGAGATTGACAATCATCAAGAGGAGTTACTGGAAATTTTAAGTAAACTAGTTGCGTTTCCAACACCAGCACCACCTGGAAGAAATTCAGATGATGCGCAATCATACATAGTCGATTTTTTGAAATCAAATGGTTTTGACATCGATCAATGGGATTTATACAAACACGATTCTATTGTTGTCGGTACCAAGAATAGTGTTGAAAGTAGCCAATACCATAGTCTAATTTTAAACGGTCATATGGACGTCGCCTCCATCCAAGAAGACGAAAAGTGGCAAACTAATCCGTTTGAAATGGTAGTCAAACAAGGCAAGGCATTCGGTCGTGGTGTTGCGGATATGAAGGGTGCTATCGCTGCCATGTTAATGGCGATTAAGGTGTTAAACGACGCCAATGTTTCCTTACCGGGTGAATTGAAGTTTGAATCAGTCATCGGTGAAGAAAGTGGTGAGGCTGGAACTTGGGATGCGATTAAGCATGGCCACAAGGCCGATTTTGCGATTGTCGGGGACATCAGTGATTTCCATATTCAAGGTCAAGGCGGGGTCATCACAGGTTGGATTACGGTCAAAAGTGACCAAACTTTCCACGATGCTACCAGACGCCAAATGATGAATGCCGGCGGCCACTTGAAGGGTGCCAGTGCCATCGAAAAGATGACTAAAATTATTACCGGATTAAATGAATTGGAACGCGATTGGGCAGTTAACAAGAGCTACCCTGGCGTTGCGCCTGGGTCAGATACCATCAATCCGGCCGTCATCGAGGGTGGTAGAAACGCCGCCTTTATCGCCGATGAATGTCGTTTATGGGTGACCGTTCACTTCTATCCAAACGAAGATTACCAAGAAGTAATCAAAGAGGTGGAGGACCATCTACACCGCGTCGCACAGGCTGATGTCTGGTTAAAAGACCACATGCCAATCTATAAGTGGGGCGGAAAATCAATGGTCGAAGATCGTGGCGAAATTTTCCCCGCACTTGATTTAGATACGAAATCAAAACCGGTTTCCATTCTAAAAAATGCGCACCAAGTTGTTGTGAATGAAGCACCAATTGTCGATGTTTCACCAAGTGTTACCGATGGGGGATGGTTCGGCCACGCCAATATTCCAGCTGCCATTTACGGCCCCGGAACTATCGACGAAGCCCACTCCGTCGATGAATCCGTTGAGATTTCCGACCTCGTTAAATACACCAAGGTGTTAGTTCAATTCATGTATGAATGGCTAAACACCAAAAAGGAGGTGTAGTGATGAAGTTCAGTCAACGTTTAGTAACCGAACTTAAACCAATCTGGGAGGCGAACCATCACCATCCATTCGTTCAAGAATTGGCTGATGGCACTCTTGATATTGAAAAATTTAAGTTCTACATGGTTCAAGATTACGTTTACCTAATCGACTACGCCAAACTATTTGCGCTGGGTGCGATTAAAGCGACCGACCTAGCCGTTGAGGGCAAGTTTGCCGAGTTATTGAGTGAAACATTGAATACCGAAATGGGTTTGCATCGTAGTTACGCCAAGGAATTTGGCATTGAAGAAGCCGAACTAGAAAACGCTAATCCCACTCCGGTGACTCTAAGCTACACCAATTATATGCTTTCCGTTGGCCAAAGTGGCGGGGTGGATAAGGTCCTAGTGGCCTTGCTGCCATGCATGTGGAGCTACAATCAAATCGGTCATTTATTAAAAGATACCCCGGGAGCCAAACATCCGCTCTACGCCAATTGGGTAGCGATTTACAGCGATGATGAGTACACCGACTTAACCAACTGGACAATCGATTTATTGGATCAAATTACTGCTGGAAAATCTGAAGAAGAGCTCAAGGAATTAACCGAAATTTTCAAAAATACCACCAGGTATGAATATCTATTTTGGGACATGGCTTATAACCATCAAGATTGGCCCAAAATCAAATAAAAAAATCCCACATTTTGTGGGATTTTTTGTTTACATCCAGTTCCATGGATCGTCACGCCACTTACGGAGCACGACTAATTCATCGTCTGAAATACTGTTTTCTTCTTTGGCTTGTTCGATGATTGTGGAGTAGTTGGTTAGTGTATCAAATTCAATACCCGCTTCCTTGAAGTTCTTAGTGCTGTCAGGAAGTTCGTATGAGAAGATGGCCACGACACCAATCACGTTGTATCCTTCATTCTTAAGTGCTTGCGCAGCGTTTAAAACACTCTTTCCAGTAGAAAGTAGGTCATCAATTAAAACGATTGGGGCGTTTTCGTCGATGCTTCCTTCCATTTGCTTACCCCGACCGTGATCCTTTGGCTTTGAACGCACATAAATCATTGGAAGGTCCATCTTGTCGGCAACGATGGCGGCATGTGGGATTCCGGCGGTTGCGACACCACCGATTACTTTTGCTTCGGGAAACTTGTTGCGGATTAATTCGGCTAAACCGTCTGCGATGTGGGTACGAACTTCTGGGAAACTAATGGTGATTCTGTTGTCGGTGTAAATTGGCGCCTTGATACCTGATGCCCAAGTAAATGGTTCGTTGGGTGATAGGGTGACTGCGTTAATTTTTAAAAGGTCTGAAGCGATTAATTGGTTAGTATTCATTATTTGATTCCTCCATTAACTGCGTTGTAGATGTCTTTATATGTTTGTACCGGATTGTCTGATTGAGTGATGCTTCTACCCACGACGATTCCGCTAGTGTTTAATTCAAAAGCCTTTGTTGGTGTCACGACTCTCTTTTGGTCGTCGACACTGTTGCTGGGAAGGCGAATTCCTGGATTGATGCACTTGAATTCATCGGAAACCGCTTGATGAATCAGGTTGTTTTCTAGTGCAGAAGAGATGACACCGTCGGCACCGCTTTGACTGGCCATTTTAGCCAAGTGTGATACCGATTCGGCCATTGAAACGGGGACTAATTCTTCATCATGGAGTTGTTCTTCTGATGTTGAGGTTAGTTGCGTCACTGCAAGTAATTGTGGAGCGTCGACACCTGCTTGATTGGCACCTTCGTCTAGTCCACGTCTGGCAGCCTTAATCATTTCGCTTCCACCTAATGAATGAACGGTGGTGAATTGAACATCCAATTGGCCGATTTGTTTGGCAGCTTGTTGTACGGTGTGTGGAATATCGTGTAGTTTTAAATCCAAAAAGACGTCGATATTTTGATCGCGAAGAGCTCTAATGATACTTGCTCCTTCGCGGTAGAATAGTTCCATACCGACCTTTACCGCCAATGGTTTGACGTCTTTAAACGGATCTAAAAATTTTAAAGCAGTGGGTGCATCGACAAAATCTAGTGCAATGAATACTGGTTTCATACGTTTCCCTCCAACAAAAAAGTCGTATAGCCTCAGAGACTATACGACAAATTAGGGTCCATTTATTCCGTTCGTCGATTTACTAGCCTCTCTGGACTAATTTAAAATCATATGCTGATTACAATATACGCTTTTCTCAGAATAAAGCAACCAAAAAATGAAACTTGCATTAGAAAAGATTAAAGAGTATAGTTTTATAAAATATCTAAAAACGGATATTTCAAAAAAATAAGGAACGACAGTGAGCGTTCATTTTGGAGGAATTGAATAATGGAAAACACGCAAGACCACACTTCAACGACTAAGGCTCAAAAATGGGTTTTAGCATCGACATCGATTGGACAAATGCTAGAAAGCATGGATATCTCATTCATCTCATTTGCAATGTCTTCAATCATTATCGGTTTACACATTAGTACTGCAGCTGCTGGAATGCTTTCAACAGTTACTACTTTTGGATCGTTGTTGGGTGGTATTTTATTTGGTCTTTTAGCTGACCGTTTCGGTCGAGTACGTATTTTGACCTACACCATCTTCATTTTCGCCATCTCAACTGCCGGAATTATGTTCGCCCAGAATTTTATTACTTTTGCTATTTTACGTTTTTGTGTCGGCCTAGGTGCCGGGGGTGAATATGGTTCAGGTGTTGCCATGGTGGCTGAATCATTCAAGAAAAAGCAATTAGGAAAGTCTGTGTCAATCACCACAATCGGTGGGCAAGTTGGATCAATGATGGCAGCCGTATTAGCCGCAATCATGATTCCAGCATTCGGTTGGCGTTCACTTTTCCTAATCGGAATTATTCCAATCTTCTTTGCCTTCATCATTAGAAAGAACCTAAACGAAAGCCAAGATTTCATTGATACAATGGAAACAGGCAAGCGTCCTAAGGTTTCTGTAAAGAAATTATTCGCAACACCAAGATTGGCATACCAAACTATCGCATTAATCGTAATGGTAATTGTGCAAATCGCCGGATACTACGGTCTAATTAACTGGTTACCTTCAATCATGCAAAAGAAACTTGGTTTAAGTGTTGCCGGCTCATCACTATGGACAATCGTTACTATCATCGGTATGAGTGCCGGGATGTTAACATTCGGTACAATCCTAGACAAGATTGGACCTAGAAAGGCCTTTGGATTATTCCTACTAGTCGCTTCTGTAGCGGTATACGGAATTACATTCTCATTCAATGGTTTCACATTGCTACTAGCATCAACAGTACTTGGTTTCTTCTCAAACGGTATGTACGGTGGATACGGTGCCATCATCAGTCGTCTATACCCAACCGAAGTTCGTTCCACTGCAAACAACTTCATCATGGGATTCGGACGTGCGATTGGTGGATTCTCACCAGCCATTATCGGTTTATTGATGGAAAGCCATTCATTACTAGTAATCATGGCAATGCTATCAGTACTATACCTAATCAGTTTCATCACTATGATGACTATTCCTGCATTGAAAGGTCTAGCAGTTGAAGAATAAGCATTTATTCTGACGAATTAGGTTTTACATGTAATAATAATATATAAACTAAAAACCTCCCGTGCCGGGAGGTTTTATTGTACATAACTAAGGGGGAATTTTAATGTTATACGGACTCGGTATATTAGCCGGATTGGTCTTACCCATTCAGACCTCGGTCAATACAAACTTGAAGAATCGAGCTGGTGGATCACCATTTCTAGCTTCAATGCTATCGTTTACGATTGGAACCATCGCGTTACTTTTTGCCACTTTATTGAGTGGCAAATCACTATTCTTTTCTAGTCACTTGTTTACAAGCCAACCAGCATGGATTTGGTTGGGCGGATTGTTTGGTGTCATCGGGTTAACCACTAACGTTTTAATTTTCCCTTACCTAGGGGCGGTGCAAACGGTGATTATGCCAATTACCGGTCAAATCATCATGGGGATGATTATCGATAACTTCTCCTTATTTGACGCAGACCAACATGCATTTACCATTATCAGATTAATCGGAGTCATCCTACTAGTCATTGGTATCTTGATGGTTGTCCTAGACAAGAAGGCAAGCAATGGTTCCGATAAGGCTAAACAATTGCCTTGGCAGATTCTAGGAATCGTTGCGGGGATGTTTCAAGCTTCTCAAGCGCCAGTTAATGGCCATCTTGGAGTAGTACTTCACTCACCAATCCATGCGGCCTTTATCTCATTTTTAGTCGGTACCATCATCTTATTCGTGATTACCGGACTAGTTGATCGTTCTTACGTTCACGCCAAAGATGCGATTGGAAAGGGCAATCCTTGGTGGATTTGGCTCGGTGGTGTCTTGGGTGCCATCTTTGTTTTATCAAACGCATTCTTAAGCCCACAAATTGGTGCCGGAACCACCGTTGTTTTAGTCCTACTGGGTAACTTATTCGGAAGTGTAATGGTCGACAAATACGGCTTATTGAATTCACTGAAAAAACCGGTTGGCATTATGAAATATATTGGTTTAGTCGTGATGTTAATCGCTGTTGCGATTATCAAATTGTATTAAAAAAAGAGACCTCCCCGAGGTCTCTTTTTTATTTATGATTAAACTTAGCCATTTTCCACTCACATTAAAGGTATAATAAATGTTGATATGACAACGATGCAACTTTAGGTTGCGAGGTTGTCAAAGAGGATTATCCGCTTTTGGACGGGATGTTATATACATAAAAAATTTTTTAGTGATAATAAAAAGTAATTCGAAAAAAGGAGTGAAATGATTAAATGGAAAAAAACATATTTAGTAGAAAGTTGATTGATTTACGCCGAAAAAATCAATTATCACAGGCTGGGTTAGCTAATAAATTATTCGTTACTAGACAGTCAATTTCAAAATGGGAAAATGGCGAATCCGAACCCAGCATCGACAAGTTAATTAGTATTGCTGAAATTTTTAACACTAGTCTAGATAACTTAATTATGGGTAACATGTCAGATAAAGATAAATTAGTTTCAATTAGTCATATAAATAAATCATATGACAACCAAGTACTAAACGATTTGAGTCTAGACATTTATGATAATGAAAGGATTGCTCTATTAGGTTTAAACGGATCTGGTAAGACCACAATGATTAGCATTATGGCGGGACTTAAAAATGCTGACAGTGGTGATGTGAAATTTAGTTTTAATCAGAAAAAAGGCTTAAAGCTAATGCCTCAAAACGACGTGTTGATTAATGATATGAAGGTTAGTGAACTACTTAAACTAACCCAATTACTAAACAAAGTAAAAGATAATAACCACATCGAATCCATGGTAAAAGAATTTAATTTTACTGAATTAATGGACCATTATGTTGGGTCATTATCAGGTGGACAAAAACGCAGACTATCTCTTCTATTAAGTTTAATGTCACCTTCAAAGCTACTAGTTTTAGATGAACCAACAGTAGGGATGGATTTGGAAACCATTGATATTTTATGGAACCATCTTGAACACGTTACCGGATCAATACTAATGGTGACTCATGATTTCAACCAAATTGATAAGTTCTTTTCGAGAGTCCTATTGCTAAAGGACGGCAGAATTGAAAATGACATGTCTGTTGACAAGATTCATAGTCATAATCAAACTGTTGAACAATGGTACCGCACTAATAACGGAGGTTTGAATCATGATTAATACAATTAATTTAAAAACAGTTTTACGTAATAAAAGATTTTTAATTTTTACAATCGTTTTTCCTGCGATTTGGTTTATTTTTATGGATTTAGGAATCGGCACATTTGCAAAAAATTTAACAATGACATGGTTTATTATCAGCGCGCTTATGGGCATAATTGGTAATTCAATCGTTACCTTTGGGAAAAGGATAGGGAATTCGAAGGAATATTATTTGATTTCAATTAAGACCACTCCTTATAACCCGTTTAGATGGATAATGGATTCGATGATTCAACAAATTCTACTAAATTTACTTATCCTATGTATATTGACATTGGAAGCGAGAATTTTTGGCGCAATTTCCTTTAACCTATCTACATTATTATTAATAATTATTTTATTGTCATTGGGGATTTACTTTAGTTTTGTCGGTTTTTTGATTGGGGTAGTTGCTAAAACCGATTTATTAGATGTGGCAGGCTTCCCATTTATGTGTGTGGTTGCTCTATTAATAATGCCTTTTTACACCTTCGCTCAAAACAAATTTTTTGATGTCGTTACTGATATTCAAAAAATATTCCCAGGATATTATGTTATTAAACTAGCCAACGTTATTCAAAATGGCGGTAGCTATGAGAAATTAGTTTGGTTATTTGTACTTATTTTTGTTATTCACGTAGCAATCATTTTTTTCCTATTCTTTAGGGCAGTTAAAAAAGGCATCCACTAAAAAAGAGACCTCCCTCGAGGTCTCTTTTTTATATGAATAAATCAATGATTATTTTCGCAATGAATATACCTACGAAAAAGGAAACTTCAAACACGAGTAAATTTCGCTGGTATTGCCAATCCGTTAATGGATAGAATTTTTTATTAGATTCATAGAAAATGATTAGTGACAATATGACCGCAATTACACCATATATGATTTCAAATAGATTTGCGCCTTCAGGATCAAGTAACACGTATTGGGTTAAATCACCCAGTAATAATAAAATGGCCCCAGTTTCGAAGCCGATTAAAGCCATGTTGATTAACTGAGATAAACGTTGCTTTTTCATTTAAACATAGAACTCCCATAAATTATTATTTTAGGCTATTGATAACTTTCGTCAGTATAACCTTACCCAGAGATCCGCCTATTAATATTGATACATCGTAGACTGCGAAATGTAGTAGGTAGTGAAAGTTAGCTCCTAATGGGTAGACCATAATTATTCTAAGGAACATGTATATGATTAGAAGGCCAATTGCAACCATTAATATAATGGATAGGCCAAAGTATATATATGAAGATTTGATAAAATCAATCTGCCATGAATAGAGAATTGTTAAGGCTAGTTCAGACATAAAACCAAGAACAATACCAGTGATAGATATGTTGATTAATCGTTTCTTTGTCTTTTTATCCACTATATTCCCCCCCTTATTAGAACCTTTATGTAACGGGTCTAATTATAGTTTAAGAGAAATACATTTATATCTCATTATTTGAAAATTATATAAAATTTTAAAATAGTAAAGATAAATTAATAAAACAAGACATTTTTGCGATGGTTATAGTCAATTATTATTATGATTGAGTGAACGTTAATATGAATAATCTGCAAAGTTCACCGCCAAATACGATCATAACGTCATACAAAATAAACGTAGTGAAATAAGCTCTAATAGGCCATTTTTCGTCATTTTTTACGATTCCCAAATAAGAAAACACAAAAATGACACAACAAATAGAAAGACCCAATAGAGAAAAGAATACGTTTATAGTAGATGATGTAATCATCTTAGTTGTCCATTGAGAAAAAATTGTTAAAAACATTTCCGATAAAAAACCTAATAATATGCCAACTAAAATTAGAGATACTAGTCGTATCTTAGTTGATTTCTTCATGAATTACATTTTCCTCCAAATTTTTATTTAATATGTATTTTCTAACTAAAAATTATTATAACTAAAAAAAGAGAAAATGTTATAAATGTTGTCTTATAAACGTTTTGAGCACAAAAAAAGTGACTAAATTTAGACACAAAGTATATTTTTTTATCTAATTGAAGTACTTATCGAGTGATTTTGCGACATCTTTTGCGACGTGTTCTTGGTAAGTAGAACTTTGAATATATGGAAGATCGTGTGAGCTATCCATGAAGCCCATTTCGCATAAGATTGCTGGACGTTTGTTTTCACGTAAAACGTAGTAGTTACCGAATGAGACACCACGATTTGAAACGGGGAGGTTGTCTAATCCGTCTGCGACTTGGTCGGCGACCTTGACCGCATTCTTGTGGTAGTTGTAGATACCATAACCGTTGGCTCTGCCGTATCCGTTATCTGAATTGAAGTGGAAACTAACGAAGAGGTCGGCATGATAATCACTGGCCATATCCGTTCGTTTCTTCAATGTCACGTAGGTATCATCGGTACGAGTCATCACGACATTGACGTGGCGTTTTCTTAATTCATCGGCCACTTTTTTAGCGGTTTGTAAGGTATATGTCTTTTCCATGTACTTTTGGTTGACTGAAAGGGTCCCTGAATCGCCACCCCCGTGGCCAGGATCGATAATGATTGTTTTTTGGGCTAACTTGTCGCCGGTTTTGACGTTGTAATCATCGACTCCGACCAACCATGAAGGGACCCAGCCTTTTTGACCATTATATTTGGTGTACCACCAATTATTTTTGGACTTGATGATACTCAAATGACGACCATGTGGAATTGTTTCAACGACTTTTGATTCGTCATTGGGTTGTTCACGTAGATATAAAGTAGTGGCATCAACCTTAGGTAATGATAAAAATCTGGCTAATTCGATTATTAAAATTACTAAGAGGATAAAAGTTACGACACCGCGGTAAATCAGCTTTTTGTTTGGTGTTTCCCTGAATCTAGTTATAAAACGATTAACCAAATTATCACCCCGATTGTATTATGTATGTTAAAATCAATTATATAACAAAAATTAATATATATCAGATGTTTGATTGTTTTCATAATCAGACTACAATGATATATAAATAATTGAGACAGTGAGGATTAATGATGAGTACAGAATCCAATTTAATCTTATCAGTACGCGATTTAGACGTAGCTGTTAAGAACCGTAAATTAATTAACGATTTGTCTTTTGATATCTTCGCCAAGACCTTAACCTGCGTAACCGGTGAAAATGGTGTTGGGAAGACAACATTAATAAAGACTATTTTAAAACAATTTAATAAAAATGAACACGTTCAATCCAAAATCAAACGATCAGATATGCAATATATTCCTCAATTAAGAAATATTGATGATGACTATCCATTGACCGTCTTTGATTTTATCGGATTAGGTTTACAACATTCAATACTGCCATGGTTGAGCAAAAAAGAAAAACAAAGTGTCCAAAAAGTTATCGAAATGACCAAGTTACAAGATTTGGCCAACACACCTTTGGGTAGCTGTTCCGGAGGGGAACAACAACGTGTCTACTTGGCTCAAGCATTGGTATCACAACCTAAGCTACTAATCTTGGATGAAAGTACCGCTAGCTTGGATAAAGAAGCCAAATTTATGCTATTAGACGTGGTTAAGAGCGTCATCGCAGAAACTGGTGCTTCCGTGCTATTCATCACCCATGATCCAGTTTTAGTACAACAATACGGTGACTATGATTTAAACATTGCCAATCAAGCCGGCACCATTAAACCAGTGAAGGAGGCCCAATAATGTTAGAAATGTTAAGTTATCCATTCATGCAATACGCCTTCGTCGCTAGTTTCTTCATCTCCATTTTATGTGGATTGATGGGGGTATTCGTGGTTGCTAGAAAGACTGCTTTCTTCACCCACACACTTTCCGAAATTAGTTTCTCAGGGGCATCATTTGGTGTCTTCTTGGGAACTAACCCAATTTTAGGGATGCTATTATTCACCGTTTTAAGTTCATTGATGATTGGTACCGTTGGCTCAAGGGTGAGCCGTCGTGAATCCTCAATCAGTGTCTTCTCGGTATTCTTTATTGGATTAGGAATTTTATTCCTATCATTGGCCGATACCCAATCCAGTTATGCTACCAACATCTTATTCGGTAGTATCGTTGGAATTAGTTACAGCAATGTACAAACCTTGGTGGGCTTAAGTATCGCCATCATTGTAATTACGACTTTGATTTACAGAAAACTAAAATACAACTCATTTGATAACGTTGGTGCTAGTTTTAACTCCCGTGCCAACACCTTAGTATCAGTGATTTTCTTGATTCTACTTGCATGTACTGTCAGCGTGACAGCTCAAATCGTCGGATCACTTCTAATCTTTGCTCTATTGACCATTCCAGCCTCATCAGCACGCTACTTCGTGCACAGTATCTGGTCAATGACCATTTTGACATTTGTCTTTTCTTTAATTGGTACTTGGTTTGGTCTATACTTAAGCTTTGTAACGAACCTACCAGTGAGTTTCTTTATCGCAACGATAGAAACAATCATTTATATTATTGCGGTAATCTATGATAAAGTAACAAGAATTTAATACAAACTTTATTAACGTAACACTGATGTTTTGTTATACTGTTCTCAAATAGTTTTTTAAGGAGATGTCCTACATTATGAAAGCATGGAAGAAAATTTTACCTGCAGTTGCAGTTTTAGGATTAGTTTTAACTGCTTGTGGACAAAAGAAAAGCGACAATAGTGATGCATCAAGTTCAACTTCAACTACTCAAACTAGCAAGATGAGCTCATCATCATCATCAAGCAATGACAAAATTGCAAACAAATTAGGAAATGAAAAGCTACCACAAAGCAATGGTTTAGATTCAAACGAAAGCGTAAATGCTAAGTTGGATGGAAACAAGACCAACTTTACAATTAGCTACTTAAACAACGGTTCAACATACGCTACTTACACTAAGCACACTTATGAAAGTGATTCAGCTGCAATGCAACAAGTTGGCTACCAAGCTGCTGCAAACGTTGCTGGTCTACCATCAGTTGACTTAGGTTACAACGTTGTTGGTCACTCAGATAAGGGTGCCGGACAAGAATACATCCAAGCAAACTTTGGTAACTGGTCACTACTAACACACGGTAGTAACTTCGGTAAGTACAAGGGTGCCGCAACTACTAAGGGTAAGACCGTAGTAAATTACATTCAAAACCACAACCTACCAGTTCCAGAAAGCAAGGGTAGCATTACCGCTGAAATCGACGGTTCAGCAACTATTACTTGGCAAATGGGTAATGACGTTTACTCAATTAAAGCTAACTCTCTAAACACAGCATTAGAAATGGTAACTTCACTTAAGTAAATGCATTAAAAAACCAGGTTATTTTGACCTGGTTTTATTGTGACAAAAAATATTCGAAATGAAGGTATTGGAAAATGTATGATTCTAAAAAAATAAAACATTTATTATTTTCCGCGGCGTTAGGATCAACAATGGCCTTGTCTTTGAATGGTATCAAGTCTCACGCTGATACAACTCAATCATTTAAACCATACACACCAGTGGCCTATGATATTTCCGAATTTCAGGGGAAATTAAATGATCAACAAGTAATGAATTTAAAGAATGAAGTTAAATTCGTTGTTTTAAGAATTCAAGATGGTCAATATCATGATCAACAGGTAAATAATAATATCAGCTTGATGGACAAGTATGGCATTCCATACGGTGTATACAGCTACAGTAGATACACCAACTCTGCTCAAGCCCAAGAAGAAGCACAACGTCTACATTCACTAGCACCAAACGCTAGATTCTATGTAAACGACTTTGAAACTGGTTTTACCAACACATCCGATCAAAATGCGGTAAGTTGGGCAAACGCGATGAAACAACTAACCAATCAACCGGTTATCTTGTACAGTTCACAATCAACCTTGGATCAATTCCAACAAAGTACTTTGAATGCTTACAGTGCGGTATGGTTGGCTAATTACACCAACTACACCCCAAATCCAAAGTACAACTATGATTTGTGGCAATACACTGACAAGTACCAAAGTAAGGCACTAGGTGAAGCTCTAGATGCTGATACTATTCCAGTTGGTGGTCGTAAGTTAGCATTCTGGACCACCGAAAATACTGCTAACGGTCAAAAGCGTATCGTTGCCAAAACAGGAACCGCTAGACACATCAAAAAACATGCTACAGCCAATGTTTTACATAAGGCTGCTAAGACACAAGTGATTACTAAGACTACCGCTGCAAGGGCTAAAAAGGTCCAATACACACCACTTGTTAATAAAGTAAGTCATCACACCAAGAAGCATGTAAAACGTGCATATCACGTGAAAAAACAAGCTACAAAGAAGATTGCAATTGCTAACAATACTTACCAATATGCAAGCGCTACTACTAAAAAGGTGAGTCACAAGAAGGCTTACAAGAAGCACGCTAAAAAGCATAGTAAGTACACTTACAAGCTAAACCATGCTACAAAGAAACGTATCGCAAAAAAACATGCTAAGAAGTACAAGAAGCATACTAAGAAGAAATATACTTACAAGTTAGCTAAGAAGAAGACTCGTAAGCATGCTAAGTACAAATACGCAAAGAAGCTTACTTACAAGGTTAAGAAGAACCTAAAGCACAAGAAGCTACATCATTCTTATAAAACTAAGAAGCATAATAAGGCTAAAAGACACTACAAATACAGTGTGAAGAAGATTCATCATAAGCACGCCAAGAAAATTGTTTACCGTGCAGCCTAAAATAAAAACGTCTGATTGTTTCGATCAGGCGTTTTTTTTGTTGTATTAATTTTCTTCTTCGTATACAATAATGACCAACGGTCAATTTAGAAAAAGGAGCCAATCATGAATATTAAAACTGCTGATGAAAAGCAACAAAAACAAGCATTGATTGCAGAAACTGCACTCAAGATGTTTGAAGAAAAAGATTTTTATGATATCTCCATCAACGCGATTGCGCAAAGAAGCCACGTCGCAAAGGGAACGGTCTTTAACTACTTCAAGACCAAGGAAAACATATTCATGCACCTACTTTTGGTGGGATATCAGGATTTCTTTTTACAAACACTAAACCAATTACAACAAGCCAAGCTAACAACCGTAGATGAACTAAAATCGTTTCTACTAGCTAATACCAAGGACTTAATTGAAAACCACCTAACATTAATTAAGTTAAACGCACTTCGCGGACCCGTCTTAGAGGGAAAGGCATCTAGAGAAGAGACGATTGAAGGTCGCAAGAAGTTATATGAAGTCCATGAACAATTAGCACAATTCATTCATGATTCATTTCCATCAATCGACGTCAAAACTGCCAACAAAATCTTCATTATTCAAAGCAGCATTGCCAGTGGATTGATTAATCTATCGAATTTGGATTCGTTTAACCAAGAACCAATTCCGGGAAACATGGATGATTTTAAGGTTAGTATCCTAAACGACTCAATGGAAACTTTCGACTTTTATCTAACGGGGTTACTTAGCAAATAAAGGAGTAACTATGATGAAACAAGCAAATATTCGCAACTTCTCGATTGTTGCCCACATCGACCATGGAAAGTCGACATTGTCCGATCAAATCATGAAGATGACTGACACCTTTAGTTTTCGTGGCAATGAAGAACAGGTCTTAGACGACATGAAGGTCGAACAAGACCACGGGGTAACCGTTCGCTCAAGAACTGTTCGTAATATTTATCGTGCCAACGACGGTCAAGAATACGAATTAAACTTAATCGACACGCCGGGACACGTCGACTTTAACTACGAGGTTGAAAAGAGTGTGTCAGCCAGTGACGGGGTTATCTTGTTGGTGGATGCGACCAAAGGAGTCCAAGCCCAAACTGTTGCCAACTACCGGATCGCTAAAAACAACAATCTAGTGATTATTCCAGTCATCAATAAGGTCGACAACCAAAGCGCCCAAGTCGATATGTGTGAACAACAAATTTACGAATTAGACGAATCATTTTTAGAGCACGACATTATCCATATCTCAGCCAAAACCGGTTTGAATGTCGATCAAGTCCTAGAGGCAATCGTCAACCGCATTCCAAGTCCCAAGGGTGATGAAACTAAACCATTAAAGGCGATGATATTTGATTCTCACTACGATTCATATCAAGGAGTCGTCGCGTATGTGAAAATCATTGATGGGGTGATTAAGGCCAACTATAAACTAATGTCGATGAACCAAAAGGTGAAGTTTGAAACCCCAGAAGTGGGAATTTTCAGCCCGCAATTATTACCATTAAAGGAATTAAAGTCGGGTGATATTGGTTATGTCATCACCGGAATCAAGGACCCAGCAGACGTGCGTGTTGGTGACACCATCACCGGTCAATCTCGTCAAACCAAGCAGGCGGTGGCTGGATATCAACCGGCTCACAGTGTCGTCTTTGCAGGAATTTATCCCAAGGATGCCGATTTTGATGATTTAAAAGTAGCGATGGAAAAGTTGAAACTAAACGATTCTTCGATTGAATTTACTGAACACGTCTCAAATTCATTGGGACCAGGTTATCGCTGTGGCTTTTTGGGGATGTTCCATCTCCAAATTGTCCGCGAACGTCTAATTAATGAGTTTGGGATGTCCGTGATTATCACTTCACCAAATGTTAACTATCGTTATACCACCAAGAATGACGAAACACTAAAGACGATTAATAATCCGTCTGATTTACCGGACTTTTCGATCTTAAAGACAATCGAAGAACCGTTCAATAAGGTTGTCATTGAAACGCCAAGCGAGACGGTTAACGACGTGATGACGCTGCTAAGTAAGAGTCGCGGAGTTCTATTGGACATGGATAACACGGATCAATTGGTGAAGATGACTTATAGCGTTCCGTTAGCCGAAATCGCGTTTAATTTCTTCAATCAATTGAAGTCAATTACTCATGGTTTTGCGACCTACGATAGTCAATTCATGGAATACGTCGAATCAGATATCGTCAAAATTACGATTGATGTGAACTACTCACCGGTGGATGAACTAACCTTCATCGTTCACCGCTTGAATGCCGAAAAATTGGCTCAAGAAATCGTTCATAAACTAAAGTATGTAATTCCACGCAAACTGTATCCAATGCCTGTACAGGGATATATTGAGGGAAGAGTGGTGGCCAGAGTTGATGTACCACCATTGAGGAAGAATGCGGCGGTTAGTGGCGACAAGAAGAGCGTTTCAAAGAAACAAGCACTATTGCGACGTCAAAGTTTGAACAAGTCAAAGAGTGCTAGTGAAGCAATTCAACTGCCACAATTGGTATTCGATGCCATCTTAAATATTGAATAAAAAAAGCACCCAAGCTTATGCTTGGGTGCTTTTTATGATCGAAAGATATTATTTTACAATTTGGCAAAATTCGATCTTTTCGTGATTAGGACCTTGAATGTTGAAGAAACGGATTCCGTTGTCCCAGAAAGTTGGGATTGATTGGATTTCGTCGTCTAAAACATCGAAGCCTTGTTCTTTAGCGGCTGCGAATGCTTTATCAACATCAGTACAGTTCATTGAAATATGGTTGATAGCACCATTTTCCATTGCAACTGGATCGCCTTCCCATGTTTCAACGGTTAGGTTACCGTATCTCATGAAGGCACAACGGTTTTCACCATTGTGGAATAAACCAGCTTGGTCAAAACCAAGTGATTTGTAGAATTCGATTGTTTTATCTAAGTCTTTTGATGGGATACCTACGTGTTGTAGACCATCAAAGTAATCGTTTAAAGCCATAATTTAAGCCTCCAAAAATTAGTCAGAAACTTTAACAACACATTTACCAGTTAGGTTTGAAGTACCGTTTAGGACACTTTCAACGTCTTCTAGTGAGATGATGTTGTCAATAATCTTTTCAACATTAACTTTACCACTTTGTAGTAGGGCAATAGCATCTTCGAATGAGTTAGGGTTGATGAATGCACCTTGGATAGTTAATTGTTTCTTGAATACTTCGTAAGTGTTCATGCTGAATTTTTGATCTGGAGCACCAACACCAAACATCAATACTTGAGCACCCTTAACAGTTGCTTCGATTGCTTGTTCTTGAGTAGCTGGTTGACCAACGGCTTCAATAACAACGTCGTATTCGGCTGGAATTTCTTCCTTAGTAGTGTTGATAACACGGTCGATGTTTAGCTTTTCTTTTTCAGCAGCTAATTTGTCATCATGACGACCAGTTAAGTCAACTTCTTTAACACCGTATGAACGTAGTAATTGTGCAAAGATTAGACCCATGTAACCATCACCAATAACTAGAGCTTTTTGGTAAGGTTTGATGTTTAATAAGTCCATACCGTGAACGGCACATGAGATTGGTTCACAAGTAGCAGCTGACTTTAAGTCAACGTTGTCTGGTAACTTGTAAACAACTTGAGTTGGGGCAGTGAAGTATTCTTCTAGACCACCATTTCTAGTAACACCAACGGCTGATAGGTTGTCACATAGTTCTGGACGAGCTGTACGACAGTAGTCACACTTACCACAGTAGATGTTAGGGTCAACAGTTACACGGTCACCAACTTTAAGATCGGTAACGTCTGAACCTACAGCTGAGATAACACCTGAGTTTTCGTGACCTAATACGATTGGAGGAACAGCATCTGCTGAACCTGGTAGACCATTGTATAGTGCGTAGTCAGTACCACAGATACCAGCGTATTTTGCGTTGATAACAACTTCATTTGCCTTTGGTTCTGGCATTTCAGTGTTTTGGATTTCTAATTGTTTCTTGCCTGTTAAAACTAATGCTTTCATAATTCAAGATCCTTTCCAAATTGAATTTTAAGTATTATTTTTTATGCAGCTGTGAATTAATTAAGACTTTCACAAACTTACAAGTATTATAATAACTCATTTTTTAAAAAATGAAAGTGTTTTGATGAAATTTAATTCTTAAGATTATATAAAAGACACGAAAAAACGGCGTATAACGTTGATATAATAACGTTTTACGCCGTGTAACTTTTTTTATAAAAATATTTGATTAATTCAATTTTAGATTGTGTAAAACTGAACTTATTTAACTTCGTGCTTAATTAAAGCATCCGCTAAAGCGAAGTTTCCGTAGGTTGCAGAGCCGTTTCCATCAAGGGTTGGAGTTGAAATGTATTCTTCTAGGTTCTTAATGTCAATATAGCCATTTAATAGCTTAGAAAATTCAAATCTAACCTTTTTGAGAAATTTTTCACTAACTACGCCACCGCCAAAAATAATTTTGGCAGGTCTGAAGGTTAGTGTGGTTTGCAATGCAGCTTGTGCTACGTAGTAGGCCATGATGTCCCAAACGTGGTTAGTTTGTGCAACTTCTTGACCCTTCATACCTAGGCGGGCTTCGAATGTAGGTCCACAGACTAGTCCTTCAAGACAGTCCTTGTGGTATGGACAGATTCCATCGAAATCTAGATCGTCTTCGTGACGTTTTAACTTCACGTGACCCATTTCAGGATGACCCATGTCTCCTACAAATTGTCCGTTAATGATGATTCCAGCACCGACACCGGTACCGATAGTGTAATAAACCAAAGAATCTAATCTGTGGCCACTATTTTTTAGATTAACGTATTCGCCGAACACTGATCCATTAACGTCGGTTGTCCAATACATTGGAATATCGAATTCCTCTTTAAATACTCCCAAAAAGTTTTCATTTGACCAACCAGGCTTGGGAGTTTCGGTAATGTAACCGTACTTGGTGGAATCTTTTCTAATTTCAATTGGGCCGAATGATGAAATACTTAGTGCGGCTAAATCTTCAAATTGTTTGAAGAAGTCGATAGCCTTACTAAAAGTTTCAGCAGGGGTAGTGGTAGGAATTACCAAACTATCTAACACTTGGTAGTCAGTGTTACCCACAGCACAAACGAATTTTGTGCCTCCAGCCTCTATGCTTCCCAGTAACATAAAGTTATTGCTCCTTATTTATATCTTCTTATCTTATCTATAAATCGGTTTTAAAATGGTTTTAAAAATTTTTATCTAAGATTTTAAGTTTTGTTTTTAATGTTTTTTAATTTTAGTTATCACTCTCTAATTATGATAAGTTTTCATAGACTAAATGTCAAAGTAAAAATGCTAATTGGTATAGTAAATATATGGGGTATGATAAGATTTATTATTATGAATGTTTATAAATAGAAAGGGTAATTTTAGATGAGAAGAGTACTATACATATTCCTTCTAGCCTTTATTGGCGGTCTTTTGCGCGGTTACTTCACGCTTTTAGCTGGTGATGATCACTTTATCGCAACCATCATAATTAACTTAATTGGTGCGTTTGTCTTAGCGTTTATTACTGGTGCACTTCCTTATTTAATTGAGATATCTAATGATTTGATGACTGGACTAAGCGTTGGCTTAGTTGGTGGGTTTACCACTTTTTCAACATTTTCATTCGACAGTATCAATTTATTTTTAAACCACAAAATTGGTATAGGTCTTTTGTACGTATTAGTGAGTCTAATCGGAGGTTTAATATTAGCTCAGATTGGAACTAAATTAGGCCAAAGCTTTGAAAATAAGGAGGATCAACTATGATTGAGAGTGTTTTCATCGTTGGTTTGGGTGCCGCAGTTGGTTCTCTAATCCGGTATGGTGTCACCAACGGACTAAAAAAGATGTTTTCGAAAAACGCCTTTCCGGTAGCGACTTTCTTCATTAACGTCACCGGCTCATTTCTGTTAGGATTGGTAAATGGACAACTACCTAAGAGTACTTTTATCCTTGCTTTTTCCATTGCAGTTCTAGGTGGATACACCACTTTTTCTACCTATATGAATGAAACGGTACAATTAGGTACCAAGAAAAAGGTCATGGCATATGCATACTACCTATTAAGTGCATTACTAGGGATTCTAGCAGCATTACTTGGATATTTAATATAATATTTTATTAAATTTCCGCATTATGTATTAATAAATTCATAAATAGTATAATTATGACATTTAAAATTAATAGAAATTTAATTTGAAAGATTATACAGACTACAATAAAATTAATGATGGTATAAGATCAGATTTTGTGCTCGTGTTTCGCGAGCTTTGACTAAATTGTTAGGGGTGGACCTCCTAATCTTCGCTCAAAAGTATCATTACAATACTAAGAGACGCTATCGAAATGAGTGATCTTATACTTTTTTTGTACTCTGGAGGTAATGTTTTGCTTAAAGATTTAAAAACTGTAGAAGATTTGTCAATATATCTAGGTGTTAGTGTTGGACTAATAAATTTTGTGGTTTACGTTGAGGGAGTAGATTCTTTTTATGAGGAATTCTCTTTACCTAAGAAAAGTGGAGGGGACAGAGTTATATCATGTCCTAAGGGTCCTTTGAAGAAATTACAAAAGAGATTACAAGAAAAGCTTTCTCATGAATATAATGATAGATATGGTTCTTTTAATGTATCTCAAGCATTTATTAAGAAAAGAAATATAATGTCTAACGCTAAAGTACATAGAAATAAGAAATTTATCCTCAATTTAGATATAGAAGATTTTTTCGATGAATTTAATTTTGGTAGAGTTTATGGATATCTTCAAAAAAGTAATGATTTTAAAATGAATAAACAGCTTTCGGTAATATTGAGCAAAATATTTACATATAAGAATAAATTGCCCCAGGGATCACCATCTTCTCCGGTATTGACTAATTTTATTTTTAGAATAGTGGATTTTAAGATTTTGAAACTTTCAAAAAAATATAAGCTAGATTATACGAGATATGCTGATGATATGACATTCTCTACTAACGATTCCAACTTCGAAAGTATTTATATTAACTTTGTCGATGAATTAAGAGATTTACTTCATCGACAAGGATTTAAAATTAATGAAAAGAAGACAAGACTACAGTTTTCTTCTTCTAAACAAGAAGTTACTGGATTGATAGTTAACAAAAAAATTAATGTTTCTAGAAAGTATTACAGGGATACCAGAGCTCAAGCATATAATATGTATAAAGATGGATATTATTTTATAGATGGAGAGGGATATAGTAAATTAAATAAACTTGAGGGCAGGTTTTCTTTTATCAATCAAGTGAAACGTTATAATTACTTGATTGATTTAAGAAAATACGCAAAAATGAGTGATGATTATAGTGATTTTATAGAATCTATGACTAAATATAGACATTATCCTTATATAGGTGGATTTGATGAGCAATATCGTAAATTTTTGTTTTTCAAGTATTTTATTCATGGACCTAGACCAATAATCTTAGTTGAAGGAAAAACAGACATCAGATATATAAAAGCTGCTATGATGAAGTATTATTATAAGTATCCAGAACTTATTAAAAAAAATAATAAAGGGAAATTTGAATTTAATGTTGACTTTTTTAAAAGAGGAAACGAAGGATACTTAAAAGAAGGTTATAAGCGTAATGAGATAGACTATAACATTAAGGATTATTACCTGGGTCTATCAGGTGAAGGCGCAGGAGAACTTAATAAGATAGTTAAATATTGGGGAATTAATAAAGTCAATAATAAAAAAAATAATAAAAAAAATAATAAAAAAAATAATGATGAAAAAGATGAGAAAGATAGAATTAACTTAGATTATTATGACTACTTTGTAAGGAAGCTAGGTAACAAAAGTAAAAAAGTGATTTTATTGTTAGATAATGAATTTTATCACAAAGATAAAAAACCATTACGGAATTTTTTGGAAATTATTTATAAAACAAAGGAATTAACATGTCAATATCAAAAACTTATCTCTGAAGGAAAATTAGAGATAGATAATAATCTTTATTTAATAACCTTAATTAAAAATAAAAGGTACAAAAATAAATTACAAAAATATATTGAAGACAATATTGGAAAATTTAAATATAATAACGATTTATCAATAGATATTGAGGATCTTATAGATTATTCAAAAATAACAATTAATAATAAAACTTTTAGTCGAAAAGTAAAAAACGATGATAAAGAATTTGGAAAGCAAACATTGTCTAAATATGTATATAAAAATTACGAAACGCTTGATTTAAGTAAATTTATTCCTTTATTAGACCAATTAAAGGAATTTTGTAAATAACAAAAAAAAGACCTCCTACGAGGTCTCTTTTTATTTGTCTTATTATTCGTTTAATAGCCAGAAGAAGATGATGAAGATTACACCTAGCACGTACATTAGTGGGTGAACTTCTTTTCCTCGTTTAGCAGCTAACATTGAGATTGGGTATACGATGAAACCTAAAGCAATACCATCTGAGATACTGTAAGTAAGTGGCATACCTAATACAATCAAGAATGATGGAGCAGCTAATTCGAACTTGTCCCAGTGAATATCACGTAGGGCGTTAGCCATTAGAATACCGATAACGATTAATGCAGGAGCAGTAACTTGATCGGTAATTACACCAAGTAGTGGTGAGAAGAATGTTCCTAGTAAGAAGAAGATACCAGTAACGATTACTGTGAAACCAGAACGACCACCAACGGCGATACCTGCTGATGATTCAACGAAGGCACCCATTGGAGATGAACCTAGTAGAGAACCACCAACCATGGCTAGTGAGTCAGAACCTAGGGCACGGCCGATACGTGGGATTTTGTTGTCCTTAATGAAACCAGCTTGTTTAGCTAAACCAACTAGAGTACCAGTGGTATCGAAGAAGGTAACTAATAAGAAGGTAAATACAACAATCCATAGTTGTAATGTGTTGATATCAGTAACGTGTGAAATTGCAGTTAAGAAGATTGGTTTGATACTTGGAACGCTTGAAACTACGTGAGTTGGTAAAGCGATTAATCCAGTAACCATACCTAAGATAGTAGTAGCAACCATACTAATGAAGATAGCTGCAGGAACGCGGGCACTCATTAATACAACGGTTAGGATTAAACCAAAGATAGTTAACCAAGTACTACCAACGTGAAGTGATCCAAGAGTTACTAGAGTTGCCTTGTCAGCAACAACTAGGCCACCTTGGTTTAAACCAAGAAAGGCAATGAATAGACCAATACCACCGGCAATGGCACTCTTTAAATCAGCTGGAATAGCGTCGATGATTGTTTCTCTTAGCTTGAACGCTGTTAAAATCATGAAAATAATAGCTGCGATAAATGTACCGGCTAGCGCTGTTTGCCAAGGAACCTTCATACCCACACAGACTGAGTAGGCGAAGAAAGCGTTAGTACCCAAACTGGTAGATAAAGCGATTGGGTAGTTAGCGATGATTCCCATTAAGAAACATCCAAGAGCGGTTGCAAGTGCTGTTGCAGTGAACATGGCACCCTTATCGATACCTGAAGCACTCATAACGTTTGGGTTTACAAACAGAATGTAAACCATTGAAACGAAGGTAGTTAAACCAGCGATGAATTCAGTACGGTAGTTAGTACCTAGTTCATCAAAATGAAAGAAATTAGCAATTCCCTTTAACATGAAACATTCTCCTTTAATGTTCGTATTTATTAATATTATACGTATATATTACCATATTTAGAACATAAGTCCACTAAAAAGCGAACTATTTTAGATAAATTTAAACAAAAATTGACGTTTTATGATAAAAAAACTCCAATGTTGGAGTAAAATCCGAACATTGGAGTTAAAATCGATTAGATGTTTCTAAAGTCATTATCAATTTGTGCATATTCATCGTCACTTAGTGAAACGTTCAATGCTTTGGCATTGCTTTCAACTTGTTCTGGACGCTTTGCACCTGGGATAACAACAGTAACGTCTGGGTTCTTGATGTACCATGCTAATACTAATTGAGCAGTGGTAATACCATGATTGTCAGCAAGTGGCTTTAGGTTGTTAACCTTTTCAACGATCTTTTCGAAACGTTCACCGGTGAAGTCAGGGTTACCGTGTCTGATATCATTTTCAGGGAAGTCGACAACTTCTGAGTACTTACCAGTTAATAAACCAGATGCTAATGGGAAGAATGGTACGAATGAAATGTTGTTTTCACGTAAGTAATCGAACATTTCAGTTTCAGCATCACGGTGTAATAGACTGTATTGATCTTCAACAACATCAACTAAGCCGTCTTTGTTAGCTTCCTTGATTTGATCTAGTGAGAAGTTTGAAACACCGATTGCCTTAATCTTACCTTCTTGCTTCATTTCGTTTAATGCAGCAACCGCTTCATCCTTTGGAGTTTGGTCGTCTGGGAAGTGAATGTAGAAGATATCGATGTAGTCAGTTTGTAGACGCTTCAATGCATCGTCTACAGATTGCTTTAAGAATTGTGGGTTATTGTTAATTTTTACATCGCCGTCTGATGTGTCTTGAGCGGCCTTTGTAGCAATAACGAACTTGCTTCTGTCGTAGCCCTTAATGGCTTGACCAATTAGTTCTTCTGAATGACCCATACCGTATGCAAATGCAGTATCTAATAGGGTGATTCCGGAATCTAGACCGGTCTTTACGATTTGAATACCAGTTTCATCTTTTAAGTTTGGGAATAAGTTGTTACCACCAACTGCATTGGTTCCTAAACCAAGTGGGGTTGATTCTACGTTTGATTTACCAATTTTTACCATGTAAAAAGGCCTCCTCAAATTTTTTATACGTTCAATATAATTATGAACCCTAAGCGCCGATTTTTAAACCATTTGGCGTTAACTTAAGCATTAATTTTTGATAAAATAAATTTAATGAATGAAGGAGGGTTAACCATGAAGAAGGTTTTGATTATTGGTAATTTTCATCAATTGGGCAAAGAGGTCTACGATAAATTATCAAATCAATATGAAGTAAACTTACTAGATGGCATCGATTTCGAGGATGTTAGTGCCTACGCTGACAATTTATCAGGAGTAAACGTTATCTACACATTCTTGGGACCACTTGATGTCGATCTACAAATCGGTGCGGTCATCCAAGCATTGGACCGCGTTAACCCACCACTTGAACAGTTTATTATGTTATCAACAGCCGGTATCGATAATGAATTAACCGAAGAAGTGACTTATCCAGATGTGGATAATAATAAGGAATACTTGAATCAACAAAGATACGCCGTTAAGTTGGTGGACGAATACGAAATTCCATACACCATCCTAAGACCGGTTGAAATTGTTGATGAACAATCAGGTGAATTGGACGTAATTGATGAAGGAATCTCAATGCAATACGGTCGTGTTTCCGCCGATAATGTTGCAAACACTGCCGTGAAAGTAGTAGAATATCAACAATTTATCAATCAATCCATTGGATTAATCGAAAGATAAGTGAGGTGCTTAAAATGGCATTACAATTAAACAAAGAACAATTGAAACAAATCAAACAACAACTAACTGACACTCAAAAGGAATCACACTTGGTAATCTTCAAGAGTGTTTCACCAAAATCAGGCGGTGAAATTCACATGATTACTAACTATGGAACTTTTGAAACTCTCCAAAAACAACGTCCAGAATTAAAAATGGAAATTGTTAGAGACATCGTTCCAGTTACCGATAGTTTGGCATACTGGGCAGTCGCACAAGATACTGCTAGTCATTTACAACCAAACGATCCAAACACTGCTGAAGTGGCATTACAAGTGGAACAATACACTAATGATGTGCTAGCAGATAACAAGTTGCCACAAAACAAATAAAAATGTTTCACATGAAACGAAGCCACACCAATAAATGGTGTGGCTTTTTTGTATGATTCTACAAGTCGTATGTATAATGTTACAAATTCATCCAGATTTGCTTATTAAAAGGGTGATAAATGCTAGTATTATCAACAATTACATGGGATAAATTTAAATTATGAATAACGGAAAAGCCATATTGGAGGCATTTCTATGCATGAGAAAAACAAGAAAAACGCCGATGGAACGGTGCGTTCACTAAGTAATCGTCATGTTCAAATGATTGCGATTGGTGGAACCATCGGAACAGGGCTATTTTTAGGTTCAGGTAGTACCATTTCAAAGACTGGTCCTTCTGTACTATTGGTATATCTAGTGATTGGTTGTCTATTCTTCTTGATGATGAGAGGAATCGGAGAAATGTTTTACTCTGATCCAAACCAACATACATTCGTTGCATTTATTACTAAATATCTAGGTCATACCGCCGGATACTTCACCGGATGGAGTTACTGGATTGGTTTACTATTTGCCAGCATGGCCGAATTATCAGCAATCGCTACATATGTGAACTTTTGGTTCCCACACATTCCGGCATGGTTAATCGAAGTCGTCTTTTTAGCCGTCTTAGCGACATTGAATATCATTGCCGTTAAGGTCTTCGGTGAAGCCGAATTCTGGTTTGCCATGATTAAAGTGATTGCCATTGTTGCGTTGATTGTGACCGGGATTTTCATGGCGTTCTTCCACGCCTCAACTCCAGTTGGTCACGCATCATTTGGTAACATTTTTGATCATTTTACAATGTTCCCACACGGATTCTTCAACTTCTTTGCCGCATTCCCAATGGTATTCTTTGCGTTCCAAGGAATCGAATTCGTCAGCATCACGCTTGGTGAATCTAAGGATCCAAAGACTGTTGTTAAGAAGGCCGTTAATGAAACTTTATGGAGAATTTTGATCTTCTACATTGGAGCACTATCAGTAATCATGGTGGTAATTCCATGGACAAAATTATCTCCAACTAACAGTCCGTTCGTGCAAGTCTTTTCAATTGCAGGTTTACCTGCGGCCGCTGCTGTTATTAACTTCGTGGTACTAACATCAGCTGCTTCTTCATTGAACAGTATCATCTTCTCCGCTGGTCGTCATTTGTACCAACTAGCTAAGGATACTCACACCGATGGCTTCATTCACAAAAACCTAACACACGTTTCAAAAAACGGGATTCCAATCGCAAGTATTGGTTTGACCGCTGCTTTAATCTTGATTAACCCAATCCTAACGGTTACTCATAGCGTTTCATTCATGTTCACCTTAGTTGCCGGTGCAACCAGTGACATGTGTATTATCGTTTACCTATTTACCATGTTTGCACATCGTAAATACAGAAAGTCAACCGACTTCTTGGATCATGGATTCAAGATGCCAGCTTACCAATTTACCAGTCCACTAACAATTGCATTTTTCGTCTTCATTTTCGTTAGTTTGTTCTTCATTCCAGGGGATGAAGTCGGCGCAATTAGTGCAGTAATTTGGACAGTTGCATTCTATGCAGGTATCGGTATAAAACGTCTTGTTTCTCGTTCTAAAGCATAATTGAGTGCTTTTGTAGGATAATACAATCGCCTTGTGAGGCTTTCCAAAACTCTCCCAAACGTATTGTCATCGTGAAAAATGATGGTAGTATCTTCATCAATCCAAGTGAGATTGATGAAAGACCTAATCAATACGCTTAAAAAGGGGGAGTTTTTTTATGCACGAAAAAACAACGAAAAACGCAGATGGAACCGTTCGTTCGCTAAGTAACCGTCACGTTCAGATGATTGCGATTAGTGGAACCATCGGGACCGGACTATTTTTAGGATCAGGTAGCACGATTTCTGAGACCGGACCGTCAATTCTATTGATTTATCTAATTATGGGAATTGTTTTCTTCTTAATGATGAGAGCCATCGGTGAAATGTTTTATACCGATCCTAATCAGCATACCTTCGTAACGTTTATCAACCGTTACTTAGGTCACACGATTGGGACGTTTACCGGTTGGAGCTACTGGTTAAGTCTAGTATTCGGTAGTATGGCTGAACTAACAGCGATTGCTACATATGTAAATTACTGGTTCCCCAATATTCCCGCGTGGATTATCGAAGTCGTCTTTCTTGTCGCTCTTATGATGATTAATTTGATTGCGGCGCGTCTATTCGGTGAGGCCGAATTCTGGTTCTCAATGATTAAAATTATCGCAATCGTCGCATTAATCGTCACAGGACTAATCATGGCCTTTACTCATGTGAAGACACCGCTAGGCCATGCCTCACTTGCTAACCTTACAAACCATTTCACTTTATTTCCACACGGATTCTTTAGCTTCTTCGCAGCATTCCCAATGGTATTCTTTGCCTTCCAAGGAATTGAATTCGTAAGTATCACTTTGGGTGAATCTAAAAACCCACGCCAAGTGGTAAAGAAGTCAGTTAATGAAACGCTATTTAGAATCATGATCTTCTACATTGGTGCATTAGCTGTCATCATGGCCGTTATTCCATGGACATCTATCACTGCTGATAAGAGTCCATTCGTGCAGGTCTTCGCACTTGCTGGTTTGCCAGCTGCCGCTGCCATCATTAACTTTGTCGTTTTAACATCAGCAGCATCTGCGCTAAACAGTATTATCTTTTCCGCTGGTCGTCACTTGTACCAACTAGCTGACGATAGTAACAGCGATGGAGCTATCAGTCGCAGTCTAACCCATGTTTCTAAAAATGGAATTCCGGTTGGCAGCATCATTGTGACATCCGTTCTAATTTTGATTGGACCAATGATCTCCGTTGCCCACAGCGTGGACTTCATGTTCACATTAGTTTCAGGAGCTACCAGTGATATGAGTGTCATTGTTTACCTACTTACTATGTTTGCACACAGAAAGTACAGACAATCATCTGACTTCTTAGATGACGGATTTAAGATGCCTGGATACTCATTCACAAGTCCATTAACGATTGCCGCATTCATCTTCATTTTTGCTAGTTTACTAATTATTCCAGCAGATGCAATCGGTGCAATTAGTGCAGTAGTTTGGGTTGTTGCTTACGCAATTGGTGTTGCTGTAAAACGCTTTACTTCCCGTTCTTATGCATAATTGAGGCGTTTTGTAAGATGTTACAACTGCATTGTTACATCTACCAAAAGTCTTTAAAACCTATTGTCATCGTGAAAAATGATGATAATATTTTCAACAATCCAAGTGAAATTGATAAACGAATAAATCAATTAACTTAAAAGGGGGAATCTTTATGCAAGAAAAGATAACGAAAAATGCTGATGGTACGATTCGTTCACTAAGCAACCGTCATGTTCAGATGATTGCAATTGGTGGAACCATCGGGACCGGATTATTCTTAGGTTCTGGAAGTACCATTTCAAAGACAGGACCGTCAGTAATGCTAGTGTACCTAGTATTAGGGTGTTTCTTCTTTCTAATGATGAGAGCCATCGGTGAAATGTTTTACGCCGATCCATCTCAACACACTTTCGTATCATTTATCTCTAAATACCTCGGACCAACTGCTGGATACTTTACCGGTTGGAGTTACTGGTTAGGACTTTTGTTTGCCAGCATGGCTGAACTAACCGCCATTGCTACATACTTTGCCTTCTGGTTCCCAAACATTCCATCGTGGATTGTCGAAGTTGCCTTCTTGGTTGTACTAGCAGCAATTAACTTAATTGCCGCCAAACTATTTGGTGAAGCTGAATTCTGGTTTGCAATGATCAAAATTGTGGCAATCGTCGCATTGATTGTAACTGGAATTATCATGGTATTTTCACACACATCAACACCTTTGGGACACGCATCAATTAGCAATATTACTAATCATTTTACTTTATTCCCACATGGTTCATTTAACTTTATCTCAGCTTTCCCAATGGTATTCTTCGCATTCCAAGGTATTGAATTCGTAAGTATTACCCTAGGTGAATCAAAGAACCCACACAAAGTTGTTAAGAAGGCTGTTAACGAAACTCTATGGAGAATCATGATATTCTACATTGGAGCACTAGCCGTTATCATGGCAGTTATTCCATGGACATCAATTACTCCAGATAAGAGTCCATTCGTTCAAGTATTTACACTTGCTGGACTACCTGCAGCCGCTGCTATTATTAACTTCGTTGTATTAACATCAGCTGCATCTTCTCTAAACAGTATTATCTTCTCTGCCGGCCGTCACTTCTACCAACTAGCTACTGAAGGACGTAAGGAAGGGTTCATGAACAGACATTTCGGTAAGGTTTCTAAAAACGGAATCCCAAGTGCCGCAATTCTAATCTCGGCTGCTCTAATCTTCATTACTCCAATCATGAGTGTAAGTAACAGCGTTAGCTCTGTATTTACAATCGTGGCTGGATCATCAAGTGACATGTACATCATTGTTTACCTACTAACAATGGTTGCTCACAGAAAGTACCGCGCATCAAACGACTTCCTAAGCGATGGTTTCAAGATGCCTGCATACGCAATTACCAGTCCTTTGACAATCCTATTCTTCTTCGTCATCTTCGCGAGTCTATTCTTTATCCCAGGTGACGTCGTTGGAGCAATTGGTGCAATTATCTGGTCAATCGTTTTCTGCGGAGCTCTATATCTAAAGGAAAGAAGCTCAAAAGCATACGCCTAAATAAAAAAGAGTTAACCATTTTGGTTAGCTCTTTTTTTAGTGGTTATTTAAATATTCTTCGTATAGTTTATTTTCCTTACTGACTAAGTCAAATGCAGTGATAGTATCTAATTTTATTAAATTATTTTTCTCCTGTATTTTACTTTCAAAAGTTTGTTGATACCTTTCTTCATCTAAAACGATGTGATTGTTATCATATGCGATTATATTGCCTTTATGAAAGTTTTCATCAACACTTGTGCAAAGTGATATAACTTTTCTGTTACTCAAGAAAGTTTGGATAATATCATCCATCTTTTTATTACGAATACTGATCATTTCTTTTTTTAACTCAAAAGGATCGTATATATTATTCTTTTTATTACTATTGACGTAATGGTTAAATACGTTTGTATAGTTGGTGTTTGAAGATATTTTAGAGATATCGCTTTTTAGTAATAATGTATATGAATCTAAGAGTCCGGAATCATCTATTGTTTCAACCAATAGGTAATTATCTTTTTCTGACACAATAATTCCCAAAATAAAATCTTCAAACTCAAAGTTATCCCTGGATTTTGAGTATATCTCTAAAACATCATTATTATCGATATACTTATTTATATTGCTATCAATCAAATAAATTAGCCCTCCTTAGTGGTGAATTAAGTATAACTTGGTAGCCATTCTGAGTTGTTCACTATCAGAAACATCGTTTAGGCTCATGTTAAGTAGTTTTTCTAGCTTCTTTAATCGATAAACGGCGGTATTTCTATGAATAAATAGATCGTTGGCCGCCATTGAAATCGATTGATTATCAGCATAGTAGTATGAAAGTAATTCGATTAGTTCATCTTTTTCGTCATCCTTTAGGTTTAAAACGGGACCGAGGATGGCGTCGACAAACATGTCGGCTTCTTTCTTTGGTACTAGGCTCAAGATATCTTCAACCTGTTGCGGGATGAATTTATTTGGCTTCAATATGTTTTCACGTTTAGCGACATCCAAGGCTTCATCGGCCTCACGAAGTAACTTCTTGAATTGAATCAGTGGCTTTGCATCATCGGTGTATCCGATTTGCGTTTTTGATCCAACAAAGTTTTCGTGAATAAACTTGCTGAGTTCGTTTAATAGTGGCAGTAAACTCTTTTTAGTTTCGACCAAAATGAATGGCTTGAAATGCCATGAAATCAAGATGATTGGAATTTGTAGTTTTTCAAAGTACCAGTAGATATAGTCGTTAACACGGTGCATATCTTCTTGGTGGTGTCCGGTATCGACTGAATTGATTTCGTCGATTTCAAACGCCTTGTACATTGAATTGGAGTCTAGTCCGTTTAGTTTCAAAGTATCTTCGAAGGCATTTTCAGGTAGATTTTGCGCCAAGATGGTGTCGAACAATTCGTTGCGACGTTGTCTAACTTGGTTCAAATTAATGCTGACCTGCATGCTTTCTAGACTTAGGAGGTTGACCATGTTTTCAATCAATAATTGAGAACTTAAATCTTCTGGCATCTTCATCGAAAATACCACAAATCTGCGGGTCAACTTGTCCATTGTCTTTAGTGGATAGATGCTGTACTTGTCTAAAATGGTGACCGGTTCGGTTAATTCGATGAGTTTTAAATCATGAGTTACGGATTCGAAGAGGGATGCATCCATCTTTGCGTTTTCACTGTATGAACGAAGGCGACCGAAAATATCCATAATATATGCGTCACAATTTATTAATTTGGCAATATGGGTAAGGATTTCGTCATCGTCTTTGCTGGCTAATATGTATTTTGATATGTCTAAAGTATCGTTCATGATTTTCTTTAACTGTTCAGCTTCATTATTTGATGGCATGGGCATTCCTCCTAATTTATGTTTATATTGTGCCTAATATTACCACAACGAATTGGATATTAAACAAAAGACACTCCATGTTGACGTTATTTACATTGATGTGTGAAAGTGATACGGTTAAGGCTAACATTAATTTTGGATTAGAGAGAGGTTATATAAGATGAAAAAAGCATTCCTCGTAATTGCGGCAGCAATTGGTGTCTTGGTAGTGGCAGTTCTTGCCTTTCACATTTATAAGCAATCTGATTTCAGTGTGGAAAATGAATATTACGGTATCGTTCAAAACGATAAAAGTTTGAAGAAATATTGTAAGGAACCAGAAGTTATTAAGTTCATTCAGAAACACCGTAAAGAACATCCGGAATTTACCGATAATCAAGGCTCTGGTCACGTTTTATACTACGTTGTTACATATAGAAACAAATCTTTAGCAATCGGTATTGACGGAAAAGTCGATAGTAGCGGAACTAAAATCACTAAAATTTTTAATGATAAAGATTTAAGCAAATAAACAAAAGACACTCCTAAACAGGAGTGTCTTTTTGATCTATCTAATAAAGTTAACAATTGATTGAATAATGTGGGGAAGCTTCAAAAAGATGTTTGAAGGTTCGATATGTAATAGGGTTAAGTGAAAAGCAATTGAGTTAGAAATCATTTCGGCGATTCCATGAAGTAAAGCGAAAATAAATTGCACGACAAACACTCCTATAAATTTTTATTAATCTAATTCTAATTCTATTATGAAAAAATAACAAGTTAAGAAAATATAAAAAAACTCCAACCGAAGTTGGAGTTTTTGTTTGGATTAATAAGTTTAATTGTCGTATTTCGAAAATTGTAGGATAAAAGACAGAAATTAGCCTTGGTCGTTGTGTAAACGAGGGTCAGCTGGTTTAACTTCTGGAATACCACCCATAGCTTCTGGGTTTTCTTGGAAAGTGAACTTTTGACCGTCTTTAGCAACTTGGCCTTCGAATGCACGTGAGCCGTCACCATCAGAGAAGTTCATTAGAACGTGAGCGTATTCGCTGTGTTCGATATCATGCATGTTACCAGGAACGATAACACCATATTTTTCTTCTAGTTCTTCTTGAGCCTTCATGAATTGTAGTTGGTGTTGAGTTTCACGAGCTAATAGGAACTTCAACATGTCACGAACACCTTCGTCATCAGTCATGTCGTATAGACGGCTAACTTGTAGACGAGCTTGTGATTCACGAACAACGTTGAAACGCATGTCAGCAACTAGGTTACCTGATGAAGTAACGTAACCAGCGTTCCATGCAGCACCGTTAGGGTTGTTTAGACCAGCGTTTAGACCATGAACTAATGCATGTTCTGGGTCCATACCTGAAAGTAGGGCAGCCTTAGCTGGGTCATTCTTCATTTCTTCAGTAGTCATAGTAGTTGGTGCACCTTCTAATAGGTAACCAATCATAGTTGAGATCATTTCAACGTGACCAATTTCTTCAGTACCAGTGTCTAATAGTAAGTCTTTGTACTTTTCGTCACCAGTTGATGACCAACCTTGTGATAGGTATGACATCATACCAGTAGTTTCACCCCATTGACCACCTAGGGCTTCTTGTAGACGACGAGCCATAATTGGATCTGGACGATCTGGCTTAGCGTTGTATTGTAGTTTACGAGTATGTCTGAACATAACAGTACCTCTTTCCTTAGATGTTCAAGGCGGTAGACGATTTTTAAAACCCAAGTCAGAGCTTTATCCCAATAAATAAAAAATCGATCCTATATTACATCTTAATTGTTTTTTATTGTCCAAAATATCCATACGTTTTGTATTAATATTTTGTGTACGATTTAATATACCACAACCAAATAACTGCACCAAAGATTATGACTCGAAAAATCCAAACTTTTTTCGATTAAAAAATTATCGTTTGCATAAACGCCGACTTAATCATATTTTGGAGAATAATTAAATGTTTGAAAAGTCTGACACATGTTTTCACGTATTATATAATTAGACTATTAATTCATGAAAAAGGGGTAATGAAATGTCTTTACAATTTATTTTGGGAACCGCCAGCTATGATCATGAAGAAGTCATCGTTGATTCACTAAAAGAATCAATCAACAATCACCCTGATGATGAATTTTTCTATCTAGTGCCTAACCACATTAAGTTCGAATCCGAAGTGCAAGCTTTAAAGGACTTAAACACCGACAACGAACCAATCTATGCCGAAAGTAAGTTCCAGACTTTCTCCATTACCCGACTTGTCTGGTATTACATGAAGAATAACCAGGAATACCAAAAGACAAGACTAAGCGACTCCGGTATTAGCATGCTGATCTACCAAATTTTAATCGACCACCAGGATGAATTGACCGTCTTTAGGGGTGAAACCGGTCAACCTGGCTTTATTCAAAAATTAGCTCAACAAATCAGTGAAATGCAAGCCGGCCAAATTTCTGCCGACAACCTTGAAAAAATCGTTGAAAACAATGACAAACTAAACGCTGGATTACGCGATAAAATGCATGATTTCATCATCATTTACCGCGCTTTTGAGGAACAAACTCAAGGAATCTACCTATATAAATCAGACGTTTTAAACCTTTTCTGTCGTTTTATCGAAAATGATGAACTAGACTTATCCCGCAGTCATTTCTACTTCAATGGCTTTAACCAATTTACCGCCCAAGAAGCCAAGCTAGTCGAATTACTAATCAAGCGTTCTGCCGGTGTAACCATTGGTTTGAACTTGGACCGCAAGTACCCCGACGAACTACCACAAGGCCCAAACCTATTCTTCCAATCAGCTAAGTGGTACAACCGTTTTTACAACATTGCCCGTGCCAATAACGTTCCCGTGTTGGTCGATAAAATGGCCAAGAATCTTCGCGTGTCAGATGATTTACACAAACTAGATACGTACTGGGCACAATCCACCGGACTGGGCGATATCGACAAGAGTGAACTAAGCAATCCTGATAGCATTCAGGTCTACCGTGCCGACAGTCCATTTGCCGAAGTGGAAAATATTGCAGTCAAGATTCGCCAAATGGTCGCTCATGGTGGCTACAAGTACTCCGATTTCTTAATCTTGACTCGTCACTTGGACAAGTACCAAAACGTTATCAAACCAGTATTTAAACTACTCGATATTCCTGCGTTTAACGACGTTACCAAGTCAATGGAAGACCATCCATTGGTGGAATTAATTGATGCACTTTTTAGCCTAGAAAATGGCTCTCGTAAGTACCAATACCAAGACGTCATGCGTTTATTAAAGACCGAATTAATGGTCCCAGGTGATGGCAATGGAAACTTTATTGAAGGTGACGATTACCGTCAATACGTTGCCTTAACCGAAAACTTGGTACTAAAGAATGGTTATGAAGGCTCTCGCTGGACTCAAAAGGAAGACTGGCAATACGCATGGCTATCGGACAGTGATTTTGGTGTTCAAGCAGATAGAATGCGTAACATTTCCGGAAAGATTAACGTGATTAGACACTTTATTGGCGATAACTTCCCACCATTCTTCAAGAAGATGCGAAACGCCAAGACTGGCCAAGAGGCCGCTGCCACATTATTCCAATTCCTAGTGGACATGGGAGTGGTTAGAAGACTAAAGCAATGGCGTAACGACTCCATCTTAAAGGACAATCTATTGGATGCGGCGCAACCAGAACAGGTATGGCAAACATTCTGTAATCTCTTGGATGACTACGTTTCAATCTTGGGAAACCGTGAATTTGTTGCCGACGACTTTTTGAGTCTTCTTCAAAGTGGATTCTCAGGTGCCAACTACTCACAAATTCCTTCCACATTGGATCAAGTTGCCATTTCTGAAAGTGGAATCGTTCAAATGAACAACCGTAAAGTGGTCTTCATGATGGGAGCTACCGACGAAGTGATGCCAGATAAGATTACCAACGAAGCACTATTTAGTGACGCAGACCGTGATGATTTGCGTGACTTCTTTGACGATGACCAATACTTGCGTGAAACATCTGAAAACCAAATGGCCAACGATCCATTCCTAAACTATCTAGCATTCCTATCAGGTAGTGAAAAGCTAATCTTTTCCTACAGTCTAGGCGATAGTGACGAATCTTCAGTCGCCATTTCACCATACGTTTCCAGAATTGCGGAACACTTCGACATTGATATCCAACACATTTCCAGTCATCCAACCGCTGATGCCAAGGATATCTACGAATATGTCGGAACTTATCGTTCAACGCTTCGTCACCTGGTTCAAGCCAGCCAAGACGCCAAACTAAATAATTCTAATTTGGCCCCAGCATGGCAATATGTATATAACAAACTAGATCAAAACCTAAACTATCGTGACTTAACCAACAAACTATTGGGTGGTTTGGACTACAACAACACACCAACTCAATTGTTGCCAGAAATCGTTACCGGTTTATACGGGGATAAAATCAACACTTCCATCTCTAAGTTGGAACAATTCTACAGCAACCCATACGAATACTTCTTGCGCTATGGTTTGAAACTAAAAGAACGTGATGTCTTTGACCTATCACCAGCAAGTACCGGTCAGTTCTACCACGAATCAATGGACCACTTGATGCGCATTGTGAACTCAGAACATATCGACTTGGAAAACTTGGACAAACAAGCAATCAACGAATTGGTTGATACCGTTGTGGCCAAGATGTTAGAAGATCCAAACGACTTCCAATACACCATCTTGAGTAGTTCTAGTCGAATGAATTACATCAAGAACCAATTGATTAAGACCGTTAAACACACAATCGAAACCATTCAAAAACAAAGCAAGTACACACCAATGCGTGCGAAAAAGACCGAAATTTCATTCGGTCAAGTTGGTCACAAGGATGACTTAAAACCACTTAGTTTTGAATTGCCCAAGAGCAACGAATTAACCACCGCGAAGTTAGTTAACGTCCGTGGTCGAATCGATAGAATCGATTCAATGAACGTCGACGGCAAGAATTACCTAGGAATTGTCGACTACAAGTCCAGTGAACGTAAGTTGGACTTCTCCCGTGTATACGACGGAACTTCCATGCAAATGATGACCTACATCGATGTGTTAGCGCACAACCTAGGCATCATTGATGAAGAAGAAAAGGCCGCTTTGGCCGGTGCTGTTTACATGCACATCTACAATCCTAAGTACACCAAGGATGATTTGAAAAAATCATTTGAAGAAGCGGTATTAAGCAAACAAAAATACCAAGGAATTCTAGTTAACGACGGTGAACTATTGGATAAGATTGATAAGACCATCGAAGATGACAAGTACGGTTCATCCAACGTTTATCCACTGAGAAAGAAAAAAGATGGTAGTTTCTACAAGTCCAGTCCAATCGTGCAACCCGAAGACTTAGACCTATTGCTATCTCACAACGAGGACCTAATCAAGAAGGCCGGATTAGAAATCTTTACTGGAAACATCGATTTGAAACCAGCGCGCTTTGGTCAAAACCAAGACGCAATGCAATTTACACCTTATCGTTCAATCATGCAGTTCGATCCGCTATTGAATGAAAATAACTACAGAGACGTACCTAACTACTCGTTAGAAGACGTCTTGAAAATGCTAAGGGGGGACAATCAATAATGGAATACACAAAGCCACAAAAAGAAGCCGTTACCGGACATTTTGATGAAAACGTCCTCGTTTCAGCCTCAGCCGGTTCTGGTAAGACCCGTGTCTTAGTTGATCGGGTTATCAACAAGTTGTTACACGACCGCGTCAACATTGATGAAATGCTAATCGTTACCTTTACCAAGGCCGCTGCCAAGGAAATGCGTGACCGTATTCAAAAGGCACTTCAACAAGAATTGAAAAAAGCCACTGACTCCGACGTTAAGGCATTTTTAGTGCGTCAATTACGTCGCTTACCAGTCGCTGATATTTCAACAATGGACTCATTCTGTCAAAAAATCGTCCAAAGTTACTACTACATTATTGATTTGGACCCTAACTTTAGACTGTTGGCGGACCAAACCGAAAGCCAAATGCTAAAGGAACAGGTCTGGGATTCAGTTCGTGAGGACCTATACGCCAATGATGGTGATGGGCTATTTGCTCAATTGACCGAAAACTTCTCCAATGACCGTTCCGATGATGGGCTAACCGACTTAGTATTTAGAATTTACGACTACGCCAACGTAAACCGTGACCCAATTGAATGGTTGAAGAATACCACCAAGATTTATGACATAGATGGGGATGATTTGGTTCATTCCGACTTTTACCAAAACAATCTATTACCATTCATTCAAAATGATTTAACCCAACAACGTCTATCTTTTGAATCAGCTAAACGCATTGCTGACGAAAACTTGATGGAAAAAGAAGCGGCTGCCGTTCAAGTCGATATCGATAATATCAATGGCCTATCCGACATGTTGCCTGATTCCGATTGGAACGACATTAAGCAAGCCTTTGAAGATATCAAGTTCAAGGCTTTCCCACGTGTTACCAAGGACTATGACGACATTGCCAAGGGACTTCATGACCGTATCAAAGACATTCGTGACAATGCCAAGAAGGCGGTTCAAAAACTACCTGATAAATACTTTGCATTAAACGAAGAGGAAAACCTTTCAGTAATGAAGGCTTCTAAACAATTAATCGAAAAGTTAATTCAAGTTGTCCTAGCATTCACCGATAGCTATCAAAAGGCTAAATTGAAGCGTCACTGTCTAGAATTCATTGATGTGGAACATTATGCCTACGATATTCTATCTGGCTCAGACGGCGAATCTAAGGCTGTCAGAGTTAACCTCCAAAATCAATATAATGAAATCATGGTCGATGAATACCAAGATAATAATCGTCTACAAGACGCGATTTTATCAACATTGGCGAACCCAGAACACAGCAATATGTTCATGGTGGGAGACGTTAAACAATCCATCTACCGTTTCCGTTTAGCCGATCCTTCTATGTTTATCGAACGCATGGATAGCGAAGATGGCCACACCATTGTCTTACCCGATAACTTCCGTTCCGCAGAAAACATCGATGACTTCATCAACTTAGTTTTCACCCAAACAATGGACAAACGAGTTGGTGAAATTGACTACACCGGGGATGCCAAACTAAAGGCCGGTGCGAAATACTATCCAGATGAATTGCAATCTAACGTTGATGTGATGATTTACGAAAGTAAGGACGACGAAGAAGAACCAATCGACGACCAATTTCAAGTCCAAGACAGTGCGCATGGCCAAGTCGAAATGGTTGCCCAAAAGATTAACGAAATGGTTGAAAAACAGTTACCAGTGTTTGACCGTGACAAACAAGTGATGCGTCCAATTCAATACTCTGATATCTCAATTATTTCTTCGACTAGAAATAACAACCTCATCATTTCCGATATCTTTGGTTCATACAACATTCCAGTCCTAATCAACGGGGCGCAAAGTTACTTCAAGACCACCGAAATTCAAATTATGATGTCGATGCTATCAATCATCGATAATCCATACCAAGACATTCCGTTGGTGGCGGTATTGCGTTCGCCAATGGTTGGTTTAAATGAAAACCAATTGGCATACTTGAGAATTAACCAAAAGACCGGTGATTACTTCAATGCCGTAATTAATTTCTACGACAATTACGAAAACATGGATCACTCCGAATTTGGTGACCAAGTATTCTCACGCGTGAAGATATTTGTCGAACAATTAAAACACTTCAGAGATGTTGCCCAACAACATGCGATTGTTGATTTAATCTGGGACATCTATGAAACCACCGGATTCCTGGATTACGTTGGAGGGATGCCTGCTGGAAGACAACGCCAAGCTAACTTACATGCCCTATACGAACGTGCATATGACTACGAACAAACTAGTTTTAAGGGATTATTCCAATTCGTTCGATTTGTGCGTCGCATGCAAGAAAGAAACGAAGACTTGGATGAGGCCAATGCTGATGACAACCAAGACGCAGTATCAGTAATGACCATTCATGGTAGTAAGGGACTAGAATTCCCTGTCGTCTTCCTAATGGATGCCTCACATGGTTTCAATAGACAAGACAGCAATAAGGCCTATATCCTAAATGATCATCTAGGACTAGGAATTACCTACACCGACCCTGAAACTAGAATCAAACAAGATTCATTGCAACGCCAAGTGGTTGGTGCAATCGAAAACCAAGGCTTATTGGCCGAAGAAATGCGTAAACTATACGTTGCGCTAACCCGTGCTGAGCAACAATTATTCATCGTTGGTGCCAGCAAGAATGAAAACGACAGAACTAAGGTCATCGATGCCTGGAACAAGGCTGCCAGTGGTGACACCTTACTAGTCGATGCCGCTTTAAGAAGTGGTGCCAAGAGTTACCTAGACTGGATTGGACCTGCATTGGTCCGTCATCCTAACTTTAGAAACAAGTTCGGTGACGACGTTACCTATAAAGGTTTAGATGATGATCAGACTAACTTTGATGTTGAATTCGTGAATGCAAACGACCTAGCTCAACACAGCCCATCAGGCGACAGTGCGGTTAGTGCCAAGTGGTTAAATCACATTGTTGAAAGTGCCAAGAAGATGGTGCCAAAGGATATCAATGTTGATGATGTTGACCAGGTCTTGGACTTCACTTATCAAAATCAAGTTGCGACCCATACCACTGCTTATCAATCAGTTTCCGAAATTAAACGACTATTTGAAGATCCAGATAGCATTCAATTGGGTAACTACGATGAACATTGGCAAGAAAACAATAAGCAAAAGAACATGTACGTCAGCTCTAACTTCACGGTGCCTAAGTTCATGCAATCGGTTGTCAAACCAAGTCCTGCTGAAGTCGGTACTGCCACCCACTTGTTGCTACAAGAGGTGCCATTGGACCACAAGCCAGAAGTAGGAGACGTGGTAGGGATGCTACAACGTTTAGTTGCCGATAAAATCGTTACCCCAGAAATCGCTGACTTAATTCAAACCCAAGAAGTTATCAATGTGTTTGACAGTGAATTAGGACTACAAATGCTGGCTCATCCAGAACGAATTCATCGTGAAGCACCATTCTCGATGCTAATGGATGCCAATCTTGTATTCCCTGGCTTTAATGCCGATTCACCAGAAAAAATCCTAATTCACGGGATTATTGATGGTTATATCGAGTTAGACGATGAAGTCATCTTGTTTGATTACAAGACCGACTACGTTCCAAATGATAGTGATAGAAGTATTGATAAGGCCGTTAAGAAGTACAAGGGTCAAATTAACCTATATGCTAAGGCGTTGGAAAACATCTTGCATAAACCGGTTACTGATAAATTTATTTATCTACTATCAATTAATAAACCAGTCAAAATTAAGTAAAAAAATAACCCTGAACATAATCGTTCAGGGTTATTTTTATTTGCTTATTTATTGTTTAAAGCTGATTTAATGCGCTTGAAGAAGCTACCTTCTTCACTGTTTAGCATGAATAGTTTGTAAACATTTGAGAACTTGTAAGTTACAAAGGCGATGAAGGCAATCGCAATCAATAGTGAAATGATTCCTTCAAATAAGTTTGCAGCATGATTAATCAATCTAATTGGCATCAAGAATGATGAGAATAGTGGAATGTATGATCCAACTTGTGAAAAGATTGAATCAGAAAAACCATCATTAACAAAATTGAATGAAAGCACGAAGATAAATAAAATCAAGAATACAAGTGGTTGAGATGACTTGGCGGCTCCTTCAACGTTGGCTGAAAGAGAACCACAAATCGCTGCAAGCACGATTGAGATTACGAAGCCAACTAAGATGAATAGTAGGTTAATACTAAAGATATTACCGATAAACGTACTAATCAATATGTGTTGGGATGTAAATAGTGAATTAAAGAATGGATACATATTCAATACGAAGTATGCAATCACGCCGGCTCCACTGTAAATTACCATTTGTGTTGCCATCAAGGCAATCACGGCACCAACCTTACCACTAAAGTATGTGCTAGGTGAGACACTACTGAAGATAACTTCTGAAATCTTGGTGCCTTTTTCCTTGGCGATAGTGGTGGACATGATGGAAGCATAAATTAAGGTAAAGAAGTAGGAAATAAAGATTAATACATAGATTGATGCTGTATTAGCATTGGATGTTTGATCAGATTTTTGTTTCTTTTCCTTATCAGTGATTGATGACTTAAACGCTGGTTTTACAGACAATTGCTTGTATTGTTCGCTAGTCACATTACTGGTTTTAACGTTAATGGCAGCTTGTTTTTGGTTCACAATTGCTAATAAATCAGTCTTAACGTCGCTATCTAAGGAGCTACTTCCAAAAAAGTTAATTTTGTATTGGTTGTTTTCCTTGGAAACCTTGATGTAACCATCAATGTTGTCCTTCTTAAGTTCCTTTTTGGCAGTACTTTCGGACTTGATGCTGGTATCAATGGAATCTTTATCCTTGGATACTAGTTCGCTTTTAACGCTTGAATCCCCGACAACGGCGACTTGGTAGTCGTCAAAGTTGTTGGTTGAACTGGCAACTAGTCCACCAATTCCAGCACTAATTAAGACTGAAACGATTGGTGTGACTAGCAAAGCGATGAAACTCTTTGATTTTAAGTGGAGTAGGTAGTTTCTCATGAAGACAATATTGAACTTATGCATGTTTTGCCACCGCCTTTTCTCTAAAGATTTCATCTAATGTAGGTGGTTGTTGGCTGAATTCTTCAATGTATTCGCCACGACTCACGGCGTTGAAGAGGGCCTTGCCGTATTCTTCATCAGTAAGGGTAATCTTGTAACGGTTATGACCACGTGCAACCACTTCGCTGACACCATCAAGTGCAGCTAGTTCGTTTACGGACATGTCGGTTGTCACGAAGACATACTTCTTGCCGAATTGGTTTCTGATTTCATCAACGCTACCGTTTAAAACAACGTTACCGTTTCTAAGCATGACGACGTGATCACAAAGTTCTTCAACGTTGTTCATGTCATGACTTGAGAAGATGATGGCAGCACCATTTTCCTTAGTCCTGATGATTTCTTTCTTTAAAAGATCGGCGTTAACAGGGTCCAAACCACTAAATGGTTCATCTAGAATTACCAACTTTGGTTCATGAATTAGGGTACAGATTAGTTGGACCTTTTGTTGGTTACCCTTAGATAATGATTTAATTTTGTCCTTTGCTTCTCCCTTAACTTCGAAGCGTTTTAACCATGAGTCAATGCGTTCCTTGACCCATTTTTTGTCGCGGCCCTTTAGTTCCGCAAAGTATGTAATTTGACTTTCAATTGTTAGGTCTTCGAATAGACTACGTTCTTCTGGAAGATATCCCACTTCGTTGAAGTCTTTAACGGTGATTTCGTGATTGTTTAATGTAATTTTTCCATCAAATTCGATAAAACGAAGAATGCTGTGAAAGGTTGTTGATTTACCAGCACCGTTTTGTCCGATTAGGCCAAGAATTTGGCCGTCTTTAGCTTCGAATGAAACATTGTTTAAAGCTTGGACTTTTGAAAATGATTTGGAAATATTTTCAATCTTTAAGATAAGCTCATCTCCTCTGTTTTGATAAGCCTAATAATATCATAATGATATTCAAATTAAAATTTAATTTTCGCCGGTGAAAACTAGACATCAAGTATGTTTATCATTACTGAATTTGCGGAAATCAAAAGGCCTAAATATAGCACTTTTGACTTGTGATTAGGTGAACAAAGTTGACCTATTTTTTAATTAAAAATGGATATTTTCTTCAAAAAAACATAGTGAAAATTAATTATTTTCTGGTGATCAATGGGTTGAAACCCTTTATTGACACTGATACAATCAAATTGAAAACGTTAGTAGTATCTAAATTAAAGGAGGGCGTTTTTGATGGTTCAAGTTGATGAAATGATTAACAATTTAGTAAGTAATGCACATACTGCATTAACTGAATTAGAAGGTTTAGATCAATCACAGGTAGACTCAATTGTAGATGCAATGGTCCAAGCTGGTTTAGATAACAGTGCGGAATTGGCAAAATTGGCTCATGAAGAAACTGGTCGTGGAAATACTCACGACAAGACAATGAAGAACATTTTTGCCAGTGGTCAAATTGGTAACTTCATTAAGAATCATAAGACTGTTGGAATTATCGATGAAGACGATGAAGCTAAAACAGTTACAATTGCAGAACCATTAGGGGTATTAGCTGGTGTTACTCCAGTTACCAACCCAACTTCAACTACTTTATTTAAGGCAATCATTGCGATGAAGACTAGAAACCCAATCGTATTTAGTTTCCATCCACAAGCTTTGAAGTCCTCAATAAAAGCAGCTGAAATTGTATTAGATGCAGCCGTTAAAGCAGGGGCACCAATGAGTTCAATTCAATGGATTAGTGAACCAAGCATTGATGCTACCAATGCTTTGATTCATCACCCTGGTGTTGCAACGATTTTAGCGACTGGTGGACCTGCCATGGTCAAGGCCGCTTACTCAAGTGGTAAACCCGCATTAGGTGTGGGTCCTGGTAACGCACCATTATATGTTGAAAAGTCCGCAGATTTAGATGCAGCAGTTAAAGACATCGTATTATCAAAGACCTTTGATAATGGTATGATTTGTGCCACTGAAAACAGTCTGGTAATCGATTCAGCCATCTATGATGACATGAAGAAACGCCTAAGTGACGCTGGTGTATACTTCATCGCTGAATCAGATCAAGATAAGTTAGCACAAACTATGTTTAACCCTGAAACTGGTGGTGTTAACGGACCAATCGCTGGTCGTTCAGCTAAGCAAATTGCTGACATGGCCGGAATTGAAGTGCCAGAAGGTACCAAGGTATTGGCCGCAGAACTAACTGAAGTTGGTCTTGACCACTTACTTTCAGGTGAAAAGCTTTCACCAGTTGTATCAGTATACAAGGTAGCTGATTCAGACCATGCATACGAAACTCTAGAATCCATCCTAAACTATGGTGGATTAGGGCACACTGCCGGAATTAGATCAACTGATTCTGACGTGATTACCCAATTCGGTATCAAGATGAAGGCCTGCCGTATCCTAGTCAATACTCCTTGCTGTCTAGGTGGTGTTGGTAGCATCGTTAACGGATTGGAACCTTCACTAACTCTAGGAACTGGTTCATGGGGCTTTAACTCCATTTCGCATAACGTTACTGACTTTGATTTACTCAACCTTAAGAAAATTGCTTACCCACGTAAGAATAGTAACTTTGAAGAACTTATTAAAAAGTATATGTAATTAAAAAAGACTAGGCATTTGCCTAGTCTTTTTATTATGCGTGAATTAATAGTTTGATTAAGATTAGTGCCACAATGGTTTGAATTAGACCAACTGAAACACTGTAGATTGCAAAACGCTTTCCGGCCTTTAGGAACGCCTTTAAGTTTAGACGTAAACCAATAGCGGCTAGTGCGATGATTTCACACCATGAGCTCAATAGGTGAGCAGTGTTACCGATGAAAGCTGGAAGGTGGAAGAAACTATTTAGGATACAGAAGATTAAGAACCATAGAACGTACCATGGTAGAAAATCAATCTTACCTTTCTTTACTTCTGCTTCAACTTCTTTTTCGGCGTTAGCTAGTGCTTCGTTTTTAGCATGAATGCGTGCAAACACAGTAACCACAACCACTAGCATGATGATTCGCATAATCTTGAATAGAGTTGCGAATTGGACGGTAGTTTGGTTAACCATTGTTGCACTGGCGATAACTTGTCCAACTGATTGAACGGTACCACCAATCAAGGCACCACGTAGCATGTCAACGTGACCAAATACCATGGTACCGATGACTGGAAGAGCTAGCATCATTACGGTTCCCATTAGGTTTACCAATGTGATACTCATACCAGCATCCTCGTCGGAAGCATTAATGACTGGTTTGATGGAAGCAATCGCTGATGATCCACAAACCGCGTTACCACCGGCCATGCAAAGGTAAATTCCTTCACCGAAGTGAAGCCACTTACCAATCATGATGGCAGCGATAATGGTGATGGTCATTTGGATGATGATGAATAGTAATCCGGACCAGTGTAATTGAAGAATGGTTTGGAAAGTGATGGTAAGGCCAAGTAGCATTACTGAGTATTCCAGTAATCGTTTTTCAGCAAACTTGGTACCAGCACTTAGAACTGGTTGTTTTAAAACGGTGTTACCCAACACGATTCCGATTAGGATTGCGATGGTGGCTCCACCGATGTTTGGAATAATAGCTGTAAGAAATTGACTAATAATTGCAATAATAGCTGCAGCTAGAAATCCAATGGTACGTTTTTTAATCGTATCAATCATATGAATTTCTCCTTTATTTATAATATTTAAATTATATCACGTGTGACAACCCTTCTAAACCGTTGAATTGTTAAGCTTTAGTTAATATGATTTTGATAATATCGCCATATCACGTATAATTATAAGTAATAGGAGTGATAACTTATATATGTGGACCATAATTTCGATTCTTATTTTACTTATCCTTGAAATTTATAATGTGGTTAGAAACATTAGAAACAACCGTGTCATTAGAGACACATTGAACAATTATGACAACGTCGTTAAAGTACGTGCCATGATTGAAGAACATGATGAAGATAGCGAGGTTGTTAAAGCTATCAAGGATGAATTCAATGTTAGTTTTTATCCTGCAACTAAAATTTTTATTAGCGTCAGAAAAATGAAGTAAAACAAAAGCCTAACGAGTTAAACGTTAGGCTTTTTTTATTGTTATTTTCGTTTTACAACGGCGTTTAAAATTAGACTAGCAATCACGATTAATACAAGTAGTAAAATCAACGCGTGAAGTGATCCAACCGCAGTTCCGTTTGCTTCATTATTGCTACTCAATTGACTGATGGTAATGATAGCTGAAACGATGGAAGTAGCGATGGCACCTGAGATTTGTTGGATGGTGTTGAAGACGGCGTTTCCGTCGGTTCTTTGTTCACAATTTAGTTGGCTTAATCCACTTGTCATGATGTTACCAAATGATAATCCCATGCATAGCATGTAGATTACGTAGAAACATAAAATCATGGCGTTACTCAAGTGAGTACCGAAGATGGTGAATAATACCAAACCAATTAGTCCGAATAACATTCCTAGTGCTAGTGGCTTGTAAGCACCGAAACGGTCGTACAAACTACCGGATAGTGGGGCGAAGACTGCACCAATTGCGGCACCAGGTAATACCAATAGACCGGCGATGAACGCTGATGAGTGGTTTACGATTTGCACGTAGTTAGGCAAGATGAATGATAAACCTAGTGTAATGAATTGTAGGATAAAGAATCCAACAATGTGACCAGCAAACTTGTGATTTTGTAATACGGATAGGTCCAAGATGGCGTTCTTACTTCTAATGCAGTGCATGTAAAGGGTAATTAAAGAAATCACACCAATGATGATTGGAAGAATGACAACGGCACTTAGGATGTTTCCGGCACCCATGTTTGAGAATCCATATACTAGACCGGTGAAGGTAATCACGATTAGGATTAGTCCGACAAAGTCCAGGCTAGTCTTTTCAATTTTACGTTTTTGTTCGATGTTTAAGACACCCAAGATTAAAGAAATCACTAGGATTGGTAATAGGATGGCGAAGATGTAACGCCAACCGATTGAAGACACGACGATTCCACCGAAAGTAGGACCAACGGCAGGGGCGATGGCGGTAATCAAGTTACCAACCCCCATCATCACACCGATTTTTTCGGCAGGCACTTGATCTAAGATGATGTTAAACATCAATGGTAGGGCAATCCCGGTTCCAAAACCTTGGATCACACGACCTAGTAATAATACTGAAAATGTTGGGGCGCATAGGTCGCACACAACCCCTAGAATAAATAGTAAATTGGCAACGATAAATAATTGCTTGGTTTTAAAGTTACGGTTCAATATTGCAGAAAGTGGTACAACGATTGAAACGATTAGTAAATAGATTGTAGTCATCCATTGAACAGTACTGGTACCGACGTTAAAGTCGTGCATCAAAGTCGGAAATGTGATGTTCATTGAAGTTTCAATGACAACACCACTAAAGGACATGATTCCAGCTGCGATGACTGATAGTAATGTCTTTAATGAAATTTTGCTATCCATTATTAATCCCCCATGTGTTTAATGATTTTATCTAAGCTACTCTCTAGGGCAGCGTATTCTTCATCAGACAAGAAACTATGGATTTGTTGTTGCGTTTCAACCATGAACTTTTGAATGTCGTCTTCGTATTGAACAGCTAAATCGGTTAGGATAACCTGTTTTTGACGAGCGTCCTTGTTCGATTCAACACGGCGGACTAATCCCTTATCTTCCATACGTTTCAATAGCGTTGAAGCGGTGGAACGACGGATGTTGAATTCGTGTTCGATGTCTTTTTGAAACATTTCTTGATCGTAAAACAGGGTCAAGAAGTCGATTACAGACATCTGCATACTTGTTAAATCGTATTGAATCGCAAACTTATCAAATTGCTTGGTAAGTTGGGTTGATGCAATCTTTAGTTGTCTCCCAATATTTTCTGTCATGAATATCACTTCCTAGATTTTGTTAGCATGCTAACAATTATAAAAGGGATAAAATAAAAATGCAAGCAAAAAATTCACAAAAAAAGAACCCCGCATAGGCGAGGTTCTTTAATACTAGACTTCCAAAATCTTTGATAGGAATGATTTTAGACGATCGTTCTTAGGGTGGTTGAAGATTTCATCTGGAGTACCTTCTTCTTGGATGATACCGTCATCAACGAATACCACACGGTCAGCAACTTCTTTAGCGAAGCCCATTTCGTGGGTAACAACAACCATTGTCATACCTTTTTCTTTAGCTAGCTTCTTCATAACGTTTAAAACGTCACCGACCATTTCAGGGTCAAGAGCAGAAGTAGGTTCATCGAATAGCATGATGTCTGGGTTCATTGCTAAAGCACGGGCGATAGCAACACGTTGTTTTTGACCACCAGATAGTGAACTTACTGAAGCGTCGAATTTGTTTTCCAAACCAACAACTTGTAGTAACTTCTTAGCTTGTTTTACAGCATCTTCTTTTGATAGCTTACCTAATTCAACAGGGGCTAACATGATGTTTTTACCAACTGATAGGTTGTTAAATAGGTTAAAGTGTTGAAACACCATACCGATTTGTTCACGAACCTTATCGATATCAACGCCTTTTTTGGCGATGTCAGTACCGTGAACAACAACTGAACCTGAAGTTGGTTCTTCTAACTTGTTTAAAGTTCTTAATAGAGTTGACTTACCAGAACCAGAAGGGCCGATAATAACAACTACTTCGTTATCTTTAACTTCTAGATCTACACCACGTAAGACATGGTTGTCTGCGTATTGCTTGTGTAAATCAGTTACTTTAATTTTGCTCATATCTTAGCTCTCCTTTTTACCCAGTTTGATAGCCAAGTTAATAGGGTAATTACAATTAGGTAGATAATTGCAACCATTGCCCAAACTTTGAATCCTTCAAGGTTTCTAGCGATGATAATCTTACCAGTTTGAGTAAGTTCTAGAATACCGATAATTGATAGGATTGAAGTATCCTTCAAGGTAATGATGAATTGGTTAATGAATGATGGAACCATTAACTTAACACCTTGAGGTAGGATAACCTTTCTCATTGACTTACCGAATGGTAAACCAAGTGATCGAGCGGCTTCCATTTGACCTTTATCAACTGATTCAATACCACCCTTAACAAAGGCAGCAATGTATGCACCTTCATCTAACATCAACGTGATAACCCCGGCTACGAAAGCAGGAATTCTAGTACCAGTTAATGTAGGAATACCAGTGTAGATGAATAATGCTAGAACCAATAGAGGCATACCTCTAAATAAGTAGATAACTGTTGATGATAACCAACGGAAGAACTTGATTGGTAGAACACCAAATAATCCGAAGATTACACCAAAGATGGTTGCGAAGAAGATTGAAACAATTGTTAACCATAGGGTTTGTAAGAAACCTTGCCATAGGAAAGTCTTGTTTTGCTTTAAGATACCAAAGAATGAATGAGTATCTGAAGTGTTCTTCTTAGCGTTTAAGTATCTATCGATGATCTTTTTGTATTCACCGTTTTTCTTTAGGTGAGCTAGACCTACGTTGAACTTCTTTAGTAGTTCTTGGTTAGTACCTTTTTTAACACCGAATGCAACTGGAGTACCAGCAGCTGGTTTAGTAACGATTTTTAGTTTAGTACCTTGGTTGATACCGTATTTTAATACGGGTTCGTCATCGAAACATGCAGCTGAGTTACCAGTTAACACATCTTCGTAGACGTTACTTGAATCATCAAAAGTACTAATCTTGAATCCATATTTCTTTTGAATTGATTGTGCGTATTGAGCACCAGTAGTACCAGTCTTAACTGCGACTGTCTTACCACGTAGGTCCTTTAGACCCTTAATGTTGTCGGTATTTTGAGATACGGCCATAACAACACCTGAGTTGTAGTAAGGATCTGAGAAATCAAATGAACCTTTACGTTCAGGGGTTACGGACATACCCGCAACCATACCATTTAGTTGTCCTGCTTGAACGGATTGGATTAATCCACTAAAGCTGGAAGCTTTCCAGTTAATTTTGAAATGTTGGTCTTTTGCAATTGCGTTGAATAAATCAATATCGATACCAACATATTTATTGTTGTCGTTTGCAAATTCAAATGGTGGGAATGTAACATCCATACCAATTTGGTAAGTCTTTTCTGCAGCATGTGTCTTAGTAGGTGCTGAGAATAAACCAAATGCAACGACGAATCCAACAGTTAATGCCATTAACCATCGAATTACTGATGAATGTCGCTTCATTAGTAAAACCCCTTTTCAAAGTAGTATTTCTTTTCCACGTTATATTTCATAACATTGTATGTTTTTATCATATCAGAACGGACGGGCGTTGTATATCTGAAAACACGATTTTTTTAAAAAAGTTAAGTTTTGATGTCATAAAACATAACATATTAATGGATGTATAAGTTGAAAGTCAAAACTTTATAAAAACTTTACCTTTGATCAAACCCATATGTATCAAGGGTTTTCAGCTCTTATGTAAGAAAAAGGTCAAAAAAGGTCAAATTTAGTATTGAATTATGTAATTTAGGTGGTATTATATTCTTTGGATAAGGAAATAAGAGAACAACTAAAAGCCTTATCTAATACATGCCGTGTTTGGCTAATGTATTTGAAAATAAAATATTATATGAAATGTGAGGGATGTACTATGGCAAGAAGTCCATTTGATCCATTTAACGATGATTTTGACAAAATTTTTAACCAATTTTTAGGCGATACAGGTAACTCAAATACCCAACGTCGATACATGATTAATGGTCAAGAAGTTACCCCAGAACAATTAGAAGAATTAAGAAGAAGTGGCCAACTACAAGGTGGCCAACCTAATACCCAACAAAAAGCTGCATCTAATAAAGGAGGAATTCTTGAAAAGTTAGGTCGAAACTTAACTCAAGAAGCTAGAGATAATAAGTTAGACCCAGTAATTGGAAGAGACAAGGAAATCCAAGAAACTGCTGAAGTATTATCCAGAAGAATCAAGAACAACCCTGTATTAGTTGGTGACGCCGGTGTCGGTAAGACTGCCGTTGTTGAAGGCTTAGCTCAAGCAATTGTTAAGGGTGACGTACCTGCATCAATTAAGAATAAGGAAGTTATTAGTATTGATATCTCTGGTCTAGAAGCCGGAACTCAATACCGTGGTAGTTTTGAAGAAAACATTCAAAACTTAATTAAGGAAGTCAAAGAAAAGGGTAACGTTATCCTATTCTTCGACGAAATCCACCAAATCCTAGGTGCCGGTAATGCCGGCGACGAAAGTGGATCCAAGGGATTAGCAGATATTATCAAGCCTGCATTATCTCGTGGTGAAATTACCGTTATCGGTGCTACTACTCAAGATGAATACAGAAACACAATTCTAAAGGACGCTGCTTTGTCACGTCGTTTCAATGAAGTGCAAATTAAGGCACCAAGCGAAGAAACTACTTTAGCAATCTTGAAGGGTATTCGTCCATTATATGAAGAACACCACAATGTGATTTTACCTGACGAAGTATTGAAAGCTGCTGTAGATTACTCAGTTCAATACATTCCACAAAGAAGTTTACCTGACAAGGCTATTGACTTAGTAGACATGACTGCTGCACACTTGGCTGCACAACACCCAGTCTTAGATCAAAAGCAAATCGAAGACGAAATTGAAACTGAAAAGAAAGCTCAAGAAGCTGCTGCAGCTAAGGAAGACTACGAATCAGCATTAAACCACAAGAACAAGATTGAAGAACTACAAAAGCAAATCGACAACAAGAGTGACGAAAAGAAAGTCACTGCTACTGTCAACGATGTTGCTAAGTCAGTTGAAAGATTGACTGGTGTTCCTGTTGCTAAGATGAGCAGCACTGACATCGAAAGATTAAAGACTATGGGCGACCGTCTAAAAGGCAAGGTAATTGGCCAAGACGAAGCTGTTGCTGCAGTCGCTCGTGCCATCCGTAGAAACCGTGCCGGTTTTGACGAAGGTAACCGTCCAATTGGTTCATTCTTATTCGTAGGTCCTACTGGTGTAGGTAAGACTGAACTTGCTAAGCAATTAGCTAAGGACATGTTTGGTAACAAGAACAACATTATCCGTCTAGATATGTCAGAATACTCCGACCCAACTGCCGTTTCCAAGTTAATCGGTGCTTCAGCTGGATACGTTGGATACAACGACAACAACAATACTTTGACTGAAAAGGTTCGTAGAAACCCTTACTCAATCGTATTACTAGATGAAATCGAAAAGGCTAACCCACAAGTGCTAACACTTCTATTACAAGTATTAGACGATGGTCGTTTAACAGACGGTCAAGGAAATGTGGTTAACTTCAAGAACACTGTTGTAATTGCTACTTCAAACGCCGGATTCGGTAACGAAGCACTTACTGGTGAAGACGACAAGGACAAGAAGTTAATGGATCGTCTAGCTCCATACTTCCGTCCAGAATTCTTAAACAGATTCAACGCAATTGTTGAATTCTCCCACTTAACAAAGGATGACTTGAAAGAAATTGTCGACTTAATGTTAGCAGACGTAAATGCTACATTAGCTAAGAAAGACATGGATGTTGTTGTATCAGATGATGTTAAGGACTACTTAATCGAACAAGGATACGACGAAGCCATGGGAGCTCGTCCACTACGTCGAGTAGTTGAACAAGAAATCAGAGACAAGATTACTGACTTCTACCTAGACCATGAAGACATTAAGCACTTAAAGGCTGAAATGGAAGATGGTACTGTCGTAATTAGTGAAAACAAGTAATCTGAATAATAAAAAGAGACCGTTTGGTAGGAACGGTCTCTTTTTTATTTGAATACCCATAGTTTGCTTAGTACAAAGTTAACTGGAACGGTCACAATTAATGTTAGTACCGGGATAATTTGTTCGTTAATAGATGTGTAGACAGATAATAGGTAGGTTAATAGTACTGTTAAACACCATGTGAATACGTAGGTAGAATAATATTTAATTGCAGTTCTAGTAACTTTACCGCTAGTCTTGAATACCCACTTTTTATTGATGGTTAAACCAATCAAAGTAGTGGTTCCATATCCGATCGCCATAGCAATGGTAGGTGATGTAATCCGCCATAGGCACGTATAAATTAAATAGGTTAGTACAGTGTTAATAAATCCAACGATACCGAATTTGAAAAATTGCTTAATTATATTAATCATTTATTTTCTCCGTGTGAAATCATTTGAACTTATATAACAAAATTACTTTTTGATAATCGGCGCTGCTGAATATTAATATAAATGAAAAAATCCATTATATCCACGAGTCCTTTATTTCTTCTAATTTTTCCTTTAACTCATCAATGCTTTTAAAATCAAATCTTTCATAAAGATCACTGGGCACTTCTTTAATTTCGTGGATGTTAAATTCTCTTGGAATGTCAATTTTATCTTTAATAAATGTTAGGTTTCCCTTTGGATCCCTAACCCATCTATTACCCTTGCTATCTTTGAAATAAATTAATGCTTCTGGTCTTATTCCACCCATGCTTGATCCTTCGGTACCAATTATTTTATATACTATTTGAGGAGTAAGTATAGGTAAAAATAAATAGTTATGATTTTCATCATCGAATTGGATTTTAGTTTTACCAAAAGAGTATCTATTGATTACTGATATAACCCAAACTTGATAAATGGGTTCGGATGATGAATTACCTATCATTATTGGACGATATATTGTATGATTATCAACTGATTTTAATGGTAAGTTATCATCCAAAGTGTGAACATATATTTTTGATGCTTGGTCAGACATTTGTTTTATTCGTTCATCTTCTTGGATTTTAAGTGCTTTGTTTGATATAGAAAACGATTCATAAAGCAAGAAAATATTCATTAATGTTGTCACGATTGTGAATAAGGTGCTTTGATTATAAAATAAGTTAAGTATTATTGATATAACTATTACGATTACAATAATTATTACTTTAATTGAAATTTTTTCAAGTATACTTCTAACACTTTTAATTGATATCATCTCCCTGTAAATTGGTGTTATATTATAATGATAGCATATGTTTAAAAGGAGATTCGCATGCCCTTACAATATTCTTTTGAGATTACACCCAACATTGATCAAGTTAACCTGGATGGTTTATTAAAACTAAATCCAGAATTCATCTCGATTACCGATAGAAATCACGACATGGATAACCTGCTACAAAGCATTCAAATTGCCGACTACATTCATGCCAATTCATCCGTTGATGTCGTCATTCATCTGACTGGAATCGACAAGGATGAAAAACGAGTCCAAGAGATGATTGATTTGATGCAACAACACGATATCCACAGCGTGCTGGCACTGCGTGGCGATAAGTTATCGCAAAATGATACGGCGGTGACATTTCCACATGCTGATCGACTAATTGAATTTATCAATCAAAAGTATCCACATGTGAATATCTCTGGCACTTGCTACTTAAATAGTAGTGACGAAGAAATGAAATGGTTGAGACAAAAGATTGAAAAGGGATGCACGAATCTGATTTCACAGTTTAGCTTTGACGCAAATGATTACGTTGATTATTTAAATCAAATTGAAATCGATACGCCAATCTGGTTTGGGATTATGCCGGTAATTTCGATATCACAAGCAGAAAAGATGCTGAACATGACCCATTCGACTGCTCCAGATGAACTAACTGCTTTGATGAATCAGCATGGCGATAAGTTCGGTGAGGATGGTGTGCAATACACCGCGGGGATGATTAATAAAATCAAACAATCGGGTGCTAGCCACATTCATTTGTATTCATTAAATAATGCGGAAAACACTGAAAAGATTATTAATAAAATTTAGCGCACAAAAAAAGACGCCCTTCGGCGTCTTTTTTTATACACACATCATCTAAAAGAGAGATTAATACTTAGGTTCCCACTTAGTATCTTCGATAGCTTTGTCAACATCCTTGATGTCTTCACGTGTAAGACCACGTTTTACAGCGCTATCGGCAACGGCCTTAGCTACAGTAGTTGAGAATTGATCCAACTTAGAAACTGGAGGTAAGACAGCAGCACCTGGTTTGTCAGTGTCGACAATACCACCAAGTGAGTGGGCAGCTGCGGAAATCATTTCGTCATCTAGAACAGTTGCTGTAGCAGCAATTGCACCTAGACCTAGACCTGGGTATACAAGGGCGTTGTTAGCTTGACCGATTTGGTAAGTAGTACCGTTGTATTCAATATCGTTAACTGGGATACCAGTACCGATAAGAGCTTTACCGTCAGTCCATTTTAGTAAGTCTTCAGCCTTAGCTTCAGCCAACTTAGTTGGGTTTGAGATAGGGAAGATGATTGGACGTTCAGTGTGAGCAGCCATGTCCTTAACGATTTCTTCAGTGAAAGTGTTTGGTTGAGTTGAAGTACCAACTAGGATAGTTGGGTGAACTTCTTTAACAACTGCTTCTAGAGTAGTTAGTGAATCTGCGTTATCAAATTCGCTACGGCTTCTAGCAAATGGTTTTTGTTGAGGAGTCAAAGTATCGTCGTCATCGAACAATAGACCTTGCTTATCAACTAGGTAGAAGTGCTTCTTAGCTTCTTCTGGGTCCATACCTTGTTGTACGAATTCATCGTATACACGAGAAACGATACCAGTACCGGCTGAACCTGCACCAAATGATACGTAAGTTTGGTCCTTCATTTCTTCACCAGAAATGTTTAATGCACCTAAGATACCTGCTAGAACGATGATACCAGTACCTTGGATATCATCATTGAATACAGTGTACTTGTCTTTGTATCTGTCTAGAATTTCAGCAGCGTTGCTACGACCGAAGTCTTCGAAATGTAGGTACATTTCTGGGAACATTTCTTCAGCGTCTTCTACGAAAGTATCAACGAACTTGTGGTATTTTTCACCGTAAACACGTTCGTGTCTGTTACCTAAGTACATTGGGTCCTTAAGTAATTCTTCGTTGTTAGTACCAGCATCTAGCACAACAGGTAGAACTTGGCTAGGATCGATACCAGCAGCGGCAGTGTAAACCATTAGTTTACCAACAGCGATATCAACACCGTTAGTAGCCCAGTCACCAATACCTAAGATACCTTCAGCATCAGTAACTACGATTAGACGGATGTCTCTGCCTTCAGCAGCATTCTTTAATGAAGTCTTAATTGAATCTAGATCATCATCGATTGATAAGAATGTAGCGTTTTGTGGTTGAACGAATAGTTCACTGTAGTTTTCAATAGTTTCAGCGATTGTTGGATCGTATACGATTGGCATAAATTCAACAACGTGTTGTGAGAATAACTTGTAGAATAGAACACGGTTTTCATTAAATAGAGTCATTAAGAAAACACGTTTTTCTAAATCTGATGGTTTGCTTTGGAATTGAGCGTAAGCTTGGTCCACTTGTTCTTGTAAAGTTTGAACGTATGGTGGAAGCATTCCTTCTAAACCAAGTTCTTTTCTTTCTTCTTTAGTAAATGCAGTACCCTTATTCTTGAAAGGATTGTTTAAAATATCATATCCAAAAGACATAGTACTTACCTCTTTTCATAATTTATATATAGATAATAATACATGGGTATTTTTATAGTCAAAACTTAGTGTTATAATAAATATAATTTATATCTAAAAATAAAACCTTTTTATATCAACGCTGGGAGGCGTTTTTTATGAACACCAGAGACCTAGAATATTTTATAAGCTTAACGGAATTAAAAGTTTTTTCGAAAGTTGCTGAAGAATTTAAGGTAAGTCAACCTACCATTACTTTCGCTCTGCAACGATTGGAAAAAGAGATGGACGCTAAGTTGATTATTAGACATCGTACCCATGGCGAACTCATTGTAACCGATAGTGGAAAACAATTGTTGAACCACGCTCGCGCAATCATTCGTCATTTTGACGTTGCTAAGCGCAATATCGCCAACTTGAAGGCCAAAAAAGTTTCAATCGGGCTACCACCAATTATTGAAACGAGATACTTTCCATCAATTGCTCAACATTTAAAGGAAAGAAAATTATTAAACAGCATTATTACTTACGAATATGGATCGGAAACGACCAAGTCGGCCTTGAAGAATGGGGAATTAGATTTAGCATTGCTAGGTTCTAACAACCCATTGGAAGATCCAGACATCGAAACAGAAGAAATCGAAAGAATTCCATTCTGTGCATACGTTTCAAAGGACCATCCATTAGCTAATGAAGGGAAGATTCATTTTGCTGACCTAGCCAAGGAAGACTTTGTACTATTTAAACAAGGATTTACCCAAAACGAATCGTTTAATCAATTAGCTAAGCGCAATTCATTTCATCCAAACGTGATTTTCAGATCAAATGAAACCAACAACATCATGAGTCTGATTTCCAACAACGTTGGTGTCGGATTTTTTAACTCATTAGTTCAGGTTCCAGATGGGGTAGTGAAATTAGAATTCTTAGACGAAGATATGCCAATGTTTGTTACCAACCTGGTTTACCTAAAATCACATTACTTCAATGACTTTCAAAAGGAAGTCTTGGATGTTATTAGAGATTCTCTTAAAAGATAACTATAAAAAGTCCTAAGTTTAATCTTAGGACTTTTTTGTATATTTTTTCTTAAAAATCTTTAGATATTCTTAATGTTATATATACTGCAATGACGCCGTTTTTCATCTAAAATTAACATTAATAGAAAAGATGGAGGAGACCATAATGAACAAAGAAACTAAAGAAAAAAAGATTTTGCATAAAGTTAAAAAGAACTGGGTCGTTATTGGAATGGCGACAGTATCATTATTAGGTGCAGGATATACTACATTACAAGATACCAACATCGTATCTTCAAATGTTGTCGTTCATGCTGACACCTTGGACAACCAAGGTCCTGTGAATATCAATATTGATAAGAATAATTTTAATAACTATTTTGACACTTTAAATAATGCTTCATACAATCAAGAAAATGGTGTTATTACACTTACAACTGATAATGTTTCTCAAAGTGGTGGTGTTTCGCTAAAAAATAAAATTTCAATGAATAGAAGTTTTGACCTTAAGGGTTCAATTTATCTTGGGGATAAGACTGATATAGAAGGTGGAGCCGATGGTCTAGCAATCTTCTTGCATCCAAACTCTGTTAAAACCGCTATTAGTTCAGGAGCATCTGTTGGTATGTGGGGAATTCCGAATGCTGTTGGATTTAAACTTGATACTTTTTATAATCATGGCGACGATCCATTGCCAAATGGTGATAATGCAAAACTTGATGGTCAAGGTGATGCACCGTTTGGAGCATTTACCTACACCGACGGTAGTGGTAACTCAGAACAACTAAAGAACGAATCATCAGTACAATTCATTCAAGATAAATCCAGTATTTTAAATAAGGACGCTCAACTATTACCGTTTGACTTTTCTTACAATGCATCAACTAAGCAATTTACTGTCACTTATGATAACCAAACATGGACAAAAACGTATGATGGTAACAGTCAAAATATGGTGCTAGTAATTAGTGCTGCTACAGGATTGAGTCACAACTTACAACAAGTCCAATTAGATAGCTTTTCTTATTCAGCTGATCCAATTTATTTATCCCAACAATCAGCAATGGATCAACTTAAGAACACAGCAACTGACACAACAAATAAAATTAATAATGATGATAAATTAACAAACGAACAAAAAAATGATCAAAACCAAAAGGTTTCTGATGAGTTGCAAAAAGCATATGATAATGTTCAACAACAAACTACTTCTGATGGAGTAACTAAAGCTCAAGAAGATGGGAAAAAATCGATTGAGAATCAATATGTTCCTGGTTCACAATTAAACCCAGAAAGTAGTAGCGCACAAAGTTCATCTGCAAGTAGCAGTGAACAAAGCTCAACACAAAGTTCAGCTGAAAGCAGCAAGGCAGAAAGCTCCGCGCAAAGTTCAACAGAAAACAGTAGCGCACAAAGTTCAGCTGAAAGCAGCAAGGCAGAAAGCTCAGCGCAAAGTTCCGCAGAAAACAGTAGTGCACAAAGTTCTGCTGAAAGCAGCAAGGCGGAAAGTTCAGCGCAAAGCTCAACAGAAAACAGTAGCGCACAAAGTTCAGCTGAAAGCAGCAATGCGGAAAGTTCAGCGCAAAGCTCAACAGAAAACAGTAGCGCACAAAGTTCAGCTGAAAGCAGCAAGGCTGAAAGTTCGGCACAAAGTTCAGCAGAAAATAGTAGCACACAAAGTTCATCTGCAAGTAGCAGTGCACAGAGTTCCGCTGAAAGCAGTAAAGCAGAAAGTTCAGCACAAAGTTCAGCACAAAGTTCTGCAGAACACAGCAGTGCAGCAAGCTCAGCACAAAGTTCCACAGAACACAGCAGTGCACAAAGTTCAGCTGAAAGCAGCAAGGCAGCAAGCTCAGCGCAAAGTTCCGCAGAAAACAGCAGTGCACAAAGTTCAGCCGAAAGCAGTAAAGCAGCAAGCTCATCTGCTTCAACTCATGAAACCCGACATCACGAAAGTAATGCTTCAAATTCATTAGCAAACAACAAAGATGCAAAACGTTTACCACAAACCGGTGATCAAACACATGAAAATGTGTTAGTTGCTGTTGGTACAATTCTGATTGCTTTGGCTTTAGGTTTAGCATTTGTTGCATCAAGAAGAAGACGTAAGCATTAAGGATTTATATAATTGAATTTTTTTCTAATTATGGAAAATTAAAAACAACTGCTAAATTGTGAATTTTTTAGACAAAAAATCTACTTTGGTTTATCACAAAGTTTTAGTAGATGATGCAAGTTTAATACTAGTCACATAGTTAGATAGTTTCTAATATAAAACCAAGATGTATAAAAATAAAAACACCTATCTCTTATTGAGATAGGTGTTTTTATATATGCGTTATAAAAAGTTTGAAAAAATATTCAAATGACTTAAATATTCCAATGAAATTTTTAAATTTATCATAGCAAACTTAAACTTATAAATGCTGTTTTCACAATCTTTTTAACCTAAAATACACTATGAGATTTAGATAAAAGGAGCGGATGTTATGAATAAGGAAGTAAAATCAAAAAAGATATTACATAAAGTCAAAAAGAACTGGGTCGTAATTGGTATGAGCTCAGTAGCTTTATTGGGTACCGGATTTGTGGTATCTCAAACATCAAGCGCATTACCAACTGGAGTTGTTGCGCACGCGGATGAAACCACTAGTACAAGTGATAAACAATCATCATCAAGCACAACCAATTCAACTTCAGATAAAAGCAACGACAGTTCTGCTGTTCAACAAAGTAGTGAGTCAGCACAACCAAGTAATGCTAGTCAATCTACAAGCATCGAAGCAAGTAAATCAGGTGATTACTCAGCTCCGCAAAGCTCTGTAAATGCTACCATCAGTAATCTAGGCTCTCAAACTACTAATGTTAAGAAAGATGCATCCATTAACTATTCATTAACATTGACTAACAATGACAGCCTTGGAAGAGTGATTCCAAAGGGAACTCAAATTAAAATTAATGTCAATACTCCAGAAAAAACTAGTTTTAATGATGTATTCTCATATTCTGTATATTCAAATTACTCAAGTCAAAATAATTTTGATGACAGTATTTCTGGAAACACAATCACATTAACCACTAATAAGGACTTTTATCCAGGAACAGTTAACATGAATTTATCACTAGTTGTAAAGGGACCTAAGTATGACTGGGATGGTGATAGTGAAGAACACGAAACTAACCCAGATCCAGTCAATGTGAATATCACTTCATCACTACAATTACCAGGTGAAAGTGAACAAAATATAAATGTCGATGGCAATCAAATTTCAGTATTGCCAAACACTAAAGAAGAAGACCAAAAGAAGAATCCTGATGATATCGGAATTCCTGGATATCTATCAAGCCACTTTATTAAGAATTACCCTGACGACGTTAAAGATTACAGTCAAAGTAATACAAATGGCAATTATGTTAATACTGATGGCGGTAGTGCATATTATTCTCCATCATATACTAACAAAGATGGAAAACCATACTTTGTAGTTACAGGTGAGTTCAACCGTGGGAATATAGCAGGATATTATGGTACTCGAATTTTATTTAGTGATGGTAAAAACTTTGATTTAAATAATTTAAAACTATATGCATCTCATGATGAAGGTGTGACTTTTGAAGACATTACCGATAAGCCAGGTGTTTCATTTGGCATTGATAATAATGGAGCTGTTTATGCAGATTTTTCTAAGTCCGCTTACACAAAAGACATCGTTGATTTTGTGGCTTACAGACCATATACAGATTTATCAGGTAGTTATCACGTCGTTGGATATGGTGATTACTATCGAAGCGATATAGATCAAAATGGTTCTCAAAGAATAGGTGAATACACTTATAAGATAATTCCTGCTAAAGGCGATACAGGAAGTTCATGGATTGTTGCACCTAACCAAACTGCATACACTCAACCAGATGGAACTTATGCATATTCTGCAAATAGTTTAAAAGATGGCGTTAATGTATACAAGACTGTTAATGGTAACCCAGGCGGATACGAAAAGTTAGATAATGCTACAGTTGATGTTACAAATGATGGAAACGTTAGCGATGGACAAACCATAAAGGTGGCTCCAGGAGCATCACAACAATTAAATCTAACTTACACATCTACTGACTCAAGCAATGCCAAAGCTCAAGCAACACTTACTTTAGTTAACCCATATGTTTCTATTTCTGATCAAAAAGTTACTAGAACCGCAACTGTTAACTATGTAGATTCAACTACTAATAAAGTAATAAAAACTGATAGCAGTTCAGTTGAATTTGTTTCAAGTGGTTTGAAGGACACCCGAGATAACTCAATCACTTGGGACCCATGGAAGATTTCAAGTGGGGAAACTTCATACAAGTTCACAGTTCCTACTATTGATGGTTATGTTCCAGAAGATACCAGTGAAATGACTGGTACTTTAACACCACTAGGGGATGACTTTGTTAAGACCGTTTACATGGATCCACTTGAAACAGTTACACAAACAAGAGTAAAAGATGTTAATGTTTTAGCTAAGGATAAAACAAATACTAGTGGGCCATCCGGATCATACGTAAACATTCCAGGATATGACCAACATATTTATGTGACATTCACTAAGACGGGTATTAAGAATCAAAAAACTGGTGAAGTTACTTGGGGAAGCTATGAACCTGATAAAAAAGCGGTTACTGCTAATGCAGCCCAAATTCCTAATTACACATTAGTTAGCAATCCAACTGTTACTAAGGATGTTTCTGCTCCACTTGGTGACACCGAACCAACATATGCTGAAATCTCATTCCTTTACGTTCCAAAACCTGCATCAAGTGAATCATCACAAAGTAGCAGTGCCGCAAGTTCAGCGCAAAACAGTAGCGCCGAAAGTTCCGCCGAAAGTAGCAGTGCTGCAAGTTCAGCGCAAAGCAGTGAGGCAGAAAGCTCAGCTGTAAGTAGCAGTGCTGCAAGTTCAGCCGAAAGCAGCAATGCGGAAAGCTCAGCTGTAAGTAGTAGTGCTGAAAGTTCTGCTGTAAGCAGTAGTGCGGAAAGTTCAGCTGTAAGTAGCAGTGCAGAAAGTTACGCCGAAAGCAGTAAGGCGGAAAGCTCAGTGGAAAGCAGTAAGGCAGAAAGCTCAGCTGTAAGTAGTAAGGCAGAAAGCTCAGCTGTAAGTAGTAGTGCTGAAAGCTCAGCGGAAAGCAGTAAGGCAGAAAGCTCAGCTGTAAGCAGTAAGGCAGAAAGCTCAGCTGTAAGTAGTAGTGCGGAAATTTCTGCTGTAAGCAGTAAGGCGGAAAGCTCAGCGGAAAGCAGTAAGGCGGAAAGTTCAGCTGTAAGCAGTAAGGCGGAAAGTTCAGCTGTAAGCAGTAAGGCGGAAAGTTCCGCCGAAAGCAGCAATGCCGAAAGTTCATCTGCAAACAGTAGTGTCAAAAGTTCAGCTGAAAGTAGTAGTGCCGCAAGTTCCGCTGTATCTAATGGTGGAAACAATGGTGGAACCCCTGAAAGCAGCGCTCAAAGCTCATCTGCAAGCTCAGCCCAAAGCTCTGCATCCAGTTCTGCTAATCCAGGACATGGTAACAATATTGGTAACCCATATAATGACCATCATGTTACTCCAGTAGTTCCAACTCATGGAAACAACGCCGGACAACCTTCAACTAATGGGCAAAACCGTTTACCTCAAACAGGTGATCAAACCCATGAAAACATACTTATTGCTATTGGTATGGCATTAATTGCAATGGCACTAAGTTTAGTATTTTTCGCATCAAGAAGAAAACGAAAATAATAGTAAAAAGACTCCGTTAAACGGGGTCTTTTTTATTTTCTCTAATATCTCTTCTATAATGAATAATTCTAAAAAGTATTGATAAATTAAGATGTTAAATTAAAAAAGTATAATTATTAAGAAAAAATTTAAGAAAATTTAAGAAAACACGTACTGAAATTTAATAATCATTAATTTAGAATAAAGTATAAACAGATATTGATTATAGGAGGGGTTTATAATGAATAAACAGTTCAAAGAAAAGAAAATCTTACACAAAGTTAAGAAAAACTGGGTCGTAATTGGTATGACTACAGTTACCTTCTTAGGAGCAGGATATGTTGCTTCTCAAGGCGTTAGCATTGTACCTACAGCAGTTGTTGCACATGCTGCAGCTAGCAATTCAGCTGCCCCTGCTTCTAATGTATCAGCTAATTTAACTAGTTCATCAAGCACTAGTATTTATTCTAACCAATCAGCAACCTATCAAGTGTCATTAACTAATAATAATCAATGGGGAAACTACATACCTAAGGGAACCCAAATTAAACTATCGTTTAATTTAAATGATGGTAAGAAATTATCTGATCTAATTGGATACCGAACTTATACTGAAAATGGTAATGCGAATGTTTTTGATGTTAGTTCAGACGGAAGCAGCATTGTTCTTACTACCAATACAGATATTTATGCAGGAAGCAGAAATGTTAGCTTGACGTTAACAGCAAACGATAAAATTCCCGCAGATACTCAGTTACCATTTACTACATCATTAACCTATAACGGAGTCACCAGCCAAATTTCCCAATCTTCAATTGAAATTAAAGCAAAGTCAGGATTCACAAATCCTCCAAATGGGGAACCACTCCAAATGGGTGCTTATCCTTTTAATGTTAAGCAAGATCCCAGTTTGCCTACCTATCCAGATGCTCCAAATGGGTATAGTTTAGCAGATGCTAATGAAAATTTGGTATCAAAGGGTACTAACACTGGTTCAGCATCATATGCACCAATTAAGACCAATGATAATGGATTACCTTATTTTGTTGCCTTAACAGAGTTTAATGGTAGTGATCGTGGATTCAAGGCAGATACATTAATCCTGGGTGATGGGACTAGTGATAGTCATATTGATCCAAATAGTTTAAGAGTATACGCTATTGACGGTGATAAATATGTTGATATCACTAATACTCCAGGTGTTAATATTTCCTACGATAGTGGAGCAAACCAATACTTTGCTGACGTTTCTAATTCACCATACAATGGAGATACATTAGATTTTGTTGCTTATGTAACATATCAACAATTAACTAAGAATATGTATATTCATGGTTGGATTCACTATCATGCTGATGGTAGTAGTGATATTATTTCTAGTCAAATGCAACAATCAACTATTAGTATTGTTCCAGGTAAGAATAATACTAATGAAAAATGGATAGTTGCTCCTGATAAGATTGTATACACAGATGACAAAGGCAATTACAATATTAGTGACGATGATTTATTAAATGGAGTGAGTGCATATCAAGCCACCCAAGATGGTTTTACACAAGTTGACAATAGCCAAGTCACTGTAAATGATAGAGATAATCTACCAAATAATGGACAAATCGCTTATAACGCAGACAATCCAACAAAGTACAGTATCTCATACAAAGTAGACGGACAAGATACTCCTGTAAAAAGAGAAGTTGAAGTTATCAATCCGTATGAAAATGTTAAAAAGAACGTAACATTAACTGCAAAAGTTAACTATGTTGATGCCGATACTAACCAACCTATTTCTGGTGTAGATTCCGCAACTAATTCTGTAGTATATACTAACGAAGGTGTTACAAATACATTAGATGGAAAAACTAACTGGAATGGTGATTGGACTGTTACTAGCGGACAAAAAGACTATTCATTTACTACACCTGAAGTGTCAGGTTACGAATTGGTAGATGCTAATGATAAAGTTGTATCTGGTACTTTAGATTCTAATGGTGATAGTTTTGAAAAAAATGTTCTTTTGAAACGAATTGAACAACCAAATTCAAGCTCGACTGCCACAGATAGCTCTGCAGCATCCTCAAGTGAAGCATCACAAAGTAGCAGTGCTCAAAGCTCAGCTCACAGCAGTAGTGCGGAAAGTTCAGCCCAAAGTAGTAGTGCAGAAAGCTCCGCACAAAGCAGCAGTGCTCAAAGTTCAGCACACAGCAGTAGTGCGGAAAGCTCAGCACACAGCAGTAGTGCGGAAAGCTCAGCACAAAGTAGTAGTGCAGAAAGCTCCGCACAAAGCAGCAGTGCTCAAAGTTCAGCACACAGCAGTAGTGCGGAAAGCTCAGCCCAAAGTAGTGATGCTCAAAGTTCAGCACAAAGCAGCAGTGCTCAAAGCTCAGCGCACAGCAGTAGTGCGGAAAGTTCAGCCCAAAGTAGCAGTGCTCAAAGCTCAGCCCAAAGTAGCAGTGTTGGGAGTTCCGCTTCAAATCATGTAGTTGTACCAGGTTCATCAAGCCATGATAACCACAATGGTAATCCAGACACTGATAAGAATGAAACATCAACACAGTCTGAAGAAAGCCACAAGAATAACGCTGTTAACCCTTTAGTTGAACATAAAGGAAATACTAATCCTGTAAATAAAGATGCAAACCGTTTACCACAAACAGGTGATCAAACACATGAAAATGTCGTTGTTGCCGTTGGTACTGCATTGATTTCAATCGCATTAGGTTTAGCTTTCTTCGCATCAAGAAGAAAACGCAAGTAATAATAAAAAGACTCCGCTTGGCAGGGTCTTTTTTATTGTTTTAATACTTTTAAGTAAATAAAAAAGCACCCAATTATTGAGTGCTTTTTTCGTATATATAAAGACTAGTTGTTCTTAGTAGTGATATCTGAACCGAAGTACTTCATTGAAAGTTTCTTCATAGTACCATCTTTACGTAGTTCAGCTAGTGCTTGGTTAATCTTCTTAGTTAGAGCTTTTGAGTTCTTGTTTAACATAATTGAAGTTTCAGCTGGAGCTTGTAGCTTAGTTGGAACATCAATTTCTTTTAGACCCTTAGTTGAGTTGTGCTTTGCAAAGTACTTCCATGCAGGAACTGAGTTAACAGTACCATCAGCACGACCTTGTTGAATTAATTGGTAACCAGTTGAGTTGTCAGGAGTTGATGATACGTTAGCACCGAACTTCTTAGCAACAACGGCGTTATCAGTACCAGCACCGTCAACGATGTTCATACCCTTGATGTCTTTGATGCTCATCATTTTGCTGTCACTCTTAGTGATCAATGTGTAGTATGAGTAAGCGTATGGGTCAGAGAATGAGTATAGCTTTTCTCTTTGTGGAGTAACAGTCATGTTGTTCATAACAGCATCGTATCTGTTACTACCTAGACCAGCAATTAAACTGTCCCACTTAGTTTCAACAAAGTTAGCTTTTAGACCTAACTTCTTAGCAACATCCTTAGCTAAATCAACTTCGAAACCTTGTAGCTTACCATCTTTTCTGTATGAGTAAGGTGCGTAAGTACCTTCTAGACCGATGGTTAACTTACCACTGTTAGTTACTTCTGACTTGTAGTTCTTTGAGCTTGAGCTGTTACCGCATGAGGCTAAGATAGCACCAGTACCGAATACGGCTAAAGTAACTGCTAGAGACTTGAATAATTTGTTAAATTTCATGATATTGAATCTCCTTAAATGTTTTGTAGGGTCATTGCTGCAAGAAAATCTTTGATTCTTTGATCATCTGATTCAAAAAAGTCTTTTGTATCACCATCGAAACCAACTTTACCATCTTCAATGAAGACAATCTTGTCGGCAACACGTTGAGCAAAAGTAAGATTATGAGTAACAATAACTAATGATTGTTTTTCTTTGGCTAAATCTAATAACACTTTTAGAACTTCTAGTTCAATTTCAGGATCCAAGGCGCTGGTTGGTTCATCCAATAGGATGTATTCGGGATGCATTGCTAATGATCTAGCTATCGCAACACGTTGAGCTTGTCCACCTGATAGTTGACTTGGGTATGAGTCGGCTTTGTCTAGCATTCCAACCTTATCCAAAAGTTTTTCGGCAACTTCCTTGGCTTCTTCTTTACTCTTGTTTAGAACTTGAACTTGGCCTTCCATAACGTTCTTTAGAACGGTTAGGTGAGGGAATAAGTTAAAACTTTGGAATACCATACTAGTTTTTCTACGAATGTTTAAAATGGTTTTTGAACTTAATTTCTTTGAGAAATCAATCTTTTGATCATTGAATTCGTATTCACCAGCTTCTGGTGTTTCCAAAAGGTTTAAAGATCTAAGTAGAGTTGATTTACCGGAACCAGAAGGTCCGACAATCACTGAGGTCTTGTTCTTAGGAAATTGAAGGGAGATATTATCTAATGCATGTTGTTTGCCAAATGTTTTAGATACGTTTTTTAAATTAATCATTAACGTACTCCTTTCTAGTTGCTTACAGAATAACGAGAAACTCGTTTTTCTAGGTAACTTTGTAAGATTGTAAGAACACTACAGATGACTGCATAGATTGCAGCTACCAGAATGTACATAATTAGTGGTTGATAGTTTTCAGCCGCGATTTGTTGACTGACTTCAAACATTTCAACGATAGTAATTGAAGCAGCTAGTGAAGTATCCTTAACCAAACCAATGAACTCATTGGATAAAGGTGGTAGTGACACACGACTAGCTTGTGGCAAGATAATTCTCCATAGTACCTTGCGTTTGGTCATACCTAATGAGTAGGCAGCTTCCCATTGACCATCTGGAATTGATAGGATGGCACCACGAATGGTTTCTGAAGCGTAAGCACCAGTGTTCAATGAGAAAGTGATAATACCAGCAACAACTGGTGTTAATCTGATCCCATCTGGTAGAATTCCAGTGATTCTTAGGTATGGAAGACCGAAGAATACAATGAATAATTGAACCAATAATGGTGTACTTCTGAATAGCCATACATAGAAGTAAAAGAATGCTTTTACAATATTGAATAGGCCACCACGATGTGAGATTTTAACTAAAGCGGTAATAACGGCGATAGTTAAACCGATGATAAATGATACGATTGCAATTGGAATCGTGTAAGCAATACATGCCGAGACCAATTGAGGAGTCGCATCACGAATGATATCCCATGCGCTCATATCTCTTCTCCTTTATTTTTTTACTATAATTATGGAAATACGTAATTTAATCCAATCACCATTTTACACTATTTACATTTAGTTACAAATAATTAGTACACAAATTAATCTAAAATAGGTATGTTTTATAAAAAATTTAAAAAACATACCTATATAATGACTATTTTTGTGGAATTGGTGTGATTAGTTTGTTGTTTGGAAGGACAATTCCAGCATCTTTAATTGCTTCAAGATATAATTGTAGGAACTTGAATTGAACGTTGAACTTTTCGGTATCGGTACATGGAATCCATTCCTTTATGGCGATGGTTCCATCACCTAAATCGACAGTTCCTAATAGTTGAGGTTCGTCGATAATGCCTTGGGTGTTTGGAATGTTCTTAGCGTTGACGTCCTTAACGATATCGATGATTTGTTGAATTGGACTGTCAGGGTTAACACGAATGTTAATTTCAGCCTTTAGACGATCCTTGGACATGTTACAGATGTTAGTGATGTATCTGTTAGGGACGAAGTTAAGTGAGTCATCGACACCACGAATTTGAGTTGAACGAAGGCCGATTTCAGATACCGTACCTGTGATGGTGTCTAATACGACGAAGTCACCGACATCAATTTGGTGTTCGAATAGGATGAAGAAACCAGTGATGATGTCGTTTGCTAGTCCTTGAGCACCCAAACCTAAGGCAACGGTTACAAGACCAGCACCGGCTAGAAGTGAACCAACGGGAATACCGATGATACTTAGAATTGAGTATAACCAGAAGAAGATTAAGATGTAATTGTATGTGTTAGATGAAATTGATTTCAAAGTACCTTCACGTTTGGGACTAATCTTCTTTTGTTTTTGTAGGTATCGACCAAATAGATGATTGATGATGATTTGACCAATAACCTTAATAATAAGGAAGAAAATAGAAATTAAAAGAATATCAATAACGGCAAAAGTTAGATTATGAAGCATGTCGCTCCATTTAAAACTATCTACATATTGCTTTAGAATACTTGGATTTTTTGCAGCTAAACTAAACATAATAATGACTTCCTTTCGTATTTATATATGATAGTAAAAAACGCCCCAAAACGGGCGTTGAAACTCTATTTTGAAATATCGGCGATTACCTTGTTGTTTGGTAACTTAATACCAGCTGCGGTAATGGCTTCAAGGTATAGTTGTAAGAATTTGAATTGAACATCAAATCTTGCTTCATCCGTAGTTGGGATGAATTCCTTTACGGCAATGGTTCCATCACCCATATCAACAGTACCTAGGATATCTGGATCACCAATGATTCCTTCGGTACTTGGAATGTTCTTAGCATTAATGTCTTTCATAATGTTAATAACTTCAGTGATAGGGGTATCTGGGTTAACGCGGATGTCAATATCTGCCTTCATGCGTTCCTTAGACATGTTACAGATGTTAGTAATATATCTGTTAGGGATGAAGTTTAAAGCATCGTTGTTACTTCTAATCTTAGTGGTTCTAAGACCAATTTCAGATACTGTACCGGTCACATCACCAATGGTAACGTAGTCTCCAATGCTAATTTGTTTTTCAAATAGAATGAAGAACCCATTGATGATATCACTGGCTAATCCTTGGGCCCCTAAACCAATGGCAACTGAGAATAGACCAGCACCAGCAAGTAGTGTTCCGATTGGTACACCGATAAAAGTTAGCACAGAGTAAATCCAGAAGAATACTAGGATGTACATGTATGAGTTAACTGATAATGAGTGTAGAGTCTTCAATCTGTTTTCAGGAATACCACGTTCTCTTTTAGCGTAGTTCTTAAATAGATGGTTAATGATTTTTTTACCAATTCCCTTTAAGATTAAGAAAAAGATTGAAATCAATACGATATCGATTACAATATTTGTTAAATTATGTAGGATCTCGTCCCAATTAAAACTTTGAAAATATCTGGCTATGAAACTAGGGTTGGTTGCAACCTTTAGCATATAGTTCACTCCTTAAACAATTATCACATATAATATCGTAACATCAGAATTATTAAGATGACAGTTAAACCGTCTAACTTAAGAAAATGTTAACCTATTGCGGCTTACATCGGTGTTAGAATAAAATTAATGAACGATTTATCCATATCGTATGTGGCGATGCTGACCACTAAAGCTAAGATTAAAAATACTATGTTGTTTTTGATTGTTCTGTGCAAATAGACCTTGCGACCGATAACAAATACGAGTGTGATAACAGTCAATACAGCTATCAAGAAGACGATGAGTCCACTCATTAGACCAAATTTATACATATTATGCATCTCTTTTCTATTTAATAAGTTAATCATAACACCAACCATACATATTTAAGTGAACAATAACCTTATGGAGGAATTAAAAGTGAAATACGAACACAAGCGCCAACTTACCAGGGATAAAATTGAGGGCGCGTTAATCAAAGTCGCAAAAAACAAGGGGATTGCTGATGTAACGGTGAGTGATATCATCAAGACCGCAAACATTAATAGAAGTACATTTTATCGTCACTATATTGATAAACCAGATTTGATTGAGAAAATAGAAGATCGCGTTATTAATGATATTAGGGAAGCAAACGTTGATTTAAAGAATAGCAATGTGAAATATATTGATACAGCAGCAGGAAAATTCGTTTATCAATTTTTAACAGTTATCGAGGATAATCAACAAATCTTAGAATTATTACTAAGTGGAAAAGGTGATATTCAATTTACGATGAAATTGATTGTCTTTTTTAACGAATTAGTTGATTCAACTACTGAGGTTTTCACTGATTCAATGGATGAAAAGAAGCGCAAACTATTCGCCGCTTATAATTCATCGACAGCATTAGGGATAGTAGCCTTTTGGGTTCATCATTTTGATGAGTACGATAAGGACTACGTCTATGATTTCTTAATGCATCGACAATACTAAAAAAACACGCTATGAATTTCATAGCGTGTTTTTTTATGGGGAAGGATAATTACTAGCTATTCAGCGCTTAAACTTTCGATTGGATCTAGTTTAGCACCCTTGTTTGAAGGAAGAATTGAAGCTAGTAGGTTGATGATAACGGCAACAACGATACCGAAGATGGCGTTACCAACTGAGATTTGGATAATTGAGTAATCAATCATACCATGTACCGCTGAGTTAATTCCTAATTGAATTAGGTATGAAATAACGACAGCTGCTACTGATGAGAAGATTCCTAGGAATAGTGCTTGGCTGACGAATAGCATTCTGATGTTACCCTTAGTAGCACCTAGGGCACGTAGAATACCAATTTCCTTAGTTCTTTCAGCAACACTAATGTATAGGACAACGATAATCATGATTGCTGATACTAATAGTGAAATACCAGCAATGGCAGCTAATACGTATACAGCAAGGTTAATGTAAGTGTTTAGAGTTGATACAATCGCACCAGCACCTTGAATGCTGTATGCTTTCTTACCATTAACTTCGATGGCCTTGATTCTGTTTTGAACAGGGTTGACGTTGTTTACGCCACCCTTGATGTTTACGTTTAAGAAGTTTGGTTCAATCTTGATGCCGTTGTCGGCTAGAGCTTCTTTAACAGTAGCGTAGTTAATGATAGTAAGTGGGCTTTGTGAGTCGATGATACCAGAAATCTTTAATTTCTTAGTTACTGGGTATGGGGTACCGTTCTTCATGGCAGTGAATGAAACTTGAATTTCTTTTCCTACCATTGAGTTAGGGTTCTTCTTGTTTAATGCCTTAGCAGCGGTAGTGTTAATTAGGATTTCGCCATCCTTAGGAGTTGTACCGTGTTTGATATTGTCTTCATTAATAGTAGCTAAACTAGTAGTCATGTATGAAGATTGGGCAGTCTTGTTGCCATCCTTCATTTGAATACCAGTTGATGCGTAAGCTTTTTCAACGGATTTAACACCCTTTATGTTTTCTAAACGGTTAACGTCAGCATCCTTAAATGAGGAATGATCGTTAGTGTTTTTATGGGAAACTTGAACACTGTTTGGATTTACTTGAGAGTAAATTTCATGGTTAATGTATCCTCGAACACCGTTTCCAAGTCCTAGCATGAATACAACTGAGAAGATACCGATCAATCCACCAAAGATAATTAGTAAGTTACGTTTGGAGTTGTACTTGATGTTATCCCAAGTCATTTTAACGATTGATTTTAATGATAGTGATTTTGATTCTAGTGCTGGTTCGTCACTTTCTGAGTACTTATCACGAAGAGTTCTGTCTTCATCGATACGACCGTCAGTCATGTGAACGATACGAGTACCGTAATCAGCAACCTTTTGAGAGTGGGTAACAGTTAGGACTAGTTTTCCTTCCTTAGCAATGTTATCCAAGATTTGTAGGATTTCAGTTGTGTTTTCAGGGTCCAAAGCACCAGTTGGTTCATCGGCGATTAGCATTTCTGGGTCACCAGCTAAAGCACGGGCGATTGAAACACGTTGTTTTTGACCACCAGATAATTGGTTAGGGTACTTGTTGATGTGATCACTTAGACCGACCTTAGCAAGTAATTCTTTGGCGCGGGCTACTTGTTCCTTCTTTGAAAGGGTAGTCATTTCAAGTGGAACTAATACGTTATCTAAAATAGTTAAGTGACTAATTAGATTGAAGCTTTGGAAGATAAAACCGATTGTCTTACGACGGTATTCATCTAGTTGTTTGTCAGTATCATGTTTTAATGAACTGCCGTTTAGTAAAACGTCACCTTCGTATTTACTGTCCAATCCACCAATGATGTTCATTAATGTTGATTTACCACCACCGGATTCCCCAAGGATTGATACCATTTCGCCTTTTTCGAATGATAAATCAATTCCTTTTAAGACTTTGAATTCGTCTTTGCCTAGGTAGTATGATTTTTGAATATTTTTTAATTCTAAGAATGACATTATTTTCACTCCTTGTTGTTATTTAATTTGTAATGACTATTATATGCGGAAATGTATGCAAAACAATCATCAAAATGAAAGAAAGTGTTGCATTTTGAGAGAAAAATTGCAGTAAAATTAAAATTTGTCACATTTTGTAATATTACTATATCATTCCTGCAACATTAGGCGTCTATAATGCAAATCAAAGATTCATTTAGAGAAATAGGAGTGAGTATATTGATTAAGTTCAGTTTTAAATCAATATTGATGACAATGGTCGCTTCTCTTGCTTTAACAACGGGGGTTGGAGCAATTGGAAGCTTTAATACAAATGCAAGTGCAAGTAGTAAAACCGTATATGACTTGTCAGAATGGCAAGGGCGTCTAACTAATAAGAAGGCAAAGAACTTAAGCAAAGAAGTTCCATTCGCAATTCTTAGAGTTCAATACGGATCAAGTTACAGTGATAAAACATTCAAACACAACAAAGCGCTATTAGATAAGTACAAAGTACCATACGGTGTGTATTCATTTAGTAGATATAATTCATCAGCAGCTGCTGCAAGAGAAGCTCGTGACTTATACCACAGAGCACCAAATGCTAAATTTTATGTAAACGATTTTGAAGTTGCTTCAATCAGTCGTCGTCATTCAAACGCTGCGACTGCAAAATGGGTAAACACTTTACGTCCACTTGTTGGATCTAAAAAGATTCTATTCTACTCATACTTAAGTTTCATGAAGACATATGCTTCTCAAGCATTAAGTAAGTATGATGGATACTGGTTAGCTTCATACACTAAGAATGAACCATCAATTGCCCACGTATTATGGCAATACACTGATCGTCACTACTCATCTGCATTACACAAAAAGGTAGATGCAAGTAAGTTACGTGAACAAAAATCTTGGTTCTTAGGTACAGTCGCTAAGAAAGTAGCTAACAATGACGCTAACAAGGGTCAAAAGGTGGAAAACAAGCAAGGTAACACTGAAGTGAAACCTGCCGCCACATCAAATGACAAGACTGCTAAAGTTGTTAACCTAGCTGCTAAGAAAGCAACAGTTAAGAAGACAGACGTCAAGAATGAAACTGCCAAAAAAACAACTGTTAAGAAGGCAGATGCCAAGAAAGAAACTACTAAGAAGGCAAATGCCAAAAAAGCAACTGCTAAGAAGACAACTGCTAAAAAAGCAAAGAGACATGTTAAAAAAGCAAAAAAACATGTTAAAAAGGTGACTCATCACAAAAAGAAACATGTAAAAAAGTCAGTTAAGAAACACCACAAGAAAAAGCATGTTAAAAAGGTTCACCACAAGAAGAAACATCATAAGAAACATGTAGCATAAAGAAAAAGGCGATAGTCATTAGACTATCGCCTTTTTTGATCTGAAAACAAATAAAAAAACCTAGTCAAAGGGCTAAGTCTTTTTATTATGTGGAATTATAGATAATTATGAATAAAAATATGGAAAAGCAATTTGCTTTATTAGTTAACATTGGGATAAAGCTAACTTGGGATTTCTCCCAACTGCTCCGGCTGGACTCGAACCAGCAACCATCGCATTAACAGTGCGCTATTCTACCATTGAACCACGGAGCAAAAATGAGGTGAAAAATTATCTTTTTGATGAGTAGGGTTCCACTCAACTGCTCTAACTGGACTCGAACCAGTAACCTTCGCATTAACAGTGCGCCGTTCTACCATTGAACCATAGAGCAATAATATGTAGTTTGATAAAAGATCTAAGTCTTTTTGATGAGTAGGGATGCTACTCGACTGCTCTAACTGGACTCGAACCAGTAACCATCGCATTAACAGTGCGCCGTTCTACCATTGAACCATAGAGCAAGAATGAAATATGTGCTTGGAATTTAATCCAACTACTCAAAAGAGTATAAATATGTCTGCATGTGATATTTAAATGAGAAAAAAATGTGAAAGATTTTTCTATTAAATATATCAAATAACAACGATAATTTTTAACCTAAACATCTCACAAACCCAATAAAGACAGTAATCTTATGTTTTGCTTATGTAGTTATCATATCTCTGTCGTTGTTTATAATAATACACCATTATTAAAAGAATGCAACTGTTTTTTCATTAAAAATTAATAAAAAGAAAAAGCCACCAATAAAATGTTGATATAACAACGTTTTTCACCGGTGGCTTTTTTAATTATTCTAACATTTGATCTAATTCTTTGACGAAAATAGGGGTCCAACCGTAACGATATCCGGCACAGGTTGGATGAGTGTCGTCTAGCATAAAACAAGGATTTTCTTCGTTCATTTTCTTCAATGCCTTGTTGTTCCAAATGTCGATGATGGCAAAATGCCATTTTCTTTGTAATTCGAATAGCTTATCACGTAGGAATTCGTACTCAGGTTCTGGCTTTCTTAGACAGGTATAAAAGACCAATGGACAATCCCAAGTATCTTGAACGGTGGCGGCTATGTATTCAATCGCACCGATGGTAGTTTGGGTATCGAAATCTTCAGCATTGTATGACTTACTGATTCTGCCCATTTCGACACCATTTCTTTGATCGTTAGTAGATAGTTGGCAGGCAAACAAATCATAATGAGAATCAAAGTTAAGATTCTTCTTCATTCTACTAATGTAGGATTTTTCATTAATATCTGCCAATGTGGTTCCGCTAACTGCTTCCTTAATGGCGTGGACGCCATGTTCGACTCTTAAGAAGTCAACGAATGAAATCCCCTTAGCAGCAAGACCTGCTGTTACTGAGGAACCAAGGAAGACGATTTTCTTACCGTTTAGGTTGTCATCCACAAAGAAATCTCTAGATGGTTGATATATTTCGCTGTTAGCTCTTCTAATATCAATGCTTTTCTTTGATAACTTCACAAGCGCAGCGCCGGCTGCAGTGAATAGTGCAGTTTTAATCAACCCGTATTTCATTGTAATTAACCCCTCATAGTATTTTTATTATTGTCTTTAATTTTACTAGCATTTAGGGGCCACTACAATTAATAGCGGGAAACTTAATTAATATTTAAACATTTGTACAGATACTTTGTGATGAAAATATCATTTAATTAAAGAAATGATCATCATTTTGCCCATTAATATTAGAGAAAACATTAAAACAAGGGCGTTTTATAGCGATTTTAGTTGCAAATATGACTAATTCTTAATTTTTATCAAAATTATTTCATCTTTTTTTCACTTTTTTGCTAATATTGCTTGCTATATAATCGCACAAAAGGTAAAATAACTCTTGTAAATCAAATGTGATATTTCTCACAAAGTGAAGTTATATAAATATTAATTGAAAATTATTAGGAGGCCACACACTAATGAAAGTTATCGTAGTTGGTTCTTCACACGGTGGATATGAAGCCGTTCGTGGAATGCTTTTAGAAAACCCTGACGCAGAAATTCAATGGTATGAAAGAGGAAACTTCATCTCATTTCTATCATGTGGTATGGAATTATACCTTGAAGGTACTGTTAAGGATGTAAATACAGTTGCTTACGAAACTGTAGACAACGCAGAAAAAGATGGTGTACATGTATTTGTACAACAAGAAATCGCAAGTATTGATGAAAAGAACAAGTCAGTTCATGTTAAGAACTTAGCTGATGGTTCAGAACGTGATGAAAGCTACGATAAGCTAATCTTAGCTATTGGTGCTACTCCTCGTTGTTTAGACGTTCCTGGTAAGGATCTAGAAAACCTATATGCAATGCGTGGCCGTGACTGGGCAATCAAGCTAAAACAAAAAATGGTAGATCCTGACCTAAAACATGTTTTTGTTATCGGTTCAGGTTACATTGGAATCGAAGCTGCTGAAGCATTTGCTAAAGCAGGTAAGGAAGTTACTATCGTAGACCACAACCCTCGTCTATTGGGTAACTACCTAGATTCAGAATTCACTGAAAAACTAACTCAAGAATTCAAAGAAAACGGCGTTAACTTTGTTGGTAGCGTAAACGTTGCCGAATTCGTTGGAAAAGACGGTAAGGTTTCAGGCGTTAAGACTGACCAAGGTACTTTCGATGCTGAATTAGTTGTTGAAACTGCCGGTGTTATTCCAAACACTTCATTAGTAGATGGTCTATTAGACCTAGACGAACGTGGCCGTATCAAGACTGACGAACACCAAGAAACTAGTGTTAAAGATATTTACGCTGTTGGTGACGCAACAAAGGTTCCATACGCACCAACTGGTGAATTATCATCAATCGCTTTAGCATCAAACGCTCGTCGTCAAGGACGTACTGCTGCTGCTAACGCTGCTGGAAGAGAATTAAAGATGACTGCTGTTTCAGGTTCATCAGCACTTTCAGTATTCAACTACCACTTTGCTTCAACTGGTGTTAAACAAGACACTCAAGAAAAATGTGGTGTTAAGGGTGCTGAATCAGTACTAATCGAAGACTGGGCAGTTCCTCCATTCGTTTCACAAGAAGCTGGAAATGCTAAGGTTTACTTCAAGATTACCTTTGACCCAACTGATGGTCGTATCTTAGGTGGTCAAATCATGTCAACTAGAGATGTTACTGCAAACATCAACACTATCTCATTTGCAATTCAACAACATGCAACTGTATACGACTTAGCTTACGCTGACTTCTTCTTCCAACCAGGATTTGATCGTCCTTGGAACATCATGAACGAAGCTGCACAAGCTGCCGTAAGAAAGATCAACAAGTAAGAACAAAAAAGACGCTGAAATTTTTCAGTGTTTTTTAATACTAATCAGTTGACACGGTGTCACTATAAAAGTAATATATTCAAAAATGACACAATGTCACCATAAAAAAGGAGTAGTTACAAATGCCTACACAAACTTTTTTAAATTTAAATGAAGACAAGCAAAACCAAATTTTCAATGCATTGATTAACGAGTTTTCAAATCATCGTTTAATGGATGCACAAGTAGCGAGAATTATTAAAGATTGTTCAATCGCGCGCGGTTCTTTCTACAAGTACTTCGATGATATTAACGATAGTTATCAATACGCTTTAAAGAGGGTTTTAAGAGAGATTCATTTTGATGTATTCGAACAGTTGAAGGCAGAACCAACTGATTCACTTCATGCTTTTTATGTGGCAACTGAGTCTTTTATCAATGAATTGGAAAATTCTGATTACGAACAGTTTTATCGTCAATACGTCCTATTTAACCAATACGAATTAAAACATGTCGAATATGATTATAATAATCTACCAGATGACAAACTAATTTTGCTGGTTAACGGTCAAAAGATTGCGGATAGAAAAACAATCGTGTTGACCTACAAATGGGCGAGTCGAGCAGCTCATCAAACCATTCGAACTGTATTGAACGGAGGCGACGATAAACAAGCGCTATCAGATTTCTCTGATTTGTTAAAACTAATTAATAAGGGTTTAGTTAACTAGGAGGGACAACCGTGTTTTTATCACTTCGCGAAATTAAGAAGAGCAAATTTAGATACAGTCTAATTTGTTTAGTAATCGTGATGATTGCATACTTGATTTTCATTTTAACCGCATTAGCTAACGGTCTAAGCGAAGCTAATCGTCAAGCAATCGATTCATGGAATGCTGAAAAAATCGTTTTAAATTCTGATGCCAATGGTTCATTGGATCAATCTACCATTACTGCACAACAAGCTAAAAAGGCTAGTAATGACAAACGCGCTGACATCACTCAAATGAGTGCTAACGTGCAAACCGTTTCTGATGAAAATAAGGTGGACTCACAAGTGATTGGTTTGAATAAGAATCAATTCATCTACCGCGACTTAAAAATTGTCAGTGGCCACAAGTTGACCAAGGATAACGAAGTCGTAGTCGACCAAAGCCTATTGGAAACAGACGGCTATCACCTGGGAGAAAAGGTGAAGTTCAGCAGAAACGGTCATGTTTTTAAGATTGTCGGAACCGTAAAGAACAACCAATTAAACGTGGCACCGGTGATTTACGCTACCAACGATGCCGTGCAAACTGAAAAGTTTGGTACTGACGTGAACCATACAATTAGTGCCATGATTTATAGAAGCGATGTCAAGAAGGCGGTCGCAGGAACTCAAATCATGAACATTGAAGACTTTATTCAAGATATTCCTGGATACAGTGCGCAAAACAGCACCTTTGAATTCATGATTGCGTTTCTACTATTAATTACCTTAGTGGTAATCTCAATCTTCTTATACGTCTTAACCATGCAAAAGATTCCATACTTTGCCGTGTTAAAGGTACAAGGGGTATCAAACGGATATCTAGCCATGAACGTGGTTTCAAACGCTTTGATCCTAGCAATTGCCGGAGTGGCAATCAGTGGATTATTAACTTTCTTAACTGCCATTTCAATGCCGGCAGCAGTTCCAATGACCTTCGATATGACATTGATGGGTGCGGTTGCTGTGATGGTAATTTTGATGTCAATTATTGGTGGATTAATTCCAATGCGCACCGTCGCAAAGATTGATCCGGCCAAAGCAATGGGAGGTTCATAATGGGAAAAATTGAATTAACTAACGTCAACAAAGTCTTCGGCGACAAGATGGCCGCAACTACTGCTCTTGAAGATATCAATTTCTCCGCCAATTCAGGTGAAGTGATTGCCATTACAGGGCCTTCTGGTTCAGGAAAGAGTACTTTCATGAAAATTTTGGGTGGTATTCTTTCAGCCACATCTGGAGATATTAATATCGATGGTAGTGACTACGGTAATATGAGTAAAAAAGAACAAAGTAAGTTTAGATTGGAACATATCGGTTTCATTCTTCAAGCCTACAATCTATTGCCTTACCTAAAGGTATCTGATCAATTCAGACTAGCCGATAAGGTCAAGAAGAGTGCAAACATTGATCCAGAAACATTCTCAAAGTGGGCGCAAGCGCTAAAAATCGATGATTTAATGAATAACTATCCTGATGAATTATCCGGTGGACAACAACAACGTGTCGCGATTTTGCGAGCACTATACACCAATCCAGATATTATCTTGGCGGACGAACCAACCGCTGCCTTGGATGGAAACATGGCAGTTAAGTCGATGCAAATGCTACAAGACTTAGCACACCGTGAAAACAAGACGGTCATCATCATTACCCATGATGCTAGATTGTTGAAGTATGTTGATAAGAACTATCGCATCGTCGACGGTAAGGGTCAATTTATTGATGTAAATAATGCAGAATTAGTATAGAAAAAAGCAGCTAAGAAATATTTCTTAGCTGCTTTTTTGATTATTTTTGGTGTTTCTTTTCAACGTGGTTGGTGATGTCACTGTAGAAACGTTGTTCTAGTTTGGAAGAACCAGAACTCTTGAATGCTTGCCAACTACCGACTAAGTCGATACTAAACAAGCTAATCTTGTCTTCGATTAAGAATTCTTTTTCAAGGGTTTGCTTTAAGTCTTTTACAATTTCCTTGGTACGATCTAGAACTTCGAATTCCTTTTCGTTAATGAATGATGATTCGAATTCCTTTTGGTACTTGTTCAAGAAGTTACTCATCACTTCTTGTAATTCTTCGTCATATTTGGGAATAAATTTGCGTTTACCATCTTCAAACTTGTGGTAACCGTCATCCACTAGAAATGATAATTTAAACCATTCAGTGTATCCATCTCTGGAATCCTTGTAACTTAAGTCAGGATCGTTAAATTCGTTAAACATTTCATTTACTAGTGCAATTGCCATAATGGTTCAAACTCCTTCGTCCAAATATATTTTCTAACTATATTATATACTAATATTTTCTGTTTTTTACTTCAAATTATTTAAATAAAAAACATTTACCAGATTAGGTAAATGTTTTTTGTTATTTAATCAAGTCCATTGTAATTAGCTTATATGATAAATTAATCTTTTCACTCTTCTTTTTACCTGAAACTTGAATTTCTATTGTACTTTTAGCATTTTGAATCTTTTTAATAACCATTTTTTGGTTCGCGTTCATTAAAAATTCGTATTCGAAATTATTCTTTGATAATGGGAATAAGTATGCGCCATTACTCTTTTTAGGTAGGTTAATTTTTAATAGTATGTTTTCATTTGAACGAATTTTATCAATATTGGTAAAACCTAAAGCGACATTTTTATAAATGCTGGTAGATTGAAATGCAGGGTCTAAATACTTTGCACCGACACGCATCTTTTGACCATGAAGACCTAATTTGAAACTTTCATAATCGACGCCACGAAAGGCAGTCATGGATTTAGTTAGTTTGCCTTTTTTTAGGGCAGAAATTATATTTTTTACTTCATTAGGGGTATTCTTATTTTTTGCCTTACCGGATCTTAAGTATCCATTATCATCTTTGTAGTTGTTTTTGCTGTAATTAATTAGTGCTTTTCTTTCAGCTTTTGTAAGTTTTTTAGCCCACTTTTTACTATCATTTTCCAGAATTTTATAGGAAGTCTGTGATGTGCTAACAGTTTTTGCATTTACTATGGTTGAATTTACAATAATGCCTGATGATACTGACAGTCCAATCATAATTGTTGCCAATATAATGGTGATGGCTTTCTTCATTGAATTCTCCTTATCTAAAACATTAGTTATTTATTATTAATTATACGTTAAAAAAGCCCCATAAGCAATATAATCTTATGGGGCTTTTGATTTATTTAGTTTTTTGGATTGCTTGAATTTCTTTGTATTGGTTTTGCATCCATGAAATGTAGTTAGGCTCATTACTTGGCTTAGTTTCAGTCACGTAGACGATTGGTAGGTTGTTTTCCTTAGCTAGTTTTACTAAGTTGTTAACGGTCTTGCTGTTAACTTGTTTGTTAACAACGAAGAATGAAAGCTTGTGGTTCTTGATATCTTCTTGAAGTGAACGAATTGATTTTGGACTTGGATCGTTGTCCTTTTCAGTTGCTTCTTCAAATGAAGTGTCTGATACCTTGTAACCCATGTTTGCTAGTGAGTAATCGAAAACGGGTTCTGAAACTGCGACTGGTTTGCTCATCTTGTTCTTCTTGATGTCATTAAGTTGAGTGTTTAAGACTTTTAGTTTTGCGATGTATGCCTTAGCGTTAGCTTCGAATTGTTTCTTGTGTTTTGGTTGTAGCTTGGCGAACTTGTCAGCTAGGGTGTTAGCTAGTTTTTCCATTGTGGCAACGTTATACCAGATGTGTGGATTGTCACCAGTCTTTTTACCCATTAGACTACCAACGTTGATTGAATCAACATCGTTGTTGCTGCTGGCTAGTTTTTGTGCCCATGAATCGTAACCTAGACCGTTGTAAATCACTAGGTTAGCCTTATAAACGTTCTTGGCATCTGAACTAGAAGGGTTGAAATCATGAGGATCGATGTTTGGGTTGTTGATGATGGATGTTACCTTACCGTATTTACCTAATACATTCTTAGCAACTTCACCATAGAAGTTCACTGAAGAAGTAACGTTGATGCTTTTCTGGGGGTCGTTTGCCTTGGTAGAAGAACAACCAGCAAGAACAACTAAGAACATGCTGATAAAAGCAATTAGACCGACTACTTTAAATTTTTTCATTGTTTGCCTCCAAATAAAAATATACCGAATTCTGTTATATAACAAATATAGTTATATATCTAAATTCGGCATATGTCAAGAATGATGTTTCTTAATCATTAATATGGGTTTTTAAAGTTCCTAATAGTTGAGAAACGTGGTTATCACTTAATTGATAGATTCTTTCCTGGCCATCCTTTTCGCTGTAGACTAGGTTAGCATCCGCTAATATCTTCAAATGGCGAGAGATGTTTGGTTGGGAAGTTTCAAAGTAATTCATTAAGTTGGACACATTACTTTGATTGTTGGCTTCTAGATAATACAAAATCTTAATTCGAAGTGAATTATCTAAAGCTTTGGTAATCATATGTAGTTTTTTGTCGTTTATGATCATAATTTCCTCCGCGAGTTGTGATATTTAGATTATAACGTTAAATTGCATAAAAACAAAACGACATCGCGCAATTATTGCTTTTTTAGTCGATTAATTTTGGCCCCGATTTTTTCTTTCCGATCATCGGATACGCGATACATGACCTGAGCATATCCTACGATGATGATAAGTAGTGATAAAAGGATGAAGACTGGAATTGATAGGTGCCATCTAAAGGCGTCGAATAGTGTTTTAATCGAAACAATTGAGTCTAGCATGCAGGCAAATGAGATGTAGGCCCATGCAGTCGATTGGTTGGAAACGTTGTAAAAAGCCCTGAATTTTTTGATATCTGTATCGGATTTAGCGTTTAACAAAATCTTTTTTAAACGATTACGTTCCAGCATGATTTTTAGCGGTGGAATCATCCATAGTCCGGCTCTCATTGGATGGTATTTTTTTGCAGAGTGTTCTGCTTTATGTAGTTCGTTGATTTGACCGGACATGTCTAAAACGCCTTGAAATAGGCAAAAGACAAACATTATGTAACTGGCTGAAAAACTGATAATTGCGTAAATCATGGCACACCTCTTATCTTTGGATAAGTTTATTGTAACATTTAAATAAACTTTGGTTGCAAAATAAAAAAATAGCATTATTATTGATTAGGGAAAAGAAAAATGAGGGGGGCTTTCAAATGAAAACTATAATTTATGGTCATCGTGGTGTACCAGATTTATATCCAGAAAATTCGCTTCAAGGATTTCGTTATGCACTGCATAACCATATTGAAGGGTTAGAATTTGATGTTCATTTAACCAAGGACAACGTCCCCGTCGTGATTCATGATGAACGAATTGATCGCACAACTGATGGTAGAGGATATGTAAAGGATTATACATATGAAGAATTATCACGTTTTTCATTGTCTAATTACGAACCAATTCCAAAGCTACAGGAGGTCTTAGAATTAGTCGAGGGCAGGGATGTCTACGTTAATTTAGAATTCAAGACCAATAAGATTCACTATAAAAACATTGAAGAAATCGTTATTAAAATGGTGGATGAATACGAATTACTTCACCCAATCATTTACTCTTCTTTTAACATGTCCTCGATTAAGATTGCCCAAACCATTACCCATGATGCTCAGTTTGCATTCTTGACTGGTAATCGTATCGACAATCCCAAGGAATTCATGGCTGCTAATCACTTAGATGCATTGCACCTTCGTTTTTACCAACCAGATATTGAAGACGTGGAACGCATCTGGACCGTTAACGGCAATCTTCGATTACGCTTCATTATGAAACGTAATGTCGCTGGTGTGTTCACCAATAATTTTGAACGAGCGATTAAGATTAGAAACGAAGTCGAAAGAAAAAAAGGTAACAAAAAAGACAAATAAGTGTTAGAATACTTTTATTCTACTCATGGAGGCTATATTATGGCACTTACAACTGCTGAAATGTATTTTTTAATTACTAGTAAGTCCAAAGATAGCCGCGTAATGCTAAAAAATGTTCGTCTACGTGCTTATTTAGTAGACAGCTGTTTGTTAGACTTAGCGGCTGCAGGTGTAATTAAATTAGGTGAAGATAACCGAATCGAGATAATCGACAATTTACCACACAAGTTATACTTCTTGAACTCTTTTATGGATTTAATCATCCGTAACAAGAACGAAGACGTGGATACAATCATGGCAAAACTTTTGCAAAACATTGATGTAATGAAACACACTTACATGGCGTTAGGCGAACAGTTCTATGAAGGTGGCCATGTCTTGGAAAAGAAGAAGGGACTAGTGCACAAGGTGAGAACCTTTGTACCAAAGAACCAAACTAATCAAGAAATCATCGATGCCATTTATGATCAAATGATGGGTTCAGCGCCAATGACAGTTAACGTATACTGCTTAGCCAAGATGCTAACCGTTAGCCGTCAACTAAAGCTATGTTTTAAGAGTCGCGAACGTCGCGTGATTTGCACAAGATTAAAACGACTATCTGAACATCCTGAATACAATCATATTCAAGAATTAATCGATACTTTTGGTGAACATATGAGAAACGTTGCTGCTTTGGTAGCCAAAGAACAACCAGCCTCATACATGACCAAGACAAAGACAAGCACAATCTAAAAAAGACTCAGCTATCGCTGAGTCTTTTTTATTATCCTTTGAAGTCTAGAATGAATTCTTTATCGTTAGTTTGTTTGATTTTGATGTTCCAAAGCGGTGTAAACACGATACCGTCATCGTATTCAACCACTAGTTGGGCATCATCATAGGCCTTGCCACCATCGTTTTCAGCCAAATATTTTACAAATAAGATGGCGTCTCTTTTTTGATCAAAGAAGGGTAGCATATGGTCTTGGTAGAAAATGGTGTAATTGTGAAAAGTTATTTGAGGCATTGTAGTCTCCTATTTTAAAAGTCAGATTTTAGTTCATAGTGGGTAGCATCGATTTCTTCGATTGAAACGTAGTCGCCACCATTGGGATGAAACGTTAATTGGTCGTTATCGACATCAACAACTAGCAATAAGTCGCTTCCAGCATTGAATGCCAGTCTTTCGTTATTTTCGTCGAAATAACCGTCGATTTGATCGTCGTCGTATCTCAAATGATACTGTCTGATTTGAACTTCTCTCATTTAAATCTCCTTGCCCTATACGGGTTGGTATTCGTTGGCGATGATGCGGTAGGTCTTATCATCGACTTTTTTAATGGTAACGCCTGATTGTGATAGTAATACTAGGCGTTCATTTTTGAATCTGATTTTGATTCTGACTTCACCATCTAAATTAAAAAAGGTTAACCCTTCTTCGTTGTTGGTGTAAGTAGAATGGTCAGGATTAAACATGAAAGTGTAATCCATAAATTGCAATTTATCCATTGTAATTTCCTTTCTATGTATTAGACAGAATGTTAACATTTTATGTCTAATTACTCAACAGCGACTAGGTTAACCTTGTTGGTGCCATCAATTGCACTGATATCTGCGATTAATTCATCGATTGTGCCATCCATTTGACTCAAGTCCAGTGAAATCACGACACTGGCTGAATCGTTGATGGGGATGTTTTGGTTGATTGTTAAGATGTTGGCATCGCGGTTTGAAATGGAATTCAAAACCTTGGATAGGATACCACTTTTATGACTTAGTAAAAATGAAATAACGGCTTTTCGTTGCCATGATGATTGTTGTGCTTCATAAACGTAGTCCTTGTACTTGTAGTAGCTAGCACGACTGATGCCGACCTTTTTCACGGCTTCACTGACGTTTTTAACTTCCCCGTTATCAATCATTTTTCTTGCTTCAATGACCTTCCCGAATGCTTCTGGTAGAAGCGAGTCATCGACAATATAATACTTACTGATTGTTCTCACCACCGTTAGTTCATAATTTCAACATTTTTGATGCTGAATTTTTCGAATCGTTTTTGTAACGCTTCTATTATTTTATCACGTCTATCAGCTGAATTACTAATGATTATTAGCGTCGATCCACTCCCACTGATATATACGACAGAACCATTTGCCTCAACGATTTTTTTGACCTCACCAAATCCGTTGATTAGTTTTTGACGGTAGGGTTCATGCAAACGGTCGTCGATGGCGTCGTTTAGTTGTTTGATGTCACCATTTGATAGGGCGTTTAACATCGCTAAACAATGAGAGAGTTGATGAGCTACCGTTGTTGTTTTGACTTCCTTTGGAACAATCTTTCTGGCTTCGTTGGTTGATACCTTGAAGTCGGGAATAACGGCAGTGAAATAGTAAGAATCATCTACTGGGTACTTGATGACGTCGTAGTGACCGTTACTATCTTCAAAGGCCATACATAATCCACCGTAGATGGCAGGAGCGACATTGTCGGGATGACCTTCCATTTTAGTAGCGATTTGAAGGATAACATCCTTATCTACTTCTTCTTTGAAGTATTCAAACGCACCGATGATTCCAGCGACGATACAAGCAGATGAACTACCGAGACCGCGGGATTCTGGAATTTCACTTTGAATATCGATTGAGATGGTAGGAACTGCTCGGTTTAAATGTTTACATCCTTGGATGAAACCTTGATAGACCAGATTATCTTTGTTTTGGAAGGCCTCGTCACAACCCGTAATGTTAAATTTATCAGCTTCGTCAATTTTGACCGCTGTAAACAGATTAACGGCCATACCAAGACAGTCGTAACCCATCGCAATGTTGGCGCTAGTTGCGGGCACTATTACTTTTATCATTTTTAAACACATCCTTTATTGTGTCGACTACCAAGTCTTCCATTTCGTTAGGGTTGATTTTGGCAGGGACAACAGATTCATCATGCCAGATTTGTCTTAGTTGTTCGGGCATTTCGATACCAGTCTTTTCAACTAATAGGTCACTAGTTTCGATTGGACTTTGACGGTGTTCACCAATGATGGCATCAGCGACCGCATCGACAAATTTGTATGGACTAGCGGTACTTAGCATTACGACAGGAGTATTTGGATACTTAGCTTGTGTTTCACGTGTAACACGGTATCCGGAAGCAGTATGTGGATCCATTAGGTAATGATATTTTTCAAAGACTTCCTTGATGGATGCTTTGATTTCATCGTCATCGCTGTATCCACAAATGAAATCTTCTTTAATTGATTCTAAAATTTCAGGAAGCACTTCGTATTTACCGTCTCGTTCCAAATCATCCATTAGTGATTTGACATAGTCGACGTTTTCGCCGCTCTTGTAGTACAAAAGACGTTCGAAGTTACTAGAAATTTGGATATCCATACTTGGTGCAATGGTCTTGAAGAATGGACGATTTCTGTCATAGACACCATTTTCGAAGAAGTCGGAAAGAACTTTGTTGGAGTTACATGCAATTACTAGCTTCTTTACAGGTAGACCTAATAATTTGGCGTAGTAACCGGCTAAAACGTCACCGAAGTTTCCGGTAGGGACAGTGAAGATGATTTCGTCACCGACGTTAATTTTGCCGTTTTTAACCATTTGTTTGTAAGCGTCAAAGTAGTAAACGATTTGTGGAACTAAACGACCGATGTTAATTGAGTTGGCACTAGATAGTGAGTTGTCGTCACCTAGTTTTTCCTTTAGCGATTGGTTGTTAAAGATTTTTTTGACGTTAGTTTGCGCGTCATCGAAATTACCATTGATAGCAGCAACTTTAGTGTTGTAACCCTTAGTAGTTAGCATTTGTTGTTGTTGGACCATGCTGACTCCGTTTTGAGGGTAGAAGACCATTGCTCCCATCTTGTCGACATCTTTGAAGCCAGCAAGGGCAGCAGTACCGGTGTCACCACTGGTAGCGGCTAATACCATCACGTGCTTGTTTTCAGGGAGACATTGTTTCATTAGCTTTGGTAATAATTGAAGACCGACGTCTTTGAATGCACAGGTAGGGCCATGGAATAATTCTAGAACTGAGAAATTATCGACATCTTTGATGGGTGTAACTTCGTAATCGTCAAAGCCATCATCGTATGCTTCATGGATGCTGTTAGCGATTTGGAAATCTGAAAAATCAGGTAGCAATGTTTTAACAACATCGAAAGCAATTTCTTGGTAACTTTGGTCGATAACTTTATCGATATTAATATTATGATCGGCTAAATCTGGTAAAACGAATAATCCGCCGTCGTCTGAAAATCCTTTGATAATCGCATCAAACGAACTAATTTCGACGTTTTTATCTCTTGTGCTAGTATATTTTTCCATAATTTATATCCTCCTATGTGGTTGAAAAAGATTTGATTACATGATAATCTGTTTATTAATAAAAAACAAGTGTTTATTATACACATACAAAAAGAAAAGATGTGATCGGATTGGATATCGCAATTTTAGGACTTGGAACAGTCGGCGGTGGGGTCAAAGAAATCATTGATGAAAGTCAACGCCTAAAGGAAAAGTTAAACGTAGCAGCCATCTGGGTTAGAAAAGAAAAGGTGGACGCAACACAAAATAAGACCAATGATTATCAATCAATTTTGGATAATGATGACATTAAGGTGATTGTCGAAACTCTGGGTGGCATTCATCCAGCTTATGAGATGATTATGGATGCTTTTAAAGCGGGCAAAAATGTGGTTACTGCCAACAAGGCGGTTGTGGCCAAATATATGGAAGAATTTATCAATGAAGCCAAACAAAATCATGTGTCATTTCGTTTTGAACCCAGCGTTGCCGGTGGAATCCCATGGATTCAAAACCTTAAACGTGTTCTTAGAATTGATGATGTTCAATCAATCGGGGAATCTTAAACGGGACCAGTAACTTCATTATCGATGCGATTGTGAATCAACACGTCAGTTTTAAGGAGGCACTGAAACAGGCGCAAGACTTGGGCTACGCTGAAGCTGATCCGACAGCCGACATCGATGGTTATGATGTTGAAAATAAGTTATGCATTTCGACTGATTTAGCGTTTAATACACTTGTTAAACCGGGGGATGCGATTAAGAAGGTCGGTATCAGAAACTTATTAAAGAAAGATGTTGATTTCTTCTTGGGTCGTAACATGAATATCAAATTAATTGGACAGGATAGATTGTACAATCAAGACAAATTAGCAATTTCAATTGAACCAACATTATTACCTGTTGATAACACCATTGCGACCGTCAACGGTAACTTAAACTACGTCCAACTAACTGGAGATACCATCGGACCACTTGGTTTTCTAGGTCAGGGGGCCGGAAGAAAGCCAACTGCCAACGCCTTGTTACAAGATGTCGTCGATATTTTAGAAAATAATCCGTACTACGACATTGATGGTAGTCATCATTTAGCAATTGATAACCATAACTTTGCGGCGGAATACATCCTAAGAACTGACATTGATCTTAGCGATTTAAAAGATGTTAGTAACCTAGAAGGTAAGTATTGGCACCTAGCTAACCAAACAATCGAATCCGCTCACATGCTATACCAAGAAATTCTTCAAAAAGATAATAAAGCAATCATGTTTAGACAATAAAAAAGCAACTTAGCGATTAGCTAGGCTGCTTTTTATTTTAGTACCAGTGGTGTCTTTGCCAGAATTTCTTGGCGTTAATCCATGAACCGTAACGACTAGCAACATATCTGTTGGCAGTTAATTCTTGGTTCTTCTTTGATTTGTCACCGTGTAGGTAGCTGATATCTAATTGGAACTTACCGTAACAAACACCGTTTCTTGCGTAGTATCTGTTAGTTGATTCGTGGAATGAAATCCAACGTCTTGCGGCAATGTTCTTCTTGCTTAGGTTCTTTTCAGCAACATGTTGCCAGTTAACTGAAGCATCAGCGTGAACGTCGTTTTTAGCGAAGTTGATTGCAAATAAAATTAATAGTGATGTAAATGCGATTACTGTGAATTTGATAAAAGATTTTGTAACGTTATTCAAGAAACATAACTCCTTTATATAAACCTTAAAAATTTTTTCTTCGATTTCTTATGATGTTTAATACTATATCGGAGTTATATATCAGTAACGTTATTACATGGTTACAGTTATATTATTAATTGTTACAAACTGAAACAAAACTACTAAAAACACCGCTATGACAATAATCATAGCGGTGTTATTTTTATCAATTATTCAGTAATTTCATCCATATTTAGGCCTAAAGCATCAGCAACTCGCTTACCATAGTCATGATCTGCACGGTAGAACAACTTAGTTTGACGTACTTTTGTGTCATGGCTCTTAACGCTACCTAAGTGCTTCTTGATAGCTTGAATTAAGCGGTCCTTTTCATCGTCTGAGTAGACGTGGTATAGAGCACCTGCTTGTGAGTATGGGTCTTCGTCATAGGTCTTGTAGCTGTTGGCTTCGCCTTCAACTGCAAATGGCTTAATCTTTGCATGAGGATCTTCGCGTGGAGAATCTTCATATTGGTTTGGTTCGTAGTTAACGTCACCATTTTGACCTTGTGACATGTAACCGTCACGAGCATAGTTGTGAACTTCAGTCTTTGGACTATTAACAGGAAGGTGTTCGTAGTTGGCACCTAAACGGTATCTAGCGGCATCCTTGTATGCGAACAAACGACCTTGTAATAGTTTATCCATTGAAGGTTCGATTCCTGGAACTAGATTTGCAGGAGAGAATGATGCTTCTTCAACATCATTGAAGTAGTTTTCAGGATTTTCGTTTAATACGAATTCACCGATTTCTTGTAGTGGGTAGTCCTTGTGAGAAACGGTCTTGGTAACATCAAAGATGTCGTACTTGTAGTTTAATCCTTCTTCGTAAGGAATTAATTGAACGCATACCTTCCACTTTGGATAGTCACCATTCTTAATGCGATCGTATAAATCTTGAATTAAGTAGTCGGTGTTTTCAGAAGCAACCTTGGCAGCTTGGTCTTCGGTCATGTTCTTAACACCTTGTTCTGAGATGAAGTGGTACTTAACCCAGTATGCTTCACCCTTGGCATTAACCCACTTGAATGTGTGTGAACCGTAACCGTTCATGTTAGCGTAGCTAGCTGGGTTACCACGGTCACCCATTAAATAGGTAACTTGGTGAAGTGATTCAGGTGAGTGTGACCAGAAGTCCCATTGCATATCTTCTGAACGAAGATGAGTAGCAGGGTCACGTTTTTGTGAGTGAATGAAGTCTGGGAACTTCAAAGGATCGTTAACAAAGAAGATAGGTGTGTTGTTACCAACGATGTCATAGTTTCCTTCATTAGTGTAGAACTTCATTGCGAAACCACGCACATCTCTGATGGTATCAGGGTAACCTAATTCACCAGCAACTTCTGAGAAACGAATAGTAAGTGGTGTTTGCTTACCCTTACCATTGAATAAGTCGGCTTTGGTGTAGTCGCTCATATCGCGGGTAAGAGTAAAGACACCCTTAGCACCGGCACCCTTAGCGTGAACAACTCTTTCTGGGATACGTTCACGGTTAAAGTGAGCTAATTTTTCAATTAATTGGTAGTCTTGTAATAAAACAGGGCCACGATTTCCAGCAGTTAATGAATGATTATTATCTGCCCATGGTTGACCTTCGTCAGTAGTTAGTTTGGTCATGAATAATTCCCCCTTTACGTTTATACACCAACATTGTAATGCTAAATAAAAACTTATGATAATATATGCTCACGATTTTAACAATTTTTTAAAAATTTTATCGTTCATGGTGGGGTAAAATGGGTTATAATAAGATTGATTATTAGTTTATAATCATTATAAATAACGAAAGAAGGTACTACCATGCCATTCGATCCTACTGACGCACAAGATGTATATAAAGATGCGGGAAAAAATGTACTATTTACAACCCTAACTATTAATAGAAGTAACGCTGACGATGACCGTGAGAAAGTCGCAGAGTTAGTATCTAGAGAACAAGCAATTTTACGCTCAATGAATATCAGATATCCAGAAGAACATTTAAAGGTCGCTTTTGGTTTTTCAAACTCAATTTGGGACTACTTATTCGCTGATGCTAAGAAACCACAAGAATTAGAAGATTTTAAACCAGTGAAGGGACCTAAATACACTTCACCAGCAACCCCAGCCGATTTATTTATCCACATTCGTGCTGATTCAGAAGCTGTTGTGTACGAAGTAACCAGTCAAATCAGAAACTACTACCGAGACTTTGCTACGGTGGAAGATGAAACTAAGGGATTCAGATACTTCGAAGGACGTGCCATTATCGGTTTCGTTGATGGTACCGAAAACCCTGAAATTCAAAAGGCTTCAGGATACGCCATCATTGGGGATGAAGACCCCGATTTTGAAAATGGTTCATACGCATTCGCACAAAAATACATCCATAATATGGATGCTTGGAATGCACTAAAGACCGAAGACCAAGAAAAGGCAATCGGTAGAAAGAAATACTCCGACTTGGAACTAGAGGATGACGAAAAACTAGAAAACTCACATAACGTCGCATCTCAAGATAACGACGATGGTGTGGAACACAAGATTGTCAGAATGAATGTCCCATTCTCAGATCCTAGTTCAGGCAAGACCGGAACATACTTCATTGGATATGCTAGACATTGGACAGTTACTAAACGCATGCTTGAAAACATGTTTGGCCAATCCGACCGCTTGCTAGATTTCTCTGATCCAGTGACCGGTAACATGTTCTTTATCCCTTCTATGACAACGTTAGATCAAATCGTGGAAGGCGAACTACCAACTAAATAACTACCAGCTATTTATGAGAGCGTTGATTAAATTCAACGCTTTTTTTATATAAAATTTTACGAACGATTACTTAATTTTGTATAATAATCTTTGTGAAATTTTAATCCAAAACTTTTCACAAAGAAAAAAACATACATTCGGTGTATAACTAGAAAAAAGAAAATTTTTTAGATCTATATATATGCCCGAAAAATCAACAATTATCGCTATTTTTTAGTTTTCCACCTCATGTGGATAACTCTGTGGATAACATTGTGGAAAAGAAAGTTACACGGAAAATGCACTATTGTGAAACGCCTGTGTGACAGTATTTCTTGAGTGTTACACGGGTCAAAATGACATATGCACAGATGTGGATAACTCGTGAAAAACCTTGACAATCTGTGGACAATATTAGTAGTAGTTAACAACATTTCCACATACTAAATATAGTGGTTCAAAATTTCAAAAAGGAGATTTCACAAATGAATATTAAGCTAGTTGTGGTCGGAAAATTAAAAGAAAAATATTTTAAGGCTGGAATTGATGAGTATAGCAAGCGTTTATCACGTTTTTGTAAGTTTCGGATTATCGAAGTTCCAGATGAGAAAGCGCCTGAAACCCTTAGTGAATCAGAGATGCAAGACGTTATGGATAAGGAAGGAACTAGAATCTTAGACAAAATTGCCGACAAGGAATATGTATATGCATTAGCCATTCTTGGTAAAGAACGTGCATCCGAAGAATTCGCCAAAGAAATCGATAAGTTGGCCACATATGGTCATTCAGACATCACTTTTGTGATTGGTGGATCACTTGGTCTAGCGCCAAAGGTATTGAAACGTGCTGACACCCAAATTTCATTTGGTCGTTTTACCTTGCCACATCAATTGATGCGTTTGGTACTGACTGAACAAATTTATCGTGCTTTCATGATCAATGAAGGTAGTCCATACCATAAATAAGATACGCAAAAAGACGCCAGAAATTGGCGTCTTTTTTATTTGAAATAATTACTTGTTTTTTAATCCTATGTAATATATAGTTTACATATGGAATATATATATTACCTAAAATAATATAAAGATCACATGATAATCAGAGGAGCAACATTTTGGAAAATCGTGTTAGAGAAATACGCACAAAAGAAAATGTGCAGCAAAAGGATTTGGCTAAATCTGTTGGTATCTCCCGCCAAACGTTAAGTTTGATTGAAAAGGGAGAATACAATCCGAGCTTGAAGCTATGTTTGAACATTGCCAAAGCACTAAAAACAGATTTAAATACTTTATTTTGGAATGAAGGAGTGGAATAGCCGATGAAAGAATCATTGTTTATAAAATTAGTTAAAAATTTTTATGGAATTAGCAAACCGTTTGATGAGTTTACCAGGGACGTCATTAACGATGCTGGAAATAAAATCGCGATGGGGTTAATGGTATATCTTCTTATGTCAGCATATGCGTTGATGGTACTGATAAGATGGTTCAGTCCTATGAATGTAGTAAGTGGTGTAATTATGGCTGATATATTTGTGCATTTTATTGCAAGTGCATATATGAGTAGAATCATTAGAAAAAATAAATTGGATTGCTATGAATTTGATAATGAAGAAGAACGAAAGATTTATGGTAAAAGATTTATTATCAGTAGAATATTCACGACTGTATTGACTTTGTCACTTGCTATGTATCCAATTTCGGTTTGGTTTAGATATTTGGGAATGTCCGAAAGTATTTTTCCATCCTTTATTGGTTGTTTTATTGGTATTTTGGTGGCAATCTATACTCAGTATTGTCGTCAATTTAAAAAATGAGGTGAATGAATATGAAGGAATCTTTATTTACGAAGTTAGTTAAATTTATTTACGGTATTAATGAACCATTTGATGAATTTACCAATAAGGTAATTTCTGAGGCTGCCAACAAGGTGGCATTTGGATTAATTATCTTTTTGTTTGTTTCAATATTTGTATCACTTGGAATAGGGAACTTTTACGATACTTCCGATATTGCGATTGGGATGATTTTTGCAGATTCAATAGCCGTTTTAATTGCATTAACATATATGAATATTGTTGTGAAAAACCATGGATTAGATGAATATGATTATAGTACCGACAGTGAACGAAAAATAGCTATCAGAAGTTTTATCATTCAAAATTTAATTACATTAGTAGCTATAATGACGGTTCTTATTTGTTTCAACTTAATTTTGGGCGGCCACTTCGACTTTATTCTCTTTGTTATATATCCAATAGCGTTTGTTGTCTCAACGTATTTAGGATACCGTCGTAAATTTAAATAATAAAAAAGCTTAGAGCAATCGCTCTAAGCTTTTTTAGTCTTATCCACAATGTAATTAAATAGGTTAATCAATTGACCAACGAAAAGAACTGCTAAAACAGTTCCAATCCCAATTGAAGTAATATGATGTAGGAATACTAATCCTAAAATGATTGTGATGACGATCATTGATGCATCGAAACAAAACTTCATTTGGCCAAAAGGTTTATGTAGCTTTTCACTGATAACGTTAACGAAACCATCTGCTGGAATTAACACGAATGAGGCCTTTACCATCATAAAGATACCAAGTGCGGTACATAAAATGGCTAATAAGGTGACCGGAATTCTTTCTGCGTATCCGTTTAATGGGATGCGTTTCAAACCAACAGTTAAACCGTAGAAATCAACCAGCCAACCGAACACAAATGCTAGGACCAATTGTAGGACGATTTTTAATTCAAATCTTCTAACAATAATCAGTTGGATTAATACCAAGACGATGAAGAACATGGTCGTGGCATGACCCAGTGTGGTGTGAATAATAAATGACAATGTTTGTGGAACAGAGACTAATGAACTGACCCCAAGTTTTCCGCAAGCAAATAGTGTTGTACCAAGGGCTAAAACGTTTAGTCCAATTATGTACAAGATGATTCTAAACAACATTTTTGCTTTCAATATAAACATCTCCTAAAATAAAACAATATTAACTAATATTTCATGAATAAGATGAAGAGGCAAGAAAAAAGCTCTTTTGTGGTAAAATTAACATCATAATATGAAACTGGGAGTGCTTATAATGAAAAAAGGACAGCTGAGTTTCTTACGTAAAAAATTACTACTGTCGATTGCGACATGCGCGGTTGTAGTAGCGACTTTATTTGGAATTGGATTGATTCTATCTATCTCTAATTCCAGGGCGGAAACTTCAGGGATTGTAAAACCGGCGTATAATCCTAACAACGATTATGCTGCTAAAAATGCGTTTTACAAGATTGATAAACAAAACATCTCCACTGTAGATGGATATTTAACGTTTAACACCTGGTATCGACCAAAGATGATTCTAAGAAACGGTCAAAAGTGGGAAAAATCCACAGAACATGATCGTCGACCAATCTTGATGGCATGGTGGCCAAGCAAACGTTTAGAAACCCAATACATCAATTTTATGAACGAATATTTTGATTATGGTGATGATACATACGATATCACTAGTTCACAAAGTGATTTAAATGCTGCGACTCAGGTTATTCAAAAAGAAATCGAAATGCGCATTACCCAAACTAAGAGTACTAAATGGTTAAAAGCAATTATTCAAGAATTTATTCAAGATCAATCTCAATATAGTTTGGTAAAACGTGACGAAAAGAGTAATAAGCTAGTCGACGGGCAACATAATCACTTTAAGATTGACGATGTTAAACGTCTAAATAAAATATTCTAAACAAAAAGACCTCGAAATGATTTCGAGGTCTTTTTTTATTATTGCTTATTTATTTTTACGACGTAGTACGAATGCAATCATGGTTGCGCTAATAGCTACTAGTACAGATCCTAATGCTACAAGAGCATTTTGATTTGTACTATCACCAGTTTGAGGTAATGACTTAGCGTTTTTATGTTCTGAAGAACTTGGAGTTTCAACCTTTTTAGCAGTTACTTGCTTAGATTGAACATTATCCGTCTTTGGAGTTCCACTGTTGTTTGAATGTTTTGGAGTTCTGTTCTTTGAGTGCTTTGGCGCAACTACAGCTGATTTTGATGGTGTAGTTGGAGTAGCTGAACTTTCATTAGTGCTTGATGATGAAGAAGATACAGATGAACTTGATGAAGCAGTTGATTGATTTGAGGCAGGGATGCTTTGAGCTGAACTGCTTGCTTCTTTAGTAGCACTTGAGCTTTGAGATTCACTAGAAGAGCTGCTTGCTTCTTTAGCAGCACTTGAACTTTGAGGTTCACTAGAAGAACTGTTTGCTTCTTTAGCAACGCTTGAACTTTGAGGTTCACTAGAAGAACTGTTTGCTTCTTTAGCGGCGCTTGAGCTTTGAGATTCACTAGAAGAACTGTTTGCTTCTTTAGCGGCGCTTGAGCTTTGAGTTTCACTAGAAGCTTTAGCAGCGCTTGAGGTTTGAGGTTCACTAGAAGAATTGTTTGCTTCTTTAGCAGCACTTGAACTTTGAGGTTCACTAGAAGAGCTGTTTGCTTCTTTAGCGGCACTTGATGAACTAGCTTGTTGGCTTGAAGCACTTGAACTTTGAGCAGCACTTGAAGTGCTTAAGCTAGCTGAACTTTGAGATTGGCTATCTGCGCTTGAAGCACTTTGTGAGTTACTTGAGCTAGATGAAGCAGAACTTGAAACAGGAATAGTCTTGTATGTCACTGTTTTGACGATGTCTGTTGAATCATGATCAACAGTTCCGCTTACTTGAACTTCTGATGGATCTTCATATCCTTCAATATTTGGACTGGTGAATGAGTAAGAAGTACCATCGACGTCCTTCCAATCATTGTTCCAAGTGATTTGTTGAGCAGTGTCATCTGGTTTGAAACCAGTTTCAGTGAAGCTGATTTTCTTAGTTTGTGGTGTGCTTATTTCCTTACCGTTTTGGTCAACGTATTTAACTGTTACATTAACATCTTTGCTTTGGGTAGTGTTTTCGCCCCAGTTAACTGTTAGGTTGTAAGCACCATAGAAGTATCCAGTGTAACCTTGACCCAAGGTTGATGTGAAACCGAATGTGTATTTAGTTGATCCGGTACCGCTATTCAAATTAATGCCAGCCAAACCATTTGATGTTTGTTTACCATTATCGTCGTTGATGGTATATGCTTTACCATCATTACCAACAAGCTGATCTGTATTAACAAGTGTTCCATTTTCATTGTAGTTCACACCATTATTTACATAATTGTTATCTACAATGATATTTTGCCCATTTGAATCAGGTGAGGCTAGAAGGCTATTATCTAATGAAATGTCGTTAATTGAGATTGGAAGCTTAATGGTTACTGGTTTGCCATCAGTTGTCTTCACGACATTAGCAGTTGCATTAATAATTTCTTGTTTCGCGTTTGAACTAGAGTCGAAGTTATATCCGCTCATCCATGAAATATCATTGATGTTGTTGTTGCTTACATAGAATTTAGTTAAATTAGGGAACTGAGCTTTTTTGTCCTTTAGTGAAGCAACATTGCTAATATGGTTTCCGTTTGCTGAGATGGTACTTAATTTGTGCCAGTTGGTATTAGCGAATGAGTTAATATCAGAAATGTTATTGTTGTCAGCATATAATTGATCTAGGTTTGGCCAGTTTGCGGATGAAATAGGTGAAATATCAGAAATTTGATTATTTTTTACGCTTAAAACCGTTAGATTAGGCCAATTAACATCTGCAATTGGAGAGATATCTGAAATATTATTAAAGTCAGCTTTTAATGTTGCTAATTGAAGCCATTTTTGACTTTTAACTGGTGTAAAATCACTAACTTTGTTGTGACTAATATTAATGTTTTCAACATTTGGAATAGAGATGTCTTTTAGGAAGTCTAGGCTACTAATATTGTTATTTGATAGGTCTAGGTTATTTAGTGATGAGTCAGACCATTGACCTAAAGTGCTAAGTTGATCACTGGTGATGTTAGCACCAGTTAAATTAATTGTATTTAGGTTCGTTAATTGAGCTAATGGTGAGAGATCCTTAACTGAACTCATATCTACATTACTAATATTGATGGAAGTTAGTGATGGAAAAATATCAGGGTTAATGTTATCTAATGTTTTAATGCTTTCTGAACCAGAAGCAGTGTAGTTAATTGATTGTAGGTTTGATAAGTCACCATTTGTAATTTGATCTGCACTACCGTAATTTTTAAATTCGTTTTGATTTACGTTTTGTAACAAAATTTGTTGAATTTCTGGATCGAGCTTTTTAATATTTGATGTACTGCTGTTATCAACAGTACTGTCGGCATGGGCCACAAATTGAGCTGAACCAGAAGTTTGGTTAATGACGTTTGGAGTTTCAACGGCTCCAATAATCAGCGTAGAAAATAAAAGCGCTGTTTTAATAGATTTTTTCATGGGCAATCCCTCCGTTGCTTTGATTTCTTCTTTATATATAAAATGTTATATCTAGGTTTCTAATCTGTCTATAATCAAAATCTTAAAATTATGTAAAGAAAAAAGGCTTCGAATGAAATCGAAGTCTTTTTTTGATTGTATTAATTATTTGTTTTTACGACGTAGTGAGTACGCAGCAAGTCCTAATGCAGTAACGATTGCTACGGCACCAAGAGAAATTAATACATTTTGTTCAGTTTCGTCACCGGTTTGAGGTAACTTGTTTTTATTTTCAGTATCAGGATGAGAAGTGTTGTTCTTGTGACCAGGAACAGCAGGATCTACATGCTTGATAGTAACTTCCTTATTTGGCTTACCAGCATTGTTATGAGTTACTGGTTTAGTGGTTGCTGTAGTTGTATTAGAAGAGCTCTTGTCTGAAGTAGGGGTACCGGCATTGTTACCGTTCTTGCTTACTGCAGAAGATTGAGCACTTGAACTTTCAACGCTAGAACTTTGTGTTGGAGTGCTTGCATTGTTGCTGTGTTCATCTGTTACAGAGGATTGAGCACTAGAACTTTGAGCTTCAGAGCTTTGAGTAGAAGATTGGGCACTAGAACTTTGAGCTTCAGAGCTTTGAGTAGAAGATTGGGCACTAGAACTTTGAGCTTCGGATCTTTGAGCAGAAGATTGGGCACTAGAGCTTTGAGCTTCAGAGCTTTGAGCAGAAGATTGGGCACTAGAGCTTTGAGCTTCAGAACTTTGAGCAGAAGATTGGGCACTAGAGCTTTGAGCTTCAGAACTTTGAGCAGAAGATTGGGCACTAGAACTTTGAGCTTCAGAGCTTTGAGCAGAAGATTGGGC